>JABDKA010000021.1 GCA_013002405.1 Sulfitobacter sp. | reverse complement strand
GCCATTGCGGGTGTATTCATTGCTGCAGGCCTGGCCGCGGCAGCCTCGGGCGGAAGCTCTAACGGTACGAACTAAGATCTCCCTCGGTCGAGGTTCGCAGAGGCCGCACCTTCGGGAGCGGCCTTTTTCTTTTTGGGCAGGCCGAAACTGGACACCTTAGTGGATCAAAAGGGCTTCGCCGGATTCACGTGAAAAGGCTCGCGTTTCCACGCCTTTCTTACGCCGCACCCGGCAAACCTTACCGACATCTTAGTCCGGTGCGAATATCGCCACGCAAGCACCTGAACAGGTCCATCGATTGGCCATTTTTCGATGGCAAAAAGGAGAGAACGGAGCCTTTTCAGGCGAACTGATTCCAGGGGTGGGGCAGGACGGCAAAGTCTTGCCAGTGTTGCATCACCGCACTTCCGAATGGGTTAGACTGACAAGGCTCCTGATCGGAGCGGCCTTTCGCTGGACCTTCCAACAGCGGTCTGGCCAAGTCCAACAAGATGCCTTGAAAGGTTACAGTGCATGTCGTTTAACATCGTTTTCGATTACCGTTTTGACAGCTCCGGGTTCTTCACGGATCCCGCCCGGCGCGCCGTTCTGGAAGCTGCGGCTGCGGAATGGGAAGCGGTGATCGGGGACGAATTCGCCGATGTCCCGGTCGGTGTTCAGTTCGACGTGCTCAACCCCTCCAATCTGACTACGAATGAGACGGTCACACTGACCGACGCCATCGATGATCTCATCATCTTTGTCGGTGCCAAGACCCTCTCGGGCTCCACCCTCGGTATGGCGGGGCCAACGGGCTATTCCGCCCAAGGCGACTTCTTTCAGTCGCGGGTGAGCGATGATTTCCGGAGCCAGGGGCCGGTGACCGATTTTGAACCCTGGGCTGGGTCCATGACCTTCAACAGCAGCACGAACTGGAACTTCGATCTGGCCGGGCCCGTCGCCGGACAGGACGACTTCCTTTCTGTCGCAGTACACGAAATCGGTCATATCCTCGGCATCGGCACCTCGGCGGCCTTTTCCGGGCTCATCTCGGGCGATGATTTCCTCGGCGTGAATGCCACAGTGCTGAATGGCGGCACATCGGTGCCGCTCCACAGTGATGACAGTCACGTGGAGGAAGGCTTCGCCGGGGATACCGTTGCTCTCGATCCCTCGATCACGGTGGGCGAACGCAAGCTGCTGAGCGAATTCGACAAGGCCATCCTCGCCGATATCGGATACCAGGTGACCGGCTATACCGCCCAGGGCAGCACGCCGCCCATCGCGACGAACAACGGTGAAACGATCTTTGGCACCATCGTCGGGGATTCGATTAGCGGGTTGGACGGGGCGGATCAGATCCAGGGCGAAGGCGGTGACGATCTGATCAACGGGGACGGCGGGGCCGACATCCTTTTTGGGCACGCGGGTGCGGACACATTGAACGGCGGTGCTGGAAACGACCAAATCCAGGGTGGGGCAGGGACAGACGTCATCCGCGGCGGCACGGGCAATGACAGCATCTTCGGTGACGGCGGCGCCGACATATATGCGGTGGGTCTCGGCGACGGGCAGAACACCGTTTTCGACTTTGAAGTGGCAACTGAAGTGATCCGCCTGATCGACAGCGGATTTGCCAGTGCGGCACAGGCGCTCGCCGCCATCAGCAAGCCCTTCAGCAACGTCTCACGTCTCACGCTGACGGACGGCACCTATATTGACGTCTTTCACGCAGTGCAGTCCGGGACGCCGCTGACCCAGGCCAATATCGAACTGGTAAGCGCACCGACCAACACCTTGCCCGCCGGGGATGTGCTTGTCGAAGGGGTGGCTACCAGCGGCCAGGTGCTGAGCGCGAATGTCGCCGGGATCAGCGATGTCGACGGGCTGGGGCCCTTCACCTACGCCTGGCTGCGGAACGGCACGCCTATCAATGGGGCCACCGCGGCCAACTACACGCTTGCCGCGCAGGATGTGGGGGCCCAGGTCAGCGTCAGGGTTTCCTTCCTCGACGAGGGCGGCACGACCGAAACTGTCACCAGCGCTGCAACCGCGACCGTTGCCGCTGCCCCAAGCTTTATCGTCGGGACACCTGCAAACAACGTTCTGACGGGCGGTGATGCCGCCGACACGATCGAAGGGCTGGCGGGCAACGACACCATCACCGGCGGCAGTGGCGACGACCGGATCGACGGGGGTGCGGGTTCGGATACGGCGGTCTACACCGGCAATCAGACCAGCTATACCGTCACGCTCAGCCCGACGGGCACCACGGTCACCGACCGGCGTGCGGATGGGGCAGGGACGGATACCCTCATCGATATGGAGTTTCTGGATTTCGACACGAATTTCCTCGGCTCCCCCTTCGATCTTCAGAAATTCGGGGGCCCCGCGGGTCTGACTGCCGCTCAATTGGAAAGCTTCATCGAGCTTTACATCGCCTACTTCAACCGCGCGCCGGATGCGATTGGTCTGAACTTCTGGGGTACGGCCTTTGCCATTGATGGGCTTACGCTGGAAGATATGGCCGCTCTCTTTGGCCCACAGCCGGAAACCCTGGCCACCTATCCCGAAGGCACTTCGAACAATGAATTCGCGACCTCCGTCTACAACAATGTCCTGGGGCGGACACCTGACCAGGACGGAATCGGCTTCTGGGTCGGTCTGCTGGATCAGGGTGCAGTCTTGCGGGATCAGTTCATCCTCCAGGTACTGCAGGGGGCGAAATCGGACCTAAAGCCGGAAAACGGCCAGGCCTTTGTCGATCAGCAGATCGCTGACCGGGCCTATCTGGAGACGAAGACGGACATCGGTGCCTATTTTGCGGTTCACAAGGGCATGTCGGACAGCACCAATGCCGCCGCCGCGATGCAGCTTTTCCTGGGCACCCCGCAAAGCGCCAGCGCCGCTGTTGCCGCCATTGACGGTTTCTATACCGATGCCCTTGATCCGACCAACGGTGAATTCCTGATGCCCCTCATTGGCGTGCTGGATGAGGTCTTCTAAGGCCTCCTGAGGGAACCAGCTGAATGTTCCGATGCGCTGCCCCGGGGCAGTCCCTATGTCCCGGCTGCGAAATTCCGCTCACCTGCCTTTCCCCGATCAACCGTCTGATAAGAGTTGCAATGCCCCGCCAGATGGCTTTTCATTGGCCCATCAATCAATAAAAACCGAACGGGAGCACGAAATTACCATGAAACGCTTTATTGCGACGACTGCACTTGCGCTGACCCTTGGCACCGCCGTGGCTGCCGAGGGCTGTGACAAGGTCACCTTCTCCGATGTCGGCTGGACCGACATCACCGCCACCACCGCCGCCGCAAGCGTCGTGCTGGATGCGCTGGGCTACGATACGGAGACCAAGATCCTCTCGGTCCCCGTCACCTATACCTCCATGGCGGCCGGCGACATCGACATTTTTCTGGGCAACTGGATGCCCACGATGGAGGCCGACATCGCGCCCTACCGTGAGGCGGGCACGGTCGATACCGTCCGCGCCAACCTGCAGGGGGCCAAGTATACGCTGGCCGTGAACAAGCCCGCTGCAGACATGGGCGTGACCACTTTCGATGCCATCGCGGCCAAGGCAGACGCGCTCGATGGCAGGATCTACGGGATTGAGCCGGGCAATGACGGCAACCGCCTGATCCAGTCGATGATCGACGACAATGCCTTTGGTCTTGCGGACTTCGAGGTGGTGGAAAGCTCCGAACAGGGGATGCTGGCGCAGGTCCAACGGGCCACGCGAAAGGGCGATCCCATCGTCTTCCTCGGCTGGGAGCCGCACCCGATGAACGCCAATTTCGAACTGACGTATCTTGAAGGCGGCGATGATTTCTTCGGTCCCGATCTGGGCGGTGCAACTGTCTTTACCAACACCCGCGCGGGCTATGTCGAGGAGTGCCCGAATGTGGGCAAGCTCTTGCAGAACATGGAATTCACGCTGGCCATGGAGAACGAAATCATGGGCGCGATCCTTGACGATGGTGAGGATCCAGACGAGGCCGCAACCGGCTGGCTTCAGGCGAATATGGGCGTTCTGGACGGCTGGCTTGATGGCGTGACCGCCAAGGATGGCGGCGACGCCATGGCAGCCGTAAAAGCGGCGCTGGAATAGGCACCGCACAGGTGCGCCGGATGCCCGCCTTTGCAAAAAGGTGGGCATCTTCTTTTCAAGTGTAGGGGGACGCGATGGACTGGCTGACCGAAAACAAGGTGCCCATCGACGATGCGGCCGAAGCGGCCTTCGAATGGCTGCAGATCAACGGCGGATGGTTCTTCGACGGACTCGCCACGCTGATGGAACAGCTGATTGATGCAATCCTCTGGGTCCTGCAAACACCCCACCCGCTGATCATCATCGCGCTCTTTGCAGGCCTGACCTGGGCCATTCAACGCAACTGGAAGACGGTCGCCTTCGTCACCGTGGGCTTTCTTTTCATCCTCAATCAGGACTACTGGGAGGAGACGACCGAAAGCCTCACGCTGGTTCTCTCGGCCTGCGTCGTCTGCATGGGCATTGGCGTCTCCATCGGCATCGCGGCGGCCCACAGGCCACGGCTTTACCGCTTCATGCGGCCCGTGCTGGACCTGATGCAGACCCTGCCCACCTTTGTCTATCTCATCCCCGCCATTGTCTTTTTCGGCATCGGCATGGTGCCGGGCCTGATCGCCACGGTGATCTTCGTGCTGCCCGCGCCGATCCGTCTGACTCAGCTCGGCATTTCCTCCACTCCCCAGGCGCTGCTGGAGGCGGCTCAGGCCTTTGGGGCCAAGCCCAGCCAGACGCTCTGGAAGATCGAGCTGCCCTATGCCCTGCCCCAGATCATGACGGGCCTGAACCAGACGATCATGCTGTCCCTGTCGATGGTGGTCATCGCGGCCCTTGTGGGCGCGGACGGCCTGGGCGTGCCCGTGGTGCGGGCGCTCAACCAGGTGAACACGGGTTTGGGCTTTGAAAGCGGGCTAATTATCGTCGTCGTCGCCATCATGCTCGACCGGATGCTGCGGGTGGGTGAAAAATGACCAAGGCTGTCGAATTTCACAACGTCTCCATCGTCTTTGGCGACCAGCCGGATAAGGCCCTGCCGCTGATGGATGCAGGCCAGAGCCGGGCCGAAATCCAGGAAGCCACAGGGCAGGTCCTCGGCGTTCACAACTGCACCCTTGACGTGGCGGAGGGGGAAATCCTGGTGCTCATGGGCCTCTCTGGCTCAGGCAAATCCACCCTCTTGCGCGCCGTCAACGGTCTTAACCCCGTGGTGCGCGGCCATGTGGTGGTGAACGATGGCGCATGGTCTGCCAACGTGCAGGCCTGCAGCGCCAATGATCTGCGGCGCGTGCGGCGTGAATGTGTTTCCATGGTCTTTCAGCAGTTTGGCCTCCTGCCATGGCGCACGGTGCGCGACAATGTCGCCATGCCGCTTGAGCTTTCCGGGGAGGGCAAGGAAGAACGGTACGACCGCGCCGAAAAGCAACTGGCGCTTGTGGGTCTGTCCGACTGGGCCGACCGCAAGGTGGGAGAGCTTTCGGGCGGCATGCAGCAGCGCGTGGGCCTGGCCCGCGCCTTCGTGACCGAAGCGCCGATCCTGCTGATGGACGAACCTTTCTCGGCCCTCGATCCGCTGATCCGTACCCGCCTGCAGGATGAACTGCTGGACCTCCAGCGCGATCTGAAACGCACGATCATCTTCGTCAGCCATGATCTCGATGAGGCCTTCAAGCTGGGCGGCCGCATCGCCATCATGGAAGGAGGCCGCATTGTGCAACTCGGCACCCCGCGAGAGATCTTCTCCAACCCCGCCTCCGACTATGTGGCCGACTTCGTGGCCAACATGAACCCGCTTGGCGTGCTCACCGCGCGGGACGTGATGGCGAGGCAGGCGGGAACCCAGAATGGTCCCGAGGTGTCGGTCGAGACGCCTGTGAACGCACTGATTGATCAGCTTGCGGGCGAAGATTCCGAACTTGACGTGATGGAGAACGGCAAGCGCGTCGGTACTGTGACCGCGCAAAGCATCGTGGAGCGGCTCAGGGGTTAGGGTCGCCCGCGCAGGTGATCAGCAAGGCGCAGGGCCACGGCCAGCATCATCAGTGTAGGGTTCGCATGTCCCGAGGTGGGCAGGACGGACCCGCCCGCGATGTAGAGACCTGCCACACCGTGCACCGCGCAATCGGCATCGACCACGCCCCGTTTCGGGTCCGTCGACATGCGCGTGCTGCCCATCGAATGCCCTAGATCGATGGCGACCGCGCCTTCCGGCGTCCGCTCCCGCACCCAGTCTTCGGGAATCGGGGCGACATCCCCCGCAACACTCAGGTTCTCAGCCAGCGCCTCCCCGATCCGGAGCAGGTTTTCCCGCGCAGCAGGGCCAGCTGACCAGCGCACGCGCGGCAGCGGCAGGTCAAGGGCATCGCGCTGGTCTGACAGAGTCACGCGGTTTTCGGGGTCGGGCGGCTGCTCCGTCGTTGCTTCGAACCGAAGGCCCGACAGCTTTACGGGCATCGAACCGCTCTGATAATCCTGCGCGACCGTGTTTGGAAATAGCCGCAGCGCGGTGTTCACGGCAAAGCGGGTCATGGGCGCGGGCAGATATCCCCGCTCAAGCGTGCGCGCCGTAATCCCACGGGCCAACCGTACCGGACTGCGCGCCAGGGCGGCCAGATCTGACAGGGGGGCGGTGCTCTTTCGCTTTACCAGACGGCTCATGGCGCTGAAGGGGTCGTCAGGCGCGCGTTCCTCGGTGACGAAAACCGCACCACTCAGGGCGTCGTTGTGCCGCTGGAAGTCATCGGACAGCCGAAGCCCGTGCATATAGACGTGGGTCTGTCCCGCCTGTCGAAAGCCGAAAAGACCGAAATGCGCGGCCCATTGATTAAGCGTGCCGGGTTGGGCACGGGCGACGGTGGCGATGGGATGGTCCATCAGGCAGCGACCGACCTGGTCGTTCTGGTTGCCCAGCCCCGCGCTCACGGCGTCGCGCGACATCAGCATCAGGCGCGCATTCTCCACCGCGCTTGCCGCCAGCACCACGCGGGCTGCTCTCACGGTCAGTCGCTTGCCGGCGATATTCCGGGCCTCGAGGCCGGTGCAGCGGCTGCCCTCCTCGTTGCTCAGCAACCTGGTCACTGTGGCATGGGTCATCACGGTCACATCCGCTGGCGGATCGGCCCGGAAATCGGCCCCGAAGCGCATGATGTCCGTGGCCTGCCTGCGGGACCGGGCGAATTGCCAGAACTGGGTGTCGAAGGGGCCGTGGCTTAGCGAGGGGGCGGGGACCTTCCGGTCCATCGCCTCCCAAAGAGAGGCGTCATAGATGCGCGGACCAAGATTCAGCAGTTCCGAGGCCTCTTCGATGAAGGGGGCCAGGGCCTCGCGGTCCACCGGCCAACCTGAGCGTGGAACCCAGTCGCGCGGGGACAGATCAAGCGGTTCAAAGGGCGCGCACTTGCCCGCCCAGGCCTGGGTTGAGCCGCCCAGACCACGGCAGCGCACGCCGTAGGTCTGATGCCCGCCGTCCCAGTGCTGGGTCAGGTTGCGGTGGTACTGGTCTCTCAGGGCGGCCTCGGCCTGTGTCCAGTTGGCCGGATCGCTCTCTACGGCGTTCAGCGCTTCGTGCGCCGGGTCTTCTTCCAACCCGCCGCTTTCCAGCACCGTCACCGCACGCCCGGATCCGGCCAGCGCACGGGCAATTGCCAGCCCGCAGGCCCCGCCTCCGACAATGGCGATATCGGTCGCAATTGTTTCCGATGTCCATTCATTCAGGCTCAAGATTGGCATTGTCGCTCTGACCGTCCGCTAATTATGGCTAACACGATAGCGAAGCTGCCGAAACTTGACAGGTCTTTGTAATCCGGCTTCTTTCTTCTGTGGTCCAAACGATCCCGCAAGGGACCGCTTTTGAAAAAACGATACTTTTCTGACTTCTACAGGAGCTCTGATGGCCAAGCTCGGTTTTATTGAATGGCTTGCCCTTGGACGGGTTATCGCAAGCGGGTCCCTGATCCGTACCGATGACGGCGCGCGGGAGTGTGTGCGTTTTGAAAGCGAACTTGCCCGTTGGGCCGGGGTGGACCATGCCCTTGCCGTCAGCAGCGGCACGGCGGGCCTGGTCTGCGCGCTGCAGGCCTGCGGGATCGGCCCGGGGGATGAGGTTCTGGTGCCCGCCTACACCTGGATGGGCAGCGCGGGGGCCGTTTTGCTGGCCGGGGCCGTGCCGGTACTGGTGGAGGTCGATGAGACCCTGACCATCGATCCCGAAGATATGCGCGCCAAGATCACACCGCATACAAGGGCGGTGATGCCGGTTCACATGATCAACCGCCCCTGCGATATGGACAGCATCCTCACCATCGCGCGCACCCACGGTCTGCGGGTGATCGAGGACGCCTGCCAGGCCATCGGCGTGCGCTACCGTGGCCAGCTTTGCGGGACGATGGGGGATGTGGGGGTCTTCAGCTTCAACAGCTACAAGAACATGACCAGCGGGGAAGGGGGTGCCGTCCTGACCCGCGATCCGCAGATCATGGAACGGATGACCAATGCCCACGATCTGGGGATCAGCTATCGTGGCCAGACACTTGGCAACAGCCCGGTCTTTCTTGGGGCGAACTACCGGATCAGCGAACTGCAGGGGGCCATTCTGCGGGTTCAGCTGCGCAAACTGCCCAAGACCCTGCGCCGGATGCGGCGCCGCACGGAAATTATCGCCAAAGCGTTGCGCGCGGCAGGCCATCCCCTGACGCCTGCCAACGACCCCGCAGCCCCCCTCAGCGTGGCGCTCACCTTCGAGACTGAGGAAGAGGCCAAGGCCTTTTCCCAGCGGCCCGGTGCCCGCAGGCTTTTTGACAATTCCAAGCATGTCTACACCGAATGGCGGCCCATCCTGGACCGGCGCATGGCCCACCCGCGGGTCGATCCCTGGGCCTGGGCAGAGATTGCACCGGACCGGGTGATCGACGATTGTCCGCGGACGCTCGACCTGCTGCGGCGTACATGCGCGGTGAACCTTAAGATGCGCGCTCCAGAGCCGGTGGCGAAGGTGCTGGCGAGGCAATTGGCGACCTAGATTCCAAGTCAGGACTCCCTGAAAAGGCTTTCCCAAACCGCAATGTCTGGGGCGCAGATATCGTGGATTATCGCCTTTTGACGGTCGGTAAGCGCATTCGCCGATACCAAATTCGCGCCGCGGTGGGTCCGGTTTTCGTGCCCAAAATTGATCTTTATGCCAAGTACACTTTGGAGATCGCGGGAAAACGCAGGCAAGTTGTCCAATCGTCCGACAGCATCAAGCCTGCGCAAGTTAGCAATAGCGGTCTTGATCGCCTCCGCACCGCGCTTGTCGTAGGAGCATGGCAGATCGGCAAAGAACTCTACAAACTCAGATCCCAGGCTTTGTGCCCGCTCTGTCTCAAGGAAAGTGTCGAAGTCCTCCTTTATGTAGCCATGCGCCTCGGGCCGGTGACTGCTCCAGTTGTAGTGAGAGACGAAACGAGAGATGGGCTCGCGCAGGATCGTAATGAATTTATAGGAGCTGTTGAATTGATCGAATGCGCGGCCTGAAAAGGGCGCATGTAGCGACACGCAGCGTACGTCGTCGTGAAGTAGATAGAGCATCATCTGCTTGCGCAGGTCGTCCACGTCGCTGGCCATACCTTCTGTATCGGCCCTACCGGTGAAAGTTTGGTAGGCGCGAAAGCTTGGCTCGGGTCTTACTGTCGCCTGACTGGTAAGATAGCGTCTGCGCAAAGCCCGAGCGACTGACGTTCCGCCGCATTTTGGGACGTGGTGGAACACCACCCGTTGAGGCGCCACCCTGTCTAGCAAACTTTGGTTCAATTGCCTGACGCGTTCGATTAGGTCCAAGATCTCATCCGCACTAGTTACGTCCTTCTCATTTGCGAAGGGTAGGTCCAACGACTTGCGTATGTCGTTTCTCTACCCATCCGGTTCTGCCAAAGGTCTTACTGCAAGAGCAAGGGCAACGACCTGTACCAATAGGGCCGCACACATGCCAATGGCGATCCCCGCTAATCCTGCAAGAAGCCCCCCGACGGTACAGAGTGTCAACATCACCAGGGCCGATCCGATGCGAATGATCAGCATCAACCGGAAGGCCCTCGCCGCCTGCAGGCACATCTGGAGGATCAGAACGATCCCTCGAAGGGAGGCGCCGAGCACACAAATCGCCAGCAACAGCCCCAGGCCGCTATAGTCATCGCCAAAGACGGTCAGCACCAGCCAGTCCCCGATCAACAGGCTGATGCCGACACTGAAAACCGTAAAGACCGTCAGACCGAAGAAGAGCTTTCCCAGCGTCTTGCGCAGGGCATCGGTCTGACCCCTGTCGAGGTAGGTACTGAACCGCGCGATCAGCGACTGGGTCGCCGCCATCAGGACTGTGGAAATCGCCTGCATCGCGTAGGCGACCACAGTGAATTGCCCCAAGGCAACAGAGTTGAGGAGCCCCGCGATGACAAAGCGCGGGGTATTGCCCTGCAGTGCCGAAATCAGACCGTTGAAGGCCAGCGGCAGGGCGCTGCGCAAGAGCTGCCGCATCCGGCCCGCGTCGCGTCCTTCGGGCCCGCCGTTTGCCCGCCATAGCCTGCGCGCACGGGCATAGTCGATCCCCAATGCCACAAGGCTCCAGACGATGAACTGGGCGGCAAAGGCCCAGGCCACACCACTGCCCATGGCCAGGAAGCTCACAAAAAGAACGGTGCCACCAAGGCTGCGCATGGCAAGAGAGCCTGAGAGCAGCGCCATGCGATCATAACGCTGAAAGACGCCGTAACAGAGGTTCGACAGGCTCTCGGCCGCTTTCGCCGCGCCGATGAGCAGGAGGATGATGCGGGCCGGACCGTCAAAGACCACAAAGCCCAGCAACAGGACAATTCCGAGACCGGCACAGACCGAGAGGGCCAGTAGCCCGGCAAAGTCCTGAAAACTGAAACCCGACCGTGCGGAGGCGGCCACATTCACCCGCATGTTCAGGTCGAAAAAGAAAAAGACCGGCAGGACCACGGCGGAGGCCAGACCGTAGATGCCTACCTCCTGCACTGTGGCAAAGCGGGTCAGGGCCAGCAGCGTCACGAACTGGCTGGCCACATAGATCAGCTGGCCAAAGACCCCCCATCCAAGGAGCAAGCGCATGCGCACGGGGGGGGCGGCCTGCGACATCATCCGGTCCGCTCTTTCCTGAGCTGCAGAATGCGGTCCGGTGCCAAACGTCCACACAGCAGATCCCAAAGGGCGGTCAGGTTGCCCTGCAGGCGGCCCCGTCGGTCGATCCAGGGTTCGGGCCGCAGCGATTTGACAAGATTGGCAAGGATATTTCCGCCCATCAGTTTGAGCAGCGGGGCGGGCTGACCGGTGCCTTTTCGGATCATGTAAATGGGATTGGCGATTTGTGAATAGCCCAGCAACAATCCCGGGGATCGTCCGGTTTTGGTTCCAAGATGAACACCGAGCAGTTTTTCGTCCTCAACGATTCGCCCGTAGCAGGCGAGCCGTCGGCTCAGATCCATGTCCTCCAGCCAGGCGTAAAGCGGCAGCTTTTCGTCAAAGCGTTCGGGATGCGCCGCCAGGGTCGCGGCACGCACCGCCATGTTGCAGCCATAGGTCGAGGGAACCGTCTTCAGTTCGGCCTCGGGGCCGGGCGTACCTGCCCCGGCAAGGACCGACAGGCCCGCCTCATGCGAGAGCCCCGGTCCGTGGATGCCATCCGCCAGCACCCGGCCTGTGGCCATCACGACATCGGGGTACATGGTGAAAAGGTGCCGCAGCCCGTCGACATAGCCATCAGCGATCAAGAAATCGTCATCAAGGAAGAGGATCACGTCAGACTGCGCATGCATTTCCAGCACCCGGTTGCGCTGATTTGCCGACCCCTTCGGCCCAAGGATCACCTCGGCTGGAAAGGGCAGGGTGGCCAGCAGGCTCTCGTCGAAATCCGCTGTTGCGGCGACGCTCAGGACCAACCGGTCAGGCGGGTTCCGAAGTGTGGCGATATGGCCAACCGTACGCGCGGCGATTTCGGCCCGGCCCGTGGTTGCAATGGCGATGGTGACCGTTACACAGGGCCGTGTTTCATCGCCCGCATGCGGGTCGCGCACTGCCGCTGACGTATCCTCTCGATGCATGTGGGAAGGGACCGAATTCAACACCAAAAACCCTAAGAAAGACTGCGTGCCACGTCCGCAAGCCCGCTTATCAGGGTGCGGGCGCCCGAGTACATATTTGCCGTCTCTGCCAGCACGATGAACAGAAAGCCATGGAAAAGCGCCGGATACTTTTCGCGCCACACAGACAAAGGACTGCGCCCGATCCAGTCGACCATCCGACGATGCAGAAGGACCGCCACCGCGACGCCGATCACCGTTCCGGCCGCGATGTCAGAGAACCAGTGAAACCCCAGGATCAGCCGCGGCAGGCAGATGATGACGATTGCGTGCAGGAAGAGGATGCTTGCCACACCGCGCGCGTAGAACCAGACACTCGCCGCGATGGTCATGAACATCATCGCGTGGTCGCTGGGAAAGCTGCTGTCGTTCTTGAGGACGTCCGGTTTGAGCAGGCTGAGACGGGTCAGGTCCATCCCCTCGGCGTGTAGTGGCCGCGAGACAGGTGGCAGCGCCATCTGCATGAAACGCGCGATGAAGAGGGCGATGAAAAGCAGGATCAGGGTCGTATAGACATCGTTCCTGCGCCCCTCCGGATCGGGAACCTGCGCGTAATAAAGCATCACCAGGATCGTGGCCGCGAAGAGCCCTTTCAGCAGATAGGCGCTCTGAACGAAGTGGAGGCCTATATCGAGGGCCTCGGACCGGCCGACCAGTTGGTTCAGGGTTTCTGCAAGATAGATATCCATGGGCGTCCCGACGGGCTCAATTCAAAAAGGTTCGTGATGTTGTACGGCTTTTCCGGTTCGGTCCACACAAAGTTCCCTGTGAAAGCAAACTACTGCACTTTTTGGCGCCCCATTTCGTCAATTTACCCGCCGCCCCCGCTCGACTAGTCTGCGGGGCAGAAAACAGGCGGGCGGGTCACATTTGAACAGCTTGAATCATGCAGGGCCGCTGCGGCGCGTTCTCATCGTCGGGGATTTCGCCGCGATAAACGGGGGCCAGGCGAAGGTGGCCATCGACAGCGCGCGGCTGCTGGCCGACGCGGGGCTGGAGGTGATCTTCTTCGCCGCCTCGGGCCCTGTCTGCGCAGAACTGTCACATCCCCGTATTCGCACGGTCTGCCTGGGCCAGCATACGCTTCTGGAGAACCCCAGCCGTCTGAACGCCATGATGACCGGCCTCTGGAACGAAGCAGCCCTGCGCGCACTGCGCGAAGAGATGGCAAAGCTCTCCTCCGCAGACAGCGTCATCCACTGCCACGGCTGGGCCAAGGCGCTTTCCCCCTCCGTCGGCCGCGCCTTTGCCCAAACAGAGGTGCCGGTGCTCTACACAATGCACGAATACTTTCTGGCCTGTCCCAACGGCGGTTTCTTTGACTTCCAGCGTCAGGAGATCTGCACCAGGCGCCCGCTCTCCACCGCTTGCCTGACCACCCAGTGCGACGCCCGCAATCCGGCGCACAAGGCATGGCGCGTGGTGCGCAGCGCGGTGGCCCGGGGGCCCGGACGCCTGCCGGGCGGATTGCGCCACATCGCCTACATCTCACAGACCCAGCTTGGGGCGATGCGGCCCTATCTGCCCGCTGATGCACGGCTCCATTCCCTGCCCAACCCGGTGGCCATCGGCGGTGGGCAAGTGGACGCGGCTGGCAATGACGCTTTTGTCTTTGTCGGACGGCTGGCACCCGAAAAGGGCGGTCTTCTCTTCGCCCGCGCGGCGCAAGAGGCGGGGGTGAGGGCCGTCTTCGTGGGTGATGGGCCCGAGGCGGGGGCGATCAGGGCGGCAAATCCATCGGCAGAGGTCGTTGGCTGGGTCAGTCCCGATGAGGTTCAAGAGCATCTGTCGAAAGCCCGTGCGCTGGTCTTTCCGAGCCTCTGGTACGAATGCCAGCCGCTGGTCCCGATCGAGGCGCTTGTCAGGGGTGTCCCCGTCATATGCGGCGCCTGGAGTGCCGCTTCCGAGGTGGTGGAGGCAGGCGTTAACGGGATCATCTGCCGGGATGCGAAGGTGGCTACCTTTGCCGCGGCGCTCAACGAAATCAGCGGGTTGGGCCCCTTCGATGCCTCCCATCTGGCGGAGGATGCTGCGCCTGAACGCCATCTCGACCGCCTGCTCGACATCTACGGTCAGATGCTGGGCGGCTCAGTCGCTCCAGCCGCTTAGATCAAGGTCGAATGCCTTACTCAATTGCCGGTTCTTCGCCGCGAATTCGGCGCGCAGGGCTGCCATCACCTCTGGATCGACTTGCCCTGCCGGGCGCCGGGTGTTCAAACGACGGTAGATCCGTCGGGCAAGCCCATAAAGGACCCCCTTCGGCAGCCTTTCCCGCAAAGCGACGTTGACCTGTTGCAACGCCCGGCTGCGGGGCACGTAGCTCTCATTCTCTGCCGCGAAATCGTATGTGTCGTAGAATTCGGGCGCGATTCCGCACCAGTCGGCCAGATCGGCCATGAAGGACCGGGGGTCCTCCCGCAGGGCGTCGAAGGTACGGACCATCATCCGCTCCGTCCCCAGCCTGTCGCGCCAGGGCTGCAGCAAGCGCAGGTAGTCGGCGTTCGCCAAGGCATCGCGCAGCAACTCATGACTGTCGTAGGTCACCTTGCCAGAGCGGACGTGAGAGAGGAAATCCTCAAAACCCACCTCGGGCGGGATCGCTGCCCAGTTGTTCTTGAAGTAGGTGAAAGTTGACAGGATCTGGGCCGCAGGTTCCCGCAGAATAAAAAGGCACTTGGGCGCGTTCGGAAGATCCGGGATCATCCCAAGCGCGGTCTGGCTGTAGATCGTGACGGCGGTGCCTTCGAACAGCATCTGATCGGGGCCGGTCTTTCCCTGAAAGGCCCTATGAAGCTGGTCCAGCCCCTGGCGGACGTTGAATTTCGGGTCGAAGTCTTCCGTCTCCGGATCGGCGAAGAAGTTCGTCTCCTTCGGGACTGATCCGCGCGCCTGCGGATGATCGTCCAGCCAGCGAAAGACCGATGTAGTCCCCGATTTGGGCGCACCCGCGATGAAGAGGGAGGGCAGGCGGTCAGGCACGGGGCCTTCCTTCCGCGAGCGCCATCACGTGTTCCGCGAATTCCGCCGTGAAGCGGTCCAGCGTGAAATGTGCATCATAAGCCTCCAGCGCCTTTTTCCGCATGTCTTGCAACGACTTGGGCGCAAGGTCGGTCAGCAGATTGACGACGGTCTCTTCGTTCAGATCAAAGGCCTTTCCACAGCCCGTCTCAGCTAAAAGGTCATCCATCCGGCAGCCGCGTGACAGCAACACGGGTGTCCCATTGCGCAGCGCCTCAAGCACAACAAGCGGCATCCCTTCCCACCGAGAAGGCACGATAAGCGCGTCGGCGGAGCGGTAGTAGCTGTCGATCTGATCAGGGCTGACCCAACCGTGGTTTGTCACCCCCTCAGGCAGGTCGGGAGCCGGGCTGCCGCGCACTGCGCCGCCCACCAGATGCAGGTGCAGATCCGGCCGCGCGGCGCGGGCGCGCGCAAAGGCAGGCAGGAGGATGTCGAGCCCTTTTTGCCGGTCGAAGCGACCGACGAAAAGGAGATGAATGCCGGTCTCATCCGGGCCCCTGAACATCTCCTTCTGCCCACCTGCATCAGCCCCGGACACCGCATTTTCAACGACGATGTGACGCCCGCGATAGCCCCGCCGCACCGCCGTGTCCGCATCCGCCTGAGAGACGTTGACGATCAGGTCCGCAAGTCCACACAGACGTCCCTCAACCGCTTCGATCAGCCGGGATTTCCAGCCCAACTTTTCCTGCGTCGCCACGGCCCAGCAGTGGGAACAGTAGATGGCTGGAGATCGGTCACCCAAGGCCCGCAGCAGCAAAAGCGGCAAAAGCGAAAAGGTACTGTTGAACAGATAGATATCGGGCGAAAGACGCCTGCGCTCTGCCAGGAATCCGCCTATCAGGGCCAGCAGGCTGCGCGGCCCGCGCCCGCGACGCCTGAAGGTGTTCACCTGCGTGTGGTCCCCAAGGATCGCCCAGTCCCTGTCGGGCAGAAGCACCCAAGGATCGATGCCGCGCCGGTCAAGGGCCAGGATATTCTCCTGGTACCGGCCCACGCCGCCCTGCGCCGTTTCACAGACGCTCAGCAGCCGCAGAGAGTCTTCGGCAGCGGCGGAGATTTCCACCTTATCGGGGGGCGAATCGTGCGACTCACCCGGCTCTGTCTGACCTACCGACACCCCAAATTCACCTTCCCAAGTTTTCCATTGTTCACGCCCTCAAAACAATCCTGCCCGGGGCGAAAAATTGAGCGAGGTTCCCGGGGCGAAATTGCCCAATTCAGGGGCAATAACGGCCCCAAGCTAGGCCCAACGTCGCGATTGTGAAAGCTTCGAGTGTGGCAATTTTTGGGCGGCAGTTTGGCGCCGGGGATCATTTGATGACGCAGAAGGACATGCACAAGGAAATCGGGACCGTCCGGCGCGTTGCTGCTCCCGGACCCGAGTTTGATCTGAGCGACGTCTATTTGCGTGTCGGCAAACGTGCCTTTGACATTATCGTGTCTCTTCAGTTTTTGATCTTTTTTGCGCCCGTCATGCTGGTGGTTGCCGTACTGGCCGGGCTCGACGGCGGCTCGCCCTTGTTCGGTCACGAGCGGATCGGTCAGAACGGACGCCGCTTCCGCTGCCTGAAGTTCCGCACCATGAGGGTGGATGCGGCGCCGATTCTGGCGGATCTGTTGGAACGTGATCCAGAGGCGGCCGCCGAATGGGCGCGGGACCACAAATTGACGAACGATCCCCGGATCACCGCCATCGGTGGCGTGCTACGCCGTACCAGCCTGGATGAGCTGCCGCAGCTTTTGAACGTGCTGCGCGGCGACATGAGCCTTGTCGGCCCGCGTCCGGTGACCGAGGAAGAGCTGCTGAGATACGAACACCACATCACGAAATACCTATCACTTCGCCCAGGTTTGACCGGGCTCTGGCAGGTCCACGGGCGGGGGCGCGTGGGCTACAAGGAGCGGGTTGAAATGGACGCGCAATATTTCTGGACCGCGAATTTCTGGGGCGATCTGAAGCTGCTGCTTCTCACCTCGGCGGTCGTATTTCAGCGCAGGGGACAATGACACACACACCGCAGGCCCACAGCTCCGCCCCCCAGCAGGTCCGGCAGATGTCGGATGAAACCTCCCTCGCGGAGGTTTTCCGGCAATCTCTGCGCTTTCTGCGCCGCTACCTCACCCTGATCCTGGCGATGGGTCTTCTTGGTGCGTTTCTGGCGCTCGTGGCAAGCCAGACGATGGAGCGGCTCTACAAGAGCACCGTCCAGCTGATGATCGACCCGCCCGCTGACAGCCCGATCAAGGCCGACAGCAATCCCCTGCAGGCACCTGACACCGGCTATGTCGATGGCCAGCTGCTGCTGATCGGGGCCGAGGATACCCTGATCGAGGTGGTGCGCCGCGGCAACCTGACCGAAGTGCCTTTTTTCCAGTCCAAACAGCCCAACATCATGGTCCGCGCCATCTACGGCCTGAAGGGCATGATCCTGGGCAGCGGTTCCGGCGGCGGCGGCCTGCCCGAGGGCGTGCCCGACCGGGCGACCCTGTCGGCCAAGAACAACCTGGATGAGGCCATCAGCGTGTCACGTGAAGGAGACACCAACGTCATCAGTATCTCCGTCCGGGCCAATTCGCCCGCTCTTGCCTACAGCATCGCCAACCTCATGGCCGATACCTACAAGGACATCCGGCTGACCCAGCGACGGGAGGCCGCGCGTGAACTGAGCGACTGGATAGAGGTCCGCGCCGAAGAGCTGCGCCAACAAGTGGCGGCTGCCGAACAGGCGGTGACGGACTACCGCATCGCCAACGGGCTTTTTGCGGATGAAAAGGGGATCTCTCTCAGCGATCAGCAGCTGACAGAGCTGAATGCGGAGTTCATCAGCTCCCGCGCGGATCTTGCGCAAAAGCGGGCCGCTCTGCGCCGGGCCCGGGAGGTGTTTGCAACGGGCGGGGACATCCGTAGCCTACCGGAGGCGCAAACCTCGGAGATCATCATCGAGTTGCGCAACCAGATGCTGCTGCTGGAGCTCAGAGAGCGTGACATGAGCGCCACGGCAAGCCAGAACAACCCCCGCCTGACTCAGGTGCGCCAACAATACCAGGCCATCCGCCGTCAGCTGGACAATGAAATCTCGCTCCTTGTCGATACCCTTGCCAATGAGGTTGAAACGCTGGAAAGCCGGACCGAGCTGCTGTCCGAGGCCCTGTCCCAGGCGGGGGGGCAATCCGGGGTCGAGACCCAGGTCGGTCTTGGTCTGCGTCAACTGGAGAGGGTGGCGGAGGCCTATCGTCAGCACTACCAGCGCTATCTCGACAGTGCGGGGCTCGCCGCGGAATTGCGCTCCTTCGCCACCAGCGGCACCCAGATCGTGACCTCGGCCAGCGTGCCACTCAATCCTTTTTCGCCTTCGGTCAAGGTCATGGTGATCCTTAGCTTTATTCTGGGGTCCATGGCGGCAATCGTGATCGGACTGGCGCGCGACGCGCTTGATACCTCCTTCCGCTCCGCACAGCAGGTGGAGGCTGCTTTGGGCACCAAGGTGCGCGCGCTGATCCCCATGCTTGAGGCGGATCAGCGGCTCCCCAACTTGATCGAGGAGGAGCCGCAGTCGCTCTTTGCCGAGACCATATCGGTTCTGCGTTTCATGCTCTTCTCCGCGACGGCCCGCAAGGGCCGTGCGCCCACCTTCCTCATCACCTCCAACGGACCTGATGAGGGCAAGACCTCTATCGCTTCGACCCTGGCGCTGTCGGCAAGCCTCGCGGGGCAGAACGTTCTGCTGATCGACGGGGATCTGCGCCGCGCCGGACTGACCACGCTGTACAATATGGAGGATGAGGTCGGCTTTGCCGATGTGCTGCAGGGCAGTGGCTGGGCGGCACCGGACATTATGGGCAAGGGGGTGCTGGATGTGCTGCCCGCAGGCCTGGTGACGGACATGCCGCTCAATGCACTGGAGTCGCCGCGCCTTGGGCACCTGCTGGAACTGGCGCGTCAGACCTACGATCTTATTGTCATTGATGGCCCGCCGGTGGCTCACCTGGCGGATTGTACAATCCTGTCAGAGCAGAGCGACCAGTTGCTTTTTGTGGTACGCTGGGGCCAGACGCTGCGCGATCAGGCGGCCCGCGCCCTGCAGCGGCTGCCGCGGGCCAAGCTGGCCGGCGTGGTCCTCAACGGCTGCCCGCCGAGTGAGGAAAATGGCCTGGGCGCGACCTACCGGCTCTATTCCGGCGCAGCGCCTAAGCTGGGCAAGCTGATCACCCTGCCGACCCGGCCCTTCGGCGGTGCCTTCCTTCCCACCGATCCGGGCGATCGCCGGGCATGAGGGGGCAATCGGGTCCCGGCCTGTTGCGCGGGCTGCTAAGCCTCGTGCTGATTGCGGCGATTGGATCGCTGCCCTTCACCTGGGCCCACCTGTTCAAAGTGGCGAGCTTCGATCTGCAGGTCCCCTATATCGTGCCCGTTGTGCTTGGGCTTGTGCTGCTGAGCCTGCCACGCGGCTTTTCGATCGGCCTGCGATCTCTTTCTGCAGTGCTCGCTCCCTGGCTGCTGCTTTACCTTGCCTATCTTCTGATGCTCCCGCTCCTTGGCGCGGGTGAAAGCGCCAAGGGCATGGTCCTGCGCCAGCTCTACTTCGTTGTCAGCGGACTGATCCTGGCGCTGGGCATTGTGGCGGTAAAGGCGGACCCACGGGTGCTGCGCGCTGGCGGCCTGCTGGCCATCCTCTCTTTTGTGGCCGTAACCGAAATGCTTGCCCGGCCCCTGGGGTTGGGATGGAGCGCGGTGATCGAGCGATTCCTTCAGACGGGTGATCTGGAGTTTGTCTTCTACAAGTTCCTGACCCCGGTCTTCCAACAGCTGACGGCCATCGGAAGTAACGCCAAGGCTTCAGATAAGAATGGTGTCACCGTGGCCATCCTGGCGGCACTCCTGCTCTTCCGGGCAGGCTATACCGGGCGCGGAACGGACCGGCTGGGCCAGCTTGTGACGGTCTTTGCGCTTTTGCTGCTGGTCCTGCTGAACACCCGTTCGGTCCTTCTGATGGCGGGCGTGGCGCTACCCCTTGCCGCCTGGATCGGCATGATGCGCTTCGGCATCCGCAGCCCCGCGGAATTCATACTCAAAAGCACCTTTCTGCTGGCATGGGGCGTGGGGGCGGTCCTGTTGCTCTCCGTCGATGCAGCGGCGGTGTCCCTGATCGGGGACCGCTTCAGCTTTTCCGACGGCTCGTCGGACGGGCGCATGGCGCAGTATGCCTGGGCGATCGAGCGGATCGAGGCGGCACCGATCTGGGGCTCGGGGATTGAGATGTACAAGGGGCAGGTCGTGCACAATCTCTTTCTGGGGGCCTGGATGCACGCGGGACTCTTTGCCATGCTTTGCGTTCTGGTTGGCTATGTGATGCTGTGCGCGGCGGCGGTGGCCTTCATCCTCCGGCTGATCAGCGATCCGGGCTACTGGGTCCTGCCGTTGCGGGCGGAGTGGATTGCCGTCTTGCCGCTTGTACCGCTCTTCCGGGTCTGGATTTCGGGGGACGCGGGTCATCCCTCCTACGCGGGCTGGGTCACGCTTCTGCTTTACGCTGGGTTGATCACTGTGAATGGCCTGGCGCGGGGTAGTGCGGTTGAGCGGCCTGCGGGATCACCGCTCGGCGCTTATCCGGCCTGACCTCTCTACAAGCACCTGCTCCCGGTTCCGCACCGGGTTACCCATATGATTGAGACATGGCGCGGCAACGACGACCCCCACCCACATCACTCCCGGCTCACTGGCATGACGTCGCACGGATCTGCAAA
>JABDKA010000017.1 GCA_013002405.1 Sulfitobacter sp. | reverse complement strand
TCACTCAAAATACCTCCCGCCGGAGGCACGATTTTTGGTGCGCCAAAAATCCAAATATCGTGTCGCGCTTCAGCGCGTCAATTTCCTCAATCCGACACCTTGAGAACGATCTTGCCGATGTGCCCGCTGCTTTCCATCCGCGCGTGGGCCGCTGCGGCATCGGCGAGCGGGAACTCACTGTCCATCACCGGCCCGATGCGCCCGCTGGACAGGAGCGGCCAGACATGTTCGCGCAGCCCCTCAGCAATGCGCGCCTTCGCCAGATCGCTCTGCGGCCGCAGGGTAGAACCTGTCATCGTCAGACGGCGGGTCATCAGGGTGGCAAAGTTCACTTCCACCTTCGGACCCTGCAGAAAGGCGATCTGGACCAGACGCCCGTCTTCGGCCAGGGCCTGCAGGTTGCGCGGGATGTAGCTGCCGCCGACCATGTCGAGGATCAGGTTCGCGCCACCCTCGGCCTTCATGACATCGACGAAATCGCTGTCCCGGTAGTTGATCGCCGCCTCTGCGCCAAGGTCCACGCAGGCCTCACATTTCGCGTCGGTCCCAGCGGTCGCAAAGACCCGTGCCCCGAGGGCGCGGCCAAGCTGGATTGCCGTCGTACCGATCCCGGAAGAGCCGCCGTGCACCAGGAACCGTTCCCCCGCCTGCAGGCCGCCACGGTCAAAGACGTTGGTCCAGACGGTGAAATAGGTCTCAGGCAGGCAGGCCGCCTCCTTAAGACCCATGCCTTCGGGGACAGGAAGGCAGTGGGCGGCAGGCGTAGCGACATATTCGGCATACCCGCCCCCGGGCAGGAGGGCGCAGACCCGGTCGCCGATGGCCAGTTCGTTCACGCCGTCGCCCAGGGCAACCACTTCGCCCGCGGCCTCAAGCCCGGGCAGATCGCTTGCCGTGGGGGGCGGGGCGTACATGCCTGCGCGCTGCAGGGCGTCGGGGCGGTTCACACCGGCGTAGGCGACCTTGATCACCACTTGACCCTGCGCCGGTTCCGGCAGGGGCCGTTGCGTGATCTGCAGGACGTCCGGGCCGCCCGCCTTGGTGATCTCAACCGCGCGCATCGTTTCGGTCATGTCGCTTCCTCTGTTCAGTGCCGCTTCGGCGCACCATAGGACGTCACGCGCGGACGTGCATCCCGATAAAGCTGTGCTGACCTCAGCCGTTGCGTGACAGGATCGCCGCGGGCCGTGCGCGCATCAGGCCTGCGGTAATCAGCCCGGCAAGGACCGCCTTGACGATATCCCCGGGAATGAAGGCCGTGACCAGCAGGGCGGCCTCAACCGGCCCCTTTTGCAGGATCATCATCATGCCTACGATGCCAAAGCTGTAGAGCACCAGCACCCCGCCCAGCAGGGAGGCGATCGCGGCCGCCCAGGCGACCGACATGCGCTGCATCTGTTCCATGAAGAACCCTGTCGCAAAGGCGGCGACCGGGAAGCCCACGAAGAATCCCACCGTCGGCCCCGTCAGCACGCCAAGGCCCCCACGCCCACCCGCCAGTAGCGGCAATCCGGCCAGAACCAGCACCGCAAAGAGGAGGGCCGCCAAACCGCCCCGCTTGGCCCCCAGGACCGTCCCGCACAGCATCACGCCAAGGCTTTGCGCCGTGATCGGCACGCCAAAGCCAAGCGTCAGTTTCGGGACAAGGCCAAGTGCCGCGATCAAGGCGGCGAAGAGGGCGACAAGTGTAAGGGAGCGTTCCATGGAGGGGTCCTTTTGCGTTTCTGCGCCGCAGCGATAATCCGCGCGAAAAGGGTCGTCAACAGGCTACAGACCGCCCCGCGCGCGCAACGCCTCGGCCACATGTTCCGCATCGTCGATTGCTATTACCGCGAAGGGCAAAAGGATGCGCCAACCGACCCGTCGCGCCGCGCGGGCGCGCCAGGCCATAACCAACAGATGACCCTTTCCCGACAGAACCGGGACGAACCGCACGACCAGTGCCATGGCCAACGCAATAGGTTCGGGCCGAACACCAAAAATCCGCAAGGGCGCGCATAGCCTTTCGATGACCCGCAGCATGTCTGACAGTTTCGTGGTCATGGTCACCAGGTTCGCCAGACCGACAGCCGTGACCATGCGCAGGGCAATCAATGCGCCCGCCGCCAATTCCCCGATTGCGAGGTGCCAGAGCGCGATCAACACCAGGAAGGGCCAAAGCATCCGCAGCCGGTCAATCCCCGCGCGCAGAAAGCCACTGCCGGGAAGCGCGTAGAGGGCAACCATCGTGGCAAAGAAGAGGGCCTGCCCCAACACCGTCTCAACAGCGAAAAGGGCCACGGTGGCACCTGAAAGCAGTGCCAGCTTCAGCCCCGCGGGCCAGTGGTGGGCGCGGGTTTCAACCGGCGAGGTCAGTGAGATCATCGCCATCCCCAAGTTCAGCCATCCGCCGGGAAAAGGCCGCGAGCACCGGTGCCGCAGGCCCTTCGGCCGCGATGGTTCCGCCCTCCAGCCAGATCACCCGGTCGTAGCCCTGTACCATATGCGGATCGTGGGTAATCTGCACAAGGGATATGTCCAGGCCCGCCAGCACCCGCTGCAACTGCCGCGTTGTCGGAATATCGAGCCCGGCAAGGGGTTCATCCAGAATGATCAGTGCAGGCCGCATGGCCAGTACCGACATCAGGCACACGAGTTGTCGCTGCCCTTGAGAAAGCTGATGAAGGGCGGCACTGGCCCAGTGGGTCTTTCCGAAACCGGCCAGTGTTTCCGCCACCTTCGCCGCCACATCTGCCTTGGAATGACCCTGCTGCCGCAGACCAAAGCCTATCTCTTCTTCAACAGTGGGAAAGATGATCTGGTGATCGGGGTTCTGAAAGAGGATGCCGACCTTTGCGAGGGCCGCTTTCCTGTCCCGAGCCACATCGGTGCCGGCGATCCGCACACGGCCTTCGGCCAGCGGGACAAGCCCGGCCATCACGCGGGCGAGCGATGTCTTGCCCGATCCGTTCCGACCCACGATTCCGATACGGCGGGCCTGCGTCCGCAGGGAGATCCCGCTGAGCACGGGACGGCCTTCGGGCGCATAATGCACACCCTGCAAATCAATAAGCGGAGAGGTCACAGTCATGAAAGGCACCGGATCTACAATCCGTCGCTAGCTACCAAGATGGTCGGGGATGTAAAGAAGACGGGGTGGCCTCATGGGTCGACTGCGCTATTCTCGGCCCATGTTTCTTTTCGCCCTCTCCTTCGTCGCCAACATTGCACTAACCTTTTCGGTCGCCTGGGCCATCCGCCGCGATGGCACAGTCATTGAGGAGGCTTACGGACCCGACAGCCCCGCGCGACGGATCCTGGCCTGCGTCTATGTCGCCATAGGGCTGGTCAGCCTCTACGGTTTCCTGCAGCTGGGCTATGGAAGGACGGACATCGCGATTGCGGTCGCGCTGACGCTTTTCCCACTGCAGATCATCTACAAAGTGCTCACGGCCATCGTGGTCGGATTTCGAAATCCGGTAGTGATCGCAAATCTTGGGGTGGTCTGGCTGTTGGGCGCAACCCTGCTCTTTGCGCCCTATTGATCGGGCCTTTGCCAGGATCCCGGCAGGTCGACCTTGGGGAAACGTGAGGGCGCCTTGATCTGGCCCGCGAGCCAGGCCGGTCCAGCAAAGAGAGCCGACAGAGTGGGGCTGTTCCTGACACGCGCCTTCACTTTCTCGATCTGCATCACGTTGTCTATCCGCCGGTCGAGGAAGGCCCAGGTTGCGGCATTGTCGGGACTGTCGTCACCCAGCCAGAAAAGCACGGTGGAGGAGTAGACACCGCTCAGCGTACCCCGCTTGGTGTACCAGTTTATATCCTCAGAGGTATCGCCGAGCGCTTCCCAGATCTTGTCACAGGTACCCCAGATCAGCTTGGCCCCGTCGGGGGCAAGATGGGGTAGCGCGAACAGCGTCGTGCCGCGGCGCACGGCCTCCTTGTCCTCGATCACTTCAAGGCGTAGCTGGACGGCACGGGCAATCTTGTCACGAAATCGCAGGTCGGACATATCCTCTTTTGTCAGCGCCTCAAGCATCCGGGCGTCACCGCGCTGGTGAAAGGCGATAGCCAGGTCCACCGCACCGCGCGGGCAGACGGCCCGGGCCACAGTCGGATCGACGCCGCTGTCACGGATCGCCGCGCGGAAGGCGGCATCGGACCAGCCGTCGAAGGCGACGTGCGGCACGGCAGCATCCAGCAGTTTCGCCTTGGGATCGGTGGCTTGGGGGTCGGACATGGGACTTCCTCTTTGGGCTTTCAGCGACTCGACAAATAACTCAGAGCTTGATATAGGGCCAGTTCCTGCAAATCCTTGCAACTTTATCTAGAAAGGTGGTGACAACCACATGCAGGTTAGTGTTCGCGACAACAACGTCGATCAGGCGCTCCGTGCCCTGAAGAAGAAGCTGCAGCGCGAAGGCGTCTTCCGCGAAATGAAGCTTAAGCAACATTTCGAGAAGCCCTCCGAGAAAAAAGCGCGCGAGAAAGCCGAAGCGATCCGCCGTGCCCGCAAGCTGGCACGCAAAAAAGCACAACGCGAAGGGATGATGTAAATCTCCCGCAGCGTGATGCTGATGAATAAGGAACCCCCGTATGGCCCGGCCTGCGGGGGTTTTCTCATGCGGGGCGTGGGAAATTCATCGCCGTTTCTTGGCCTGGGCGGTAGTTGCTAGGCGGACTGCGCCGACCTGAGTAATTTACGTTCAATATAGCTTGTGCTACGACCGCGAATGTTAGTCCACAGTAAGCCTTGCGTGCTGCAATGGTACTAAAGGCGATCGGGTTCAGACAAAAATCGACACCAGCATGACGATTGCCATCCCCATCATCATAGGGTTTTCAGTAAGGCTTACGAAACCCAGAGGCACGTTCGAGTTGCCGCCCACGCAGGCGCATTTCAGTTCCCGTTTGTCGACATAGACAGCCTTGAACACGCTGATCGCACCAACCGTCGCGATGAAGAGCGCCGCCGGGGCGGCAATCGGGGTGAGCAGCATTCCCGTCATCAAGATGCCTGCTCCCGTCTCAACCCACGGGTAGATGTATGCATATGGCACCCACTTCCGCGCGAGCAGATCGTAAGTGAGGAACATCGTTGTAAAGCTTTCGATGTCACGAAGCTTTTGCATCCCCAACAGGATCATCGAAATCGAGATGAACCAACCGAGCGTCTGCCAAGTGATGGCGCCAACAAAACCGATGGACAGCGCAAGCGCCGTCGCGGCAGCCACTGCAAAAAGATAGATCACCGGTGTGTAGGTTGTTGCGTCGGGGTCGTAGTCGGTAAGCTTCTGGCGCAGGGTGTCGTAACCACCGACGCGTTCACCCTCAATCCAGACCTGAGGGGTGGTGGGGACGCCGTATTCCTCCTTGAACGCATCTACCTCGGACCGATCGCGGAACAGGCGGTCGTCTACATCATATCCCTTGCGATACAGAAGCCAGCGTGCCTTCTGTCCTGACGGGCACAGGTGATCCGGAAGGGCCATCCGGTAAAGAACGGCTGTTTTTCCGGTGGCGGCTGTGGCGGGATCGGTTGCCACGTCTGCGACGTCGCGGGTGTCCTTCGGCATGGTTTCTTTCCTTCGTCTCAGGGTTCAGCGCGAGGCGTGCCTGCGGGTGCGTCCCCGTTCGCCTCGATGTCGGCGATGTAGCGCTTCATCTCCTCGATCTCGCCGCGCTGCGCCTCAATAATCGCTTCGGCCAGTTCACGAACACGCGGGTCGGAAATGCTCGCCCGCTCGCTTGTCAGGATCGCGATCGAATGGTGCGGGATCATTGCCTTCATCCAGGCCACATCGCCTACTGTGTCCTGCGACCGGACGAGGTAGAGACCAGCAGCGAAGGCGATGGCCGCGCCCACGAAGATCGCGATGTTGGCTTTGCGGTTGGAATACATCCCCAACATGAAAGCGAGCATGATGATCGCCATCATCCCGCCCATATAAAGCGCCATCCACATCCGCGTCTGCGAAAAGAAGACGTGATCCAGCGCGTAGGTGTTGAGATACATCAGGCCGTACATCACGACCGTAGACGTGCCGATCATCGCAAAGAAGCGCCCATAGCTACTGCCATTGTCGGTTTCGTTATCGTGGTGCGTGTCCTGTGAAACCATTCTACTGTTCTCCCAAAGCGCCCGCCTTTGCAGGCCTGATAAACCCTGTGGGATATGAAACTTGTGGCGCAGGCATCGGTTCCAAGAATGGGGCGTTGTTCTATGAATGCTTGCAAGGATAAGATACCGGACCGTTTTTCCCGGCTTGAGGGGCAAGTGCGCGTTGTGGCGAAGATGGTCTAAAGCGACCGCGACCGTATGGACACACTGAGGCAGACCGCCGCAATCCCGTCTGCCATTCTCGGTGTCGAGAAGCTCATTCCAGAAAACCGTTCCAAGCACGGCGTCGAATCGGCGATTTCGAGCGGCGACCCGCAGAGACAACGCGCCAAGTTTGACGAGCTGGTCGGGCTGTTGCAGAGAGCGTCGCGGTCGGCATTCTCGATCAAACCCGTGCCTGCAAACTGGCACGCAAGAAAGCACAGCGCCTAGGGATGATGTGAAACCCCCGCAGCGTGATGCCGATGAACCAGGACCCCCGTATGGCCTTGCCTGCGAGGGTTTTCTTTTTGCGTGCCTACCCTGCGTCCCTCGCACGCATTGGTTTGGCGGATGTTTGCTAGGCGGGCACATCGGATCCACGCCATTTGGGCAAATAAACTGCGAAATGCCCAAAAGGGCGTTAGCACCAGCCGGTTATACTGCCCGGTGGCGTGACGAATAGTGATCGTTGACAGCCCACAAAAACCGCCCGTCCTAATACGGCCGGGGGCCGCTTAAACCCTGGTTCTGCCCTAGACGCTGACATCGGACATGATTGACTCACTACCGGGACCGTGCGACGCTGCGACTAGACCGACCGGTCTGTTAGCGGTCGGCAGGTCATTTCTGCCGCTTCACTTCACCACAGAACAACAAAGAGGAAACGACGCCATGAATGTAGAAATCGAGACACGGCGCTTCGAAAAGCCCGACGACCTGCTCGACATGAAAGAATGCGGTGGCATCGCAATCATCAAGATGGGCACCGGAGCCACCGGCATGCACGCGGTGTTCGAACCGGGCTGGACCTGGGAAAAGGATGAAAAGCCTCTTCTTGGGAGCCCGGACACCTGTCCGATGCATCACACCGGATACTGCATCTCGGGCACACTGGTTGTTCGAATGCTGGATAGCGGAAAGAGCACCAAGATCGCGCCTGGCGACTTTTTCGAAATTCCGCCTGGCCACGACGCTTACGTCGAAGGCAGCAATCGGGTGGAATTAATCCTGTTCGCACCGCCCGAACACCAGCACTGACATCCCCTGCTTGCGCACCCTAACGCTTACAACAGACCATCTGGCGTCAGGCGAGGTGCTATTGAATTTTTGTCTTCACAAGCCGATTGTGGCTTTCTCAGGACTCAGGACCGCGACACCAACAGATGAAGAAATCCACCAAGGAGCGGATGCTCGATGCAGGGCTGAACATGCTTCTCCGTCACGGCTACCACGATCTTGGCCTCCAGTCGGTGCTCAAGGAAACGGGTATGCCGAAGGGGTCATTCTATCATCACTTCGCCAGCAAGGAGGATTTCGCCCTGCAGGTTGTTGATCGTTACATGGACGAGGTTCATGTTGGCCTCGACTCGTCGCTCGGCGATCTCTCGCTGGTCCCGCTCGACCGTGTTCGCAAGTTTTTCGAGTCGACGCGCGATAAATATCGCGAGGATGGCTACCTCGGATGTATGCTTGGCGGTCTCGGTCAGGAACTCTCGGGCGTGAGCCCGGTCTTTCAGGAAAAGATCGAGGCATGTTTTGGCGTGATCGCTGGCCGTATCGCTGCCTGCATGGAAGAAGCGCAAGCAAGCGGTGATCTGTCGCCGGATGCCGATCCACGCGACCTGGCGAACCTCATTGTCAATTGCTGGGAGGGCGCGGCGCTGCGCTGCCGCCTCCGCCGTGACCCGGCGCCGCTCAACACCATGCTCGACTTCTATTTCTCCGCGATCATTGCTGCGCAGGAGCCGCGTAACGCTTCTGCCGAAGATTAGCATTCGGCGTTCTCGCGCATTGTTGGACTGTTCTCAATTTGCTCGTGCCGCTGTCCTTTGTGCTGCGCAACGGCCACTTTTCCACTGCGCTGCATTAGCGGTTTGAGATGCATACCCGCGCGGAATTCTGGGCGGGCGCTCGCGGAAATAACGACGGAACTGGATTGGGCTCAAAGCAGACAAAGAACACCACTTCTTACAGTCGCTACTGACCCCGCCCCAAAATCATATCGCTCGCCTTCTCGGCCATCATGATCGTCGGCGCGTTCGTGTTCCCGCTCGTAATTGCGGGCATGGCGCTGGCGTCCACCACCCGGAGCCGTTCGATCCCGCGCACCCGCATCTGGCCGTCCAGGGGTGCCTCATCGCCACCCATCCGCACGGTGCAGGTGGGGTGAAAAATTGTCGTGCCGATGTCCCCAGCCGCGCGGTCGAGGGCGGCGTCCTCCTGGACCGCGATGCCCGGGCGCATTTCCTGCGGTTCGTAGCGTCCCATCGGCCGCTGCCCCATGATCGCACGTGCTTGCCGGATTGCATCGCGCGCCACCCGCCGGTCGCCGGGGGTGGAAAGGTAGTTGGGGGCGATCACGGGAGCCGCATGGGGGTTCGCTGAGGCGATGCTTACCGACCCTCGGCTTTCGGGCCGCAGGTTGCAGACGCTGGCGGTCATGGCCGGGAAATCGTGCAGGGGTTCACCGAAAGCATCCAGTGAAAGAGGTTGAACGTGGTACTCCAGATCAGCAGTCGCCAAGTCTGGGCGAGACTTGGAGAAGGCACCCAGCTGGCTGGGGGCCATGGACATCGGGCCACTGCGCTTCAGCGCATATTCGAGACCGATCATTGCCTTGCCCCAAAACGAATTTGACAGCGTGTTCAGCGTCTTGGCCCCTGTCAGCCGCCAAGCGCAGCGCAGTTGCAGATGGTCCTGAAGGTTCTCACCGACCTGCGGCGCATCAAGCCGAACCTCGATCCCGTGCTCCTGCAGAAGCGCCCCCGGCCCCACGCCTGACAATTGCAGGATCTGGGGCGAGTTCACGGCACCTGCGCTGACGATGACCTCGGCCCCGACATGCGCTTGGCGGGTCTCTCCCGCCCGGTCGTATTCAACACCTATGGCGCGCCTGCCCTCAAAGAGGATGCGGCGCGTGTGGGCCCGTGTCTCCACTTTCAGGGTCCCGCCCGTCGCCGTCCGCAGAAAGGCCTTGGCGGTGTTCATCCGCCAGCCATTCCGCTGATTGACCCGAAAGTAACCTACCCCTTCGTTGTCCCCTGTGTTGAAATCGGTGACGCGCGGCAGGCCCCAGGCCTCTGCTGCCGCCATCCAGTCGTCCAGCACATCCCAATGCAGGCGCTGGTTCTCTACCCGCCATTCGCCCCCCGCACCGTGCAAGTCGGAGGGCCCATCGACATAGTCTTCGGACTTCAGGAAATAGGGCAGCACGTCTTCCCAGCCCCAGCCCGTCAGGCCCATTTGCCGCCAGCCGTCATAATCCGCCGCCTGACCGCGCAGGTAAAGCATGCCGTTGATGGAGGAACAGCCGCCAAGCACCTTGCCGCGCGGATAAAGCAGTTGGCGGCCGTTAAGTCCCGCCTCAGACGCCGTCTTGTACATCCAGTCGGTACGCGGATTGCCGATGCAATAGAGATAACCCATAGGGATGTTGACCCAGTGGTAATTGTCCTTCCCGCCGGCCTCCAGTACCAGCACCCGGTGGCCCGCGCTGGAGAGCCGGTTGGCCACCACGCAGCCTGCACTGCCTGCCCCGACGACGATGTAGTCCCAGTTGCCGCTCATACCGGCAGGGCGGAGGTCTTGAAGACCGTTCGGAGGGCAAAGGAGGATTGCATCCCCTGTACGCCCGGCAGACGGGCGAGGTACTGGCGGTGGATGCGGGCGAAGTCCTCGGTATTCTCGGCCACCACCTTGAGCAGATAATCGGCGGTGCCTGCCATCAGATGACACTCCAGCACGTCCGGGATGCGCGCGACGGAGCGTTCGAAGGCGTCGAGAATATCGTCGGCCTGTCCGCGCAGCGTGATCTCCACGAAAACGGTCGTCGGCACGCCCAGCTTGCGCGCATCCAGTTGCGCGACGTAGTCCTTGATATAGCCCTCTTTCTCCATCCGCTGTACGCGGCGGTGACAGGCGGAAGGGGAGAGGTGCACGTCATCAGACAGCTCTGCATTGGACATCCTGCCGTTGCGCTGGAGGGCGCGCAGGATACGCCGATCAATCTCATCAAGGCTCAATTACGCAATTCCTTCGCGTCTGAGGTCAGATTGACGCAAGACTATCCCATCCTTTCCCTGATTGGCCAATCGAATTCGCACCGCTTTGCGCGCGGGCTCGCATAATAAAAGGGCAATTCATAAATCCATGGGAGGATGTCATGAGAATCGGGTGCCCGACAGAGATCAAACCGCAGGAATTCCGCGTGGGGCTAACCCCGAGCGCCGCATTGGAGGCCGTTGGGAACGGTCACGAGGTGATCGTGCAGAAAGGCGCGGGCAACGGGGCGGGCTTTGACGATGCGCAGTATGAGGCTGCCGGGGCCACAATCATCGAGACGGCAGAGGAGATCTTTGCCAGCGCCGACATGATTGTGAAGGTGAAAGAGCCCCAGGCGGTGGAGCGCAAGATGCTGCGCGAGGGGCAGTTGCTTTTCACTTATCTCCACCTTGCCCCCGATCCGGAACAGACAAGGGATCTCATGGCCTCAGGCTGCACCGCCATCGCCTATGAAACGGTGACGGACCGGATGGGCGGACTGCCGCTGCTTGCCCCCATGTCCGAAGTGGCGGGCAAGCTGGCCCCGCAGGTCGGTGCCTGGACGCTGCAAAAGGCCAACGGCGGGCGCGGCGTCCTGATGGGCGGCGTGCCGGGCGTGGGTCCGGCCAATGTTATGGTGATCGGCGGCGGCGTTGTTGGCACCCACGCGGCCCGTGTGGCCGCCGGGATGGGCGCGGATGTGACCGTGCTCGATCGCTCACTGCCCCGGATGCGTTACCTTGACGATGCCTTTTCCGGGCTCTTCCGGACCCGCTATGCCTCCGCCCAGAATACCGCAGAATGTGCCCAGGCGGCGGACCTGATCATCGGTGCGGTGCTTATTCCCGGGGCCGCCGCCCCCAAGCTGATCTCCCGCGCGCAACTGGCGGATCTGAAACCCGGTGCCGCCCTCGTCGACGTGGCGATCGACCAGGGCGGATGCTTTGAAACATCGAAGCCCACAACACACCAGGACCCGATTTTCGAGGTTGACGGCATCATGCACTACTGCGTGGCCAACATGCCGGGGGCGGTTGCGCGCACCGCGACCATCGCCCTGGGTAACGCGACCATGCCCTTCATGATCGATCTCGCAAACAAGGGCTGGCGACAGGCCTGTGCGGAAGACGAGCACCTGCTGAACGGACTGAACGTGCACGCAGGCAAGCTGACCTACCACGCGGTGGGCAAAGCCCTGGGGATCGACGTCCTGTCACCCCGACTTGCACTCAAGGAATAGGGCGCGCGCCTCCTTCCAATTGGTTCAAATCCCGGGGAGCACGAGGGGCTGGCCCCTCGTACCCTCTGTTCGGCGCAAGGTGCCTCGGGAATCAGTGAAGCGTCAGAAGCGACAAAAGGCCAACCCCGATCAGGCTCAGAGCCCAGACCAGATCGAGGTTGAACCAGCTTTTCGACAAGAACTTCAGCCCCAGCCAGTGGTAGACGCCCAGCGCCAGCCCGCCACCTGAGATCATCATCGCTCCCGTGTGAACCACCGCCACGCCCAAGGCCACGCCGGCATTCCCGCCAATCAGCGTGTCCGCCGCTGCATGACCCGCGTCCGTTTCGACCGTGCGGCAGATGCCCAGATAAATCGGGACCAGCATCAGGCCCGCCCCGTGCGCCATGGCCGCGAGGAAGGACCAGAGCGCGAGGCGCGAGGGGGGCACACGGGCAAGAAACCGGGGGTGCCGCCTGTTGATCAGCAGATAGATGCCCAGCGCGATCACCAGGCAGGCCGCGCCGATCTGGATTTCCCGCTGCAACTGAACCAGCACCAGAAGGGCGGAAAAGGGCAGCAGAATCGCCAGCATCGCCAGGAAATGTCCTGCCGCCAGGGCGGCCAGCGCACGAAACAGGCTACCCTGTGCGCGCTCCATCAGCGCCGCGGAAACCGCGAGCGGCCAGCCCATGCCGGGGTTCACCCCGTGATAGATGCCGGAGGCGACGACGGCCCACCAGAGGGCCGCCACCGTGTCAAACTCCGCCAATCGCTAGACGGAGGGGTAGCAGAAACTGTCCGTCGAACAGTCCCCGCCCTCAAGCCGGATCTGGTGACTGCGGTAACCTTCGGGGAAGTCGAGCCAGAAGTTCTCGGCCAGCGTCAGGCCACCATTCTTACCCACCTCGGCCATCACCATCGCCGCACCCCTTTCACCGGGATAGAACTGATCGTCCCAGGTGGAATAGAGCGAATTGGTCCAGTAGACCCGCTTGCCGTCCCGGCTGATCTCAACCATCTGCGGGCCATAGCCGAATTCGCGTCCGTTGGGGTGCTTGTGCTTGGCGACGATACCGCCAATCTCGACCTTGCCCGCCAGCTTGGGTTTCATCGGGTCGGATACATCGTACTGGTGCATCTCCCCCAGACCCCAGCAGGAGACGTAGAGATACTTGTCATCAAGGCTCAGGTCGATGTCGGTCACCAGCGGCGGCACCGCGCCAAAGCCCTTGAGCAGTTCTGGCAGGTCGTCGGCGTCAGCGGGTTGGGGTGAGATGGTGACGGTCTTCTTCGCCTCGAAGGTGCCGTCATCGTTGCGCCACCAGGTAAAGATCGCCCCTTCCAGGTTGGTCGTATCGACCACAACACCGCAGAAGCCGTATTCCTTGACCGGGTCGTGAGCGGGCCGCACCTCAAGTGCCATCTGGTGGTTCGCGCCCAGGTCGATGGTCTGGACGTTCTTGCGCGCGCGCAGGTCCCAGAAGTGCAGCCGGTGGCCGTATTTGTTGGACAGCAAATCCTCCGCCACGATGCCATTCTCGAACTGCGGCGGCAGGCCCCATTCTGAGCTGACCATGTAATTGCGCGGCAGGTTCCACCAGAAATCGTACTGCTTGTCCTGCGTGCCGCGGTCCATCTCGTAGCGGCCGACCACTTCAAAGGTCTCGCAATCCATGATGAATATGCCGGGAGGGCCGTCCGTCCCGTCCTTACCACCGCCACCGAGGGTGCTGACATAGATACCTTCGGGACCGCAGTGGATTGTATGGGGCCGCGAATAGCCGGTCTTTGACATGACCTCTTCGGGTTCGATGATCTTGTGGATCTTGGCCTTCAACGGCTCCTTCACGTCGATGACGTAGATCCGGCTTGAGCGGATGCCCGGGATAATCAGGTAGCGCCGCTCAAGAAAAGCGTGGCCGGTGAGCGGCGATAGGGAGGAAGAACAGGCGTTCCAACCGAAGTGGTGAAATTCGTCGCCCTTGTTGGGCATGATGACCTGATGAACGATCTGGCTGTAGGTGTCGGACGTAGGATCGACATCGACAATGGCCAGACCATCGGGCTGCGAACCGTCCGGGCTGAGCATCAGGGTGAAGGCAACGGTTTCGGCGGGGGCCTCCATCGCCAGCTTGGGCGAGGCGTGGAAGGTCGGGTCCGGTCGCAAGTTCATAGGTCAAATCTCCCTTGGATAAGTGTCTTGGTCCTGACCCTCTGACGGGGTCTCTGACCTAGCGTCACACAGACTTGGGATTCGATCAAACGATTGTCTTGCGGCAAAAAAAGGCCCGCCTTAGCAGACGGGCCTTCGATCATGGTGAGGTAAGCCTCAGGACTGCTTGGCGAGCGCGTCCCGGATCTCAAGCAGAACGTCCAGTTCTGATGGACCGCTCGGTACTTCGGGTGCAACCTCTTCGGGCTTTTCGGCGGCCGCTTTGACGCGGTTCACCATCTTGACCAGCATGAAGACCACCCAGGCGATAATCAGGAAGTTGATGACGGCCATGATAAAGGCACCGTAAGCAAAGACGGACGCCCCCGCCTCCCGCGCGGCCTCAAGCGAGGCACCGGCAGGGACTTCACCGGCCAGAATGGCGTAGTTGTTGGTGAAGTCGAGCCCACCGGTGAAAAGACCTATGATCGGATTGATCAGGTCAGCCACCAAAGAACTGACGATGGCCGTGAAGGCGGCCCCGATGATGATACCGACGGCCATGTCCATGACATTGCCCTTGGCGATGAAGTCCTTGAATTCTTGAATCATTTTCTGTCCCTCTGTTCAATCCAGCGCCGCACTTTCATCCTGCGGTTCGCTGCTGCACATGTGTTAACACATCCATGCACCGCACAAAGCCTGTATTTGCGGGGAAATTCTTCTATGTCCTGTCACATACAATCAAGGAGCATGAGATGGCTGACTTATCCGCCTTTCCCATTACCAAGAAATGGCCCGCCCGAAACCCCGACATTCTGCAGCTCTACTCCTTTCCCACGCCGAACGGCGTGAAGGCCTCCATCATGCTGGAGGAAACCGGCATTCCCTATGAGCCGCACAAGGTGACCCTGGCGGATGAGGACGTGAAAAGCCCCGAATTTCTGTCCCTTAACCCCAACAACAAAATCCCGGCGATCATTGATCCTAATGGTCCCGATGGTCCGGTGGGCCTCTTCGAATCCGGTGCGATCCTGATCTACCTTGGCGACAAGGCTCAGATGCTCATGGGCCGGAACGCGAACGAGCGGGCAAAGGTGATCCAGTGGCTGATGTTCCAGATGGGCGGACTTGGCCCGATGCTGGGACAGCTTGGTTTCTTCTACAGGTTCGCGGGATCGGAGTGGGACGACAAGCGCCCGCAGCAGCGCTACATCGACGAAGGCAAGCGCCTGTTGAGCGTTCTCGACCTGGAACTTGCTGGCAAAGAGTGGATTGCCGGGGACTTCTCCGTTGCCGATATCGCCATTGCGCCCTGGCTTGGAGCCCTGGAGTTTTACGGCGCGAGAGAGGCCGTTGACTGGGAGGACCGCGGAAACCTCGTGGACTACCTGGAGCGGTTCAAGGCGCGACCGGCAGTCCAGAAGGGCATGAACATCCCCTCTCGGGACTAAACGTCTAAGCGCGCGTCGTCATACCTGCGGCGATCTTTTCGGCCATCATGATTGTGGGTGCATTCGTGTTCCCGCCAATGAGCTGGGGCATGAGCGAGGCATCCACCACACGCAGGCCCTTCAGACCCCGGACACGGCCCTCCGGGTCCGTGACAGACATGTCATCCGTCCCCATCCTGCAGGTGCCCACGGGGTGATAGATCGTGTCGGCGCGCCTGCGGATGTCCGCCTCAAGCGCGGCATCACTGCCGTCGTGCGCATAGAGCTTCTTGCCGCGCCAGGGATCGAGCGGCGGGGCCTCAAGGATCGCTTCCATCTGTCGGGCGCCCTTCATCAGAAGGTCCAGGTCACGTGGATTAGAAAGGTAGTTCGGATCGATCCTGGGGGCCGCACCCGGTTTTGTCGATGCCAGCCCCACCGTCCCACGCGCCTGCGGCCTCAGCACACAGACGTGACAGGAATAGCCATACTTGAAGTGGATCTTGCGCATGTGATCATCGACGATCCCCACCACGAAATGAAGCTGCAGATCAGGTCGGTCCTGCCCGGCATCCGATTTGAAGAAGGCCCCGCCTTCGGCAAAGGGGGTGGCAAAGAGGCCCGTCCCGTCTTTCCGCCAGCGCAGCCCCGCCTTGGCCAGATCGACCAGCCCTGCCGGGTTCAGGCCCACCACGTCCTTGCGCTTGGAATGGTAGCTGATCACGTAGTCCAGGTGATCCTGCAGGTTCTGACCCACACCGGGCAGTTCATGGACCACCTCGATCCGGTGCGCGGCCAGCTCATCAAGTGGTCCGATACCGCTCATTAGCAGGATCTGCGGTGACCCGAATGTGCCCGCCGACAGGATGACCTCGCGCCCCGCTTCCAGCAGTTTTCGCGCACCGCTCCGGCTGATTTCAACCCCTGTCGCGCGTCCCTCCTCAAGGCGGACCCGCTCAACGGAGGTTTTGGTCATGATGGTCAGGTTCGGCCGCTGGCGCACGGCCTCGGGGAGGTAGGCGGCGGCGGCACTGCAGCGTTCGCCTTTGGCGGGTCCATCGTAAAACTGGGTGACCTGATAATATCCGGCCCCCTCCTGCACCTCGCCATTGAAATCGGGGTTGTGGCGTACCTGTAGATGACCAGCCGCCTCGATGAAGGCCTGTGAGATCGCCCGCGGTTCGGACTGATCAGAGACCTGCAGCGGTCCTTCGGTGCCATGCAGCGCCCCCGCGCCACGTGCATTGTCTTCCGCTTTCAGAAAATAGGGCAGCACGCTGTTCCAGTCCCAGCCGTCGCACCCCATGTCAGCCCATTCGTCATAGTCCCCGGGATGGCCACGTACGTAAAGCATTGCGTTGATGGCCGAGGACCCGCCCAGCGCCTTGCCCCGCGGCTGAAACCCACACCTTCCATTCAGACCCGGCTGCGGGACGGTCCTGAAAGCCCAGTTGTTGATCTTTGGTCGCCCCGACACCATGGCCGCGACCAGCGCGGGTGCCCGGATCATGATGTCCTGTCCACCCCCGCCAGCCTCCAGCAAGCAGACGGAGGTGCCCGGATCCTCGCTCAGGCGCGCGGCCATCACACAGCCCGCGGACCCGCCGCCGACAATCACGTAATCGTATTTCATCTGATTTCCTCGGCTCTTTGCCGAAGGGTACACCAGCCCGCCCGAAAAGTAAGAGGGCTAGTCCGGCAATTGACCGGTCAGCACATATCGCAGGATTTGAACCACCTGCGCGGGTTCCGAGGCGACGGCAAGGGCAGCCGCATCGACCTCCTTCAACGCATGGGCATGATCCGGCCCGTGCAGGATGATAAGCGACTTGCCCATCGCCGCGGCATAGCCAGCGTCGAAGGCGGCATTCCACTGCTTGTACTGATCGCCAAAGCGGACAACAACGACATCGGCATCCTCAATCCCCTTGCGGGTCCGGATGGCGTTTATCTGGGCACCCTTGCGGTCATGCCAGAACTTGTCCGGCTCCGCCCCCAGGATCGCGACACCGCAATCGTCGCTGGCCGCATGATCCGTGACGGGGCTGCCGAAAGAGACATCGAGGCCCTGAGAGCCTTCGATGATCTGCTCACGCCAGTCTGTGTGGATTTCGCCGGACAAATAGACATTCAGCATCTCGATACTCCCTCCTGGGTTATTCAAAGCCATCACCTGCGGTGGACCTAAGTCGGCCTTTGCGGTCGTCCAGCCTTAGCCACGCAGCGTGCCGCCGGTGGCCTTGGTCACTTTCTCCACCACCTTTGCGCCGACAGCCTCGATATCCTTGTCTTTCAAAGTTGTCTCACGCGGCTGTATCCGCACCGTGATGGCAAGAGACTTCTTCCCTTCGCCTAGCGAACCACCGATGAATTCGTCGAACACGCGCACTTCCTCGATCAGTGCCTTGTCAGCCCCCATCGCCGCATTGACAAGCGTCAAGGCCTCAACATCCGCATCCACCACGAAAGCGAAATCACGCTCGACGGCCTGCAGATCGCTGATGTTGAGTGCGGGCCTTGTGGCCCCTGACTTGCGCGGCGTCGGAACTTCCTCAGGCCAGATGGTGAAGGCCATTGCAGGTCCTTTCACATCCATCGCCTGAAGGATGCGCGGATGGACCTCACCGAAGACGCCCAGCACCTTCTTCGGCCCCAGACAAATCATTCCGTGCCGTCCGGGATGCCACCAATCCGCCGCGCCGCGCAGGATCTGCACCTTGGCAGGTGCACCGATGGCGGCCAGCACAGCCTCGGCATCGGCCTTGACGTCATAGACATCCACGGCACGCGCGGCACCGTGCACGTCTTTCGGCCCCGTGCGCCCGACCAGCAGGCCTGTCACCAGCAGGTACTGTTCCGTCGGCTCGCCACCGTGAAAAGCGGGTCCCACCTCGAAAAGCGCGACATCTGCAAAACCCCGTGCCTGGTTGCGCGCCGCAGCCTGCAAAAGCCCTGGCAGCAAGGCGGGCCGCATGTGGCTCATGTCGCTGCTGATCGGGTTCTCCAGCATCGTCTGATCCGTGCCGCCGCCGAAGAGCCGGGCCGAGGCCTGATCGATGAAGCTGTAGGTCACGCATTCATTGTACCCGAGGGCGGCACAGGTGCGCCGCGCGGCCACTTCGCGCCGCTGAATGGGTGAAAGAACGGGGCGCGGCACGCCATCCCCGACGCGCGGCAGGGGTTTACCTTCCAGTTTGGTGAGCGAGGCGATGCGCGCCACCTCTTCCACCAGATCGGCCTCTCCCTGCACGTCGGGCCGCCAGCTGGGCACATGGGCCATGTCGCCCTCAAGCGTGAAGCCAAGCGCCTCCAGCGTGGCGCGCTGGGTTTCTGCCGGTATGGACATCCCCACAAGTGACTGCACCCGGTCCGTATCCAGCCGGTAGGCGCGCGCGGTATCGGGAATGGCACCCGCGACCACCACGTCCGAGGCCTCACCGCCCGCATGCTCCAGGATCAGGCGCGTCGCCTGTTCGATCCCGTGAGGTGTCCATTCGGGGTCGATCCCCCGCTCAAAGCGGTAACGCGCATCGGAATTGATCTTGAGCGCGCGGCCGGTGTAGGCGGTGCGCACCGGGTCAAAATAGGCCGCCTCCAGAAAGACGTTCGTTGTCTCTTCGGTACAGCCTGTGGCCAGCCCGCCCATGACACCCGCGATGCTTTCAACCGAATTGGCATCCGAGATCAGGGTCATGCCCTCCTCGAAGGTATACTCCTTCTCATCCAGACCAACGAGGCTCTCCCCCCCTGCGGCGCGGTGCACCCGCAGGGCATTGCCCGCCACCTTGTCCGCATCGAAGACGTGCAAGGGACGGTTCTGATCATAGGTGAAAAAGTTGGTCACATCGACCAGGAAGGAGATCGGGCGCAGACCAATGGCGCGCAGGCGATCCTGAAGCCACTGGGGCGAGGGGCCGTTCTTTACGCCACGGATCAGTCGGCCGTAGAAGACCGGGCACTGGTCGCGCGTGTCTTCGTCGATCGAAACCTCGATGGGACAGGGAAACTGCCCCTCCACCGCAGAAACCTCGCGCCCCTTGAGCTTGCCCAGACCGCGGGCGGCCAGATCACGGGCGATGCCGTAGACCCCAAGGGCGTCAGGCCGGTTGGGAGTGATGGCGATCTCGATCACCGGATCCACCTTGGCCGGATCGTTCGCTGTCAGCCAGTCGACAAAGCTTTCGCCAACCTCGCCCGAGGGCAACTCGATGATGCCGTCATGCTCCTCCGACAGCTCCATCTCACGCTCGGACGCCATCATGCCAAAGGACTCGATCCCGCGGATCTTGCCCACGCCGATGGTCGTGTCGATGCCCGGGACATAGACACCCGGCTTGGCAACGACCACGCGGATGCCCTCACGCGCATTTGGCGCACCGCAGATGATCTGCTTGACGCCCTCGTCGGTTTCCACCTGGCAAACACGCAGGCGGTCGGCGTCGGGATGCTTCTCAGCCGATTGGACGTAGCCGATGGTAAAATCGCGCAAGGAAGCCCCCCGGTCCTCGACCCCTTCGACCTCAAGCCCGAGGTCGGTCAGCGTCTCGCAAATCTCCTCGACGGAGGCTTCCGTCTCCAGATGATCCTTGAGCCAGGAAAGCGTGAATTTCATGGGTTCGTCCTCGTACCGTCTTTGGCCCCGTCGGTACCGCCAATCGGCAAAAGGTGCAATGCGCCAAGCCAAAGCAAGGCGGCACCTTCCCGGCTAACCCTATGGCTCCATTTTCGCCAAAAATACTCAACTCCGACCTCGGCCAGGGGCACGCCTTCAGGGATAACGCGGTTCCTGCCCCATCAGCTGATCCAGTTGCCAGCCAATCCAGCCGTGCGGAATGAAATGCCCGCCCGAATGCAGGTCCAACGTCACACGTCCCCGCGCACAGTCCCAACGACGCCGGTCCAGGGTCAACCAGTTGACTGCCTGCCAGCGGCCCAGCCTTTGCTGATCCTCACACCCAAGACGATCCCGCCAAAGCGCCACCGGATGGGTCTCATCGCCATCGGGCCCAAAGGCAAAGGGCATCACGCTATCCTCAAAGCCATAGACCTGCCGCACCTCGCGGGGGGCCTGCGCGCATTCCGTCTCCTGCGAAATGGTGCCTGAAATCGCCAGCAAGGCGGCCACCCCGTCGCCCGCCTCACAGGCAAAACGCCAGGCCATGGCCGCCCCGAAGGAATAGCCCGATATGTAGATCCGGCTACGATCAACAGGGTAGCGCTCTGCCACATCCTCGATCACCGCGGCGGCGAAATCCACGTCCCCGCTGGCCGCGCGCCAGAAATCCCAGGTCCGCCGCTCTCCGTTGGGTGCCACCAACAACACGCCCCGCCTGCGGGTGTGGCCGGAAATGCGGCGATGCTGGACAATCAGATCCCCCTGCCGCCCCCAGCCATGAAAATGCAGCAGAACCGGCAGGGGTGTCGTTCCATTCCAGTCATCGGGCAGGCGCAGGTGATAGGACCGGTCGCCAAGAGTGCAGGCAGTCGGGCCCGCGCAATCAGCCCAGAGCGACGATCCGGCAAAGGCGAAGAGGGCACTGATGAGCGACAAGAGGCGAAAAAGCATGGCCGACACTCTCCGCCCCAACGGTCCCTGTCACGTCACAAGTTAGCGAGACAACCCACCGTGCAAATTCGGCTGATCCAGCGCAGCAAACCCGTAGTGCCGCAGCCAGCGCATATCGCTGTCAAAAAAGGCCCGCAGGTCCGGAATGCCGTACTTCAGCATCGCGATACGGTCGATTCCCATGCCAAAGGCAAAGCCCTGCCACTGATCGGGGTCAATCCCGCCGGCCTGAAGCACCTTCGGGTGCACCATGCCCGAGCCCAGCACTTCCATCCAGCCGTCACCCTCACCGATGCGCAACTGTCCGTCGACCCAGGAACACTGGATATCCACCTCCGCCGAGGGCTCGGTGAAGGGGAAGTGGGAGGCGCGAAAGCGGGTCTTGATGCCGTCAATCTCAAAGAAGGCGGCAAAGAACTCCTCAAGCGTCCATTTGAGGTTCGCCATCGAGATGTCCCGGTCAATCGCCAGCCCTTCGACCTGGTGGAACATGGGCGTGTGGGTCTGGTCATAGTCCGCACGGTAGACACCACCGGGGCAGATGATGCGCAGCGGTGCGCCTTCCTTCTCCATCGTGCGGATCTGCACAGGGCTGGTATGGGTGCGCAGCACGTGAGGCGGGCGGTTGTCGCCCTCGGCCCGGTGCATGTAGAAGGTGTCCATTTCGGCCCGGGCAGGGTGATGGTCGGGGATGTTCAGGGCGTCAAAGTTGTACCAGTCGGTGTCGATGCGCGGCCCTTCGGCGACGGAAAA
>JABDKA010000252.1 GCA_013002405.1 Sulfitobacter sp. | reverse complement strand
TACGGCGAGCGAGCTGGCCGGACTGATTGATCCCAAGAAAGCGATGGCGTCCCCCGCCGCGCTGTCAGAGCAGGTTCACAAAGATACGATCTATATCACGGTGGTGGACCGCGATGGTATGAAGGTGTCGTTGATCTACTCCATTTTCCACGGGTTCGGGTCCGGCATCGCGTCGGACAAATTTGGCATTCTGCTGCAAAATCGCGGCGCGGGTTTCACGCTGGAGGAAGGTCACCCGAATGAGCTGAAGGGCGGCAAGCGGCCGATGCACACGATCATACCCGGCATGGTGCGGCAGCAGGGGCGGATTGTCATACCGTTTGGGGTGATGGGCGGGGCCTACCAGTCCACCGGGCACGCGCGTTTTGCCAGCAACCTGGTCGATTTCGGGATGGATCCGCAGGCGGCCATCGATGCGCCTCGGGCCTTTACGGATCAGGGTACGCTGAATGTCGAACGCGGCTACAGCGATGCGGTCCGCGCGACCCTGACCGACATGGGGCACCAGGTTGCTATTCCCGATGTCGCCATCGGCGGGGCGCAGGCCATCAAGGTCCACGAAAGCGGGTTGCTGGAAGGGGCGAGCGATCCGCGCAAGGATGGCTGCGCATTGGGCTACTGAAGAGGCTAAATGTCCAAGACGAGGCCCCGGATCAGGTCCGGGGCTGCGGCGCGGTGGTGCTTCAGTTCAGTTGAAAATGCAGCGGATAGGCCCCATCCGTCAGCGGACCGAACAGATCATCGATGTCGGGGTGGCCCACGGGTTCCCCGGAATAGTCGGCCACCAGGTTCTGTTCGGAAACATAGGCCACGTAATAGCTCTGATCGTTCTCAGCCAGGAGATGATAGAAGGGCTGGTCCTTGACCGGACGCACGTCCTCGGGAATCGCCTCGTACCATTCTTCGGTGTTCGCAAACTCCGGATCCACGTCGAAAATCACCCCGCGAAAGGGGTATTTCTTATGCCGAACGATCTGGCCAAGATGATATTTCGCACGTGTACGTAGCATTTCATTGCAGCCCCTACCTTTCGTTAGTAGTCGGTTCAAGGGGCATTTGTCCAATCACGACGCAAGAAACCTGAGGAAACAGACTGTTGAACCTGGCCCTGACCGTTCTCGAAATCGTGTCGCCCGTGTTTCTTTTGGCCGCTATCGGGTTTGGCTGGGTCAAGCTGGGATTTGAGTACCGGCTTCAGTTTGTCACACGGCTTGCCATGACCCTCGCGGTGCCCTGCCTGATCTTCATCTCGCTGGTCAACACCACCCTCGACCCCGCCGCACTCACGACCCTGACGATGGCCAGCGTTGCGGCATACGCGGGCGTATTGATTGCCAGTCTGGCATTGGTGCGTCTGATGCGGCTCAATCGCAAGACCTTTGCCGCACCGCTGGTCTTCGGCAACACTGGCAACCTGGGTCTGCCGCTGGCGCTTTTCGCCTTTGGCGAGGTGGGGCTGCAATACGCTGTCGTTGTCTTTGCGGTGATGGCGATCCTCTCCTTCACCATCGGCATCTGGCTGGTGGCCGGGTCGGGCTCCTTCGGCAAGGTGCTAAGCGAACCGCTGGTCTGGGCCACCCTCCTTGGCGCGCTCTTTCTCTGGCAGGACTGGGGCCTGCCGACCTTTGCCGCCAACACCCTTGGCCTGATCGGACAGATGGCGATTCCGCTGATGCTGATCACCCTCGGCGTTGCCGTTGGGCGGCTCTCTGCTGGGGGCTTTGGACGGGCGATCCTGCTCTCGTTGATCAAGTTGGGGATCTGCGTCGGGATCGCCTGGAGTGTTGGTCTCTATTTCGCGCTGGACCGGGAGGCCTTCGGCATTCTGGTCCTGCAGGTGGCGACGCCGGTGGCCGTGACCTCCTACATGCTGGCCGAGAAATACGGTGCCGATGCCCAGTCGGTCGCGGGCCTCGTCGTTGTTTCCACCCTTATGTCCATCGCGGCACTGCCCCTGCTTCTCGCACTGCTCTTGTGATTTTATGATGTCATGCCCGGCCCAAATCGGGTAAGATGGATAAAAATAAAAAAGCAAAAAAGCGAGAGGCAGATGAGCAAAACCCTTCGCGCGCTGATCGTCGTACTTCTGGTGGCCTCCTGTGGCGGCGGGCAATCCTCTGCCCCACGGGATCTGGACAATGCCTGTGCGATTCTCAAACAGCGCCCCGGCTACTACAAGGCCTTCCGCCAGGTTGAGCGGAAGTGGGGCGTGCCCGTGCACGTCCAGATGGCGACCATCCACCAGGAAAGCAAATTCGTCGCCGACGCACGCACGCCCTTCAAGTATGTGCTGGGGGTCATCCCCATGGGCCGTCAGTCCAGCGCCTTCGGCTATTCCCAGGCGCTTGACGCCACGTGGGATGAATACCGCCGCGCCGAAAGCCGCCGCTCGGCCAAGCGGGACCGGATCAAGGATGCGACGGACTTCATGGGCTGGTACATGAACCAGACGCGGGAACGCAACGGCGTGCAGCTGACCGATGCCCGCAACCAGTACCTGGCTTACCACGAGGGCCATACCGGCTTCTCCCGCGCCTCCTACAACGGCAAGCCATGGTTGGTTGCGGTGGCAGGCAAAGTCGAGGCGCGCGCGCAGATGTACCAAGGTCAGATCGCCGGTTGCCGCCTGAGACGCTGGTGAGCCTCAGGGCACAGGCCCGCGCGAAAACATCACTATAGCACCACCGATACGTCGCGGGTCCGGGGGCTGGCCCCCGACCGCAGTGCGCCTTTTGGCGCTACCGGTTCACACCCTGGCCGGGGGAACCTACGTCGAACAGGCTATTGGGCAGGCGCCCACCCTTTTGCAGATCCCCCAGGACCACCGTGGTCTGACTGCCATTACCATTGTTGATGATCCACTGGCGCAGCTCCACTGGGTTGGCGGTGAATTTCAGTTGGATGTTGCCATATTCGGGATGTGCCGGATCCTGTGCCGTCACGACCGTTGCCGTTCCGTCAAAGCTGTGTCCGGTCACCATATTCGCGCGGGCCAGGTCGACCTGCCGTGCCAAGATGATCGACAGCGGCGTGCGGTCCAAAGGGTAGGATTCAGGCGGCTGGTTGGATTTTCCGTCGTAGATCACAACCGTATTGCTCCCCGCCACGACCAACGCCTGTTCGGGTGGGTTATATTCAAACCGCACCTTGCCCGGCCGCTTGATATAGATCTGTCCGGTGCTGATGGAGCCATCATCGTTAATCTGGGTGAATTCACCCTTCGCTGTCTGCAGCTGGTTTAGATAGCCCGAAATATCGCTTAGGGACAGCTTCTGCGCCGCCGCAACAAGCGGGGTGAGAAGGCTTAGGACAAGGGCCAGAGTAAGGGTCTTGAAGGGGCGCATGGAGGATCCTGTGTTATGTCTGGCTTAGACATAGGTCTGTTGCCGCTGATATGCGATAACGCGGGCCGAATTTTGCTCAACGACCGTAAGAGCACGAAGTGGTTGGCCACGACACATTTCGCATCCAGACTATCTGTGGAGCTAGGTCCCGAAACAAAAAAACACCGCCGAACACCCAGGTCCGGCGGTGGTTTGTGTGCCGTAGGCTCAGGAGGTAAGTCTAGCCCTGTTCCGGCACGAGTATCTCGCGTTTGCCGACGTGGTTGGCTGAAGAGACGAGGCCCTGCTCTTCCATCTGCTCCACCAGCCGCGCGGCCTTGTTATAGCCGATCGCGAGTTTGCGCTGAATGTAGGAGGTCGAGCATTTGCGGTCCTTGATCACGACCTGTACCGCCTGATCGTAAAGCGCATCTTCGCCATCGGTGTTGCCACCCAGCCCCAGCACCGCGTCGATGCTGGCCTCGCTGTCTTCGGGCGGCCCTTCGACGACACCGCCGACATAGTCAGGCTCACCGAATTGCTTGAGGTGGTTGACGATCTCTTCGACCTCCTCATCGCTCACAAAGGGGCCGTGGCAGCGGGTGATCTTTGCCCCGCCCGCCATATAAAGCATGTCACCCATGCCAAGAAGCTGCTCGGCACCCATTTCGCCCAGTATCGTGCGGCTGTCGATCTTGGAGGTCACCTGGAAGGAAATCCGCGTGGGAAAGTTGGCCTTGATCGTGCCGGTAATCACATCGACCGATGGACGCTGCGTCGCCATGATCAGGTGGATGCCCGAGGCCCGCGCCATCTGCGCCAGACGCTGGATGCAGGCCTCGATCTCCTTGCCCGCGACCATCATCAGGTCCGCCATTTCATCCACGATGACGACGATGTAGGGCAGGGCCTCGGGTTTCGTCTCTTCCGTCTCGAAAATGGGTTCACCCGTCTCCTCATCGAAACCGGTCT
>JABDKA010000176.1 GCA_013002405.1 Sulfitobacter sp. | reverse complement strand
GGTGCAATGGCGCGTCCTTCTTCCAGGATGGTGAGACTCAGTTCACCTCCCTCGACCCGCGCCGAGACTTCCCAGCCAAGGGCCAGCTGTGCCTCCCTCTGTCGGTCGAAAGATTGGCTCGCCACGTAGGAATTCTTGACCTCCAGCCCCGGAAAGGTCCGGACGGCATTGAAGGCCAGCGTAAGGTTCACCGCGATGATCGTGCCGAAGGCCAGCGCAAAGACAGTGAAGACATGCCATCCCTTGATCTCGGTCATCAGTTCTCTCTCCCGTTGAAGGTGGTGTCACGATAGGCGCGGTCGCCGCTTTCCACGTCCTCGACCCAGAGCCGCAGGTCGGTCACGTCGCGGGTGGCCGCGGGGTCCTGCGGGCGCGCGGTCACATAAACCCGCTGCAGGGTGGTCTTGTTGGCGGGGACATTAAAGCTCAGCAGATTGTCGGTGCCTTCCAGGTCGATGCGCAGGATGGCGTCGCTGGAAAGACTCAAATGGAATTCACGGTCCTCCCCCAGCTTGTTGCGCAGGCGTACGTCGTAAATGTTGCGGACCGAACCGTCAGACTGGACCACATAAGTCGGGTTGCGGACCGGGCTCACAGTCAGCTCGATATCGGTCCGGATGAAAAGCGCGTAGATCAGCCCGAGGCCGATAAGCGACCACAGAGCGGTGTAGAGGATCGTGCGGGGACGGAAGATATGTTTCCAGACGGGCTTGCCCGGTTCCCCGGCCCGCTCCTTCGGCTCATCCGATAGCGCCAGATAGTCGATCAGGCCGCGCGGCTTGCCAATCTTGTCCATGACATCGTCGCAGGCGTCGATGCAGAGGGCGCAGGTGATGCACTCCATCTGCTGGCCGTTGCGGATGTCGATGCCCATGGGGCAGACATTGACGCAGGCCATGCAATCGATGCAGTCGCCGTGCTCCTGGGTGGCGGCAGTCAAGCTGGGCGCGCCGCCAACCTGGAGGGCGGGATTGGGATAGGGTGTCGCCTTGTAGCGCACCTGTCCAGGGCCAGCAGCCTGGGACTCCTTCTCGGCGCGCAGGGCGGCAGCCCGGTCGCGCTTGCGCACATTACCCTTTCCGCGCGGCTCACCGCGCCATTCGCGGTAGGCCACGGTGATCGTATCGGAGTCCATCATTGCGGCCTGGATGCGCGGCCAGGGGCACATGTAGATGCAGACCTGTTCGCGCATAAAACCGCCGAATACAAAGGTCGTGGCCGTCAGGATCGCGATGGTGATGTAGGCCACCGGATGGGCAGAGAAGGTCAGAAGGTCCCGAAGCAGCGTCGGCGCATCGGTAAAGTAGAAAACCCAGGCCCCGCCCGTGGCCACGGCAATGACCAGCCAGATCGTCCACTTGGTCAGCCGCAACCGCCACTTGCGCGCGCTCCACTTTGCCTTGTGCAGACGGACCTGCGCGTTGCGGTCGCCCTCAACCCAGCGCTCGACCAGCAAAAAGAGATCGGTCCAGACAGTCTGCGGGCAGGTATAGCCGCACCAGACCCGGCCCAGGGCCGAGGTGAAAAGGAAAAGCCCCAGTCCCGCCATGATCAGCAGGCCTGCGACGAAGTAGAACTCGTGTGGCCAGATCTCGATCCAGAAGAAGTAAAAGCGGCGGTTGGCCAGATCCACGAGCACCGCCTGATCCGGCAGGCTCGGCCCCCGGTCCCAGCGAATCCAGGGGGTCAGATAGTAGATGCCCAACGTAACGATCATGATCCACCACTTCATGCGGCGGAAAAAGCCTGTCACCTTGCGCGGAAAAATGGGCTCACGGGCGGCGTAGAGTGAGGGGTCTGACATCTTTGTGATTCCTGTTCGCACCTTCTGAGTAAAGTCAGATCTGGCAAACCGCCTTGATCTGCGTCAAAAAATTCCCCGGAGCGGCAACATGGTGCGAACAGGGCCGCTCCGGGGTCGACTGCCAGTGGCAGCCGATTTCTGCCTCATTCACCACCGCCGAGACTGTGAACGTAGACAGAAACCGCGCGTACGTCTTCTTCGCTCAGGCGCGGCCCCCAGGGGGGCATGACGCCATAGCGTGCGTAACGTACGGAATAATCAATGGCTTCGCGCGAGCCACCGTAGAGCCAGATTGCGTCGGCCAGGTTGGGCGCGCCCTGCTCGCGGTCGCCCATGGCGTTTTCGCCATGACAGGCAGAGCAGTTGTCGGCGAAGATCTCCGTTCCCTGTGCCGCGAGGGCGCTATCGTAGTCGGAGGCCGACAGGCTGATGACATGCTCCACCACGGCGTTGATCTCCTCCTCTTCAAGGATCTCACCGAAGGCGGGCATTTCGGAATAGCGCGCATCGGGGTCAAGCTCGTTCCGGATGCCGTGCTGGACGGTATAGCGGATCGATTCCACGTCCCCACCCCAGAGCCAGTCGTCATCCAGCAGGTTGGGATAGCCCACCGCACCGGCGGCACCGGATCCGTGGCACTGGCTGCACTGGGCGCGAAAGACCGAGGCCCCCCGGGCGACGGCATAGCGGTGCAGGTCGTTGGTGGGGGCCAGTTCCGTCAACTCGGTCGCCGTTAGGGCTGCAACCAGCTCGGAGTTCTTGGCCTCGTGCGCTTCGATGCTGGCGGCTACCTCCCCGCGGGTCGAATAGCCCAGCACACCGGCTGTCGCGGATGAGATCATGGGCCAGGCCGGATAGGCGATGGTATAGGCCACGCCCCAAACAATGGTGGCGTAAAAGGTCCAAAGCCACCAGCGCGGCAGAGGGTTGTTCAGCTCTTCGATCCCGTCCCACTCGTGGCCGGTGGTCTCGATGCCGGTTTCGTCGTCGATTTTGCGATCAGACATTGGGATGTCCTTCCAGATCTCGTGTCTCTTTCTGGCTTGCACCCTGTTCTTGGGTGCCTGTGCGGGGTCTCGTGTCCGTGTCGTTGCGGAAGGGGATCTGGCGGGCATCCTCGCGGTACCGGGCCTGGCTGGGCAGGTATGCCCATATTGCAATGGCCAGGAAGAAGAGGAACATCGCCAGCAGGACCCAGCTGTCCGCAATCTCACGCAGGAGGGAGTAGGTATCCATGTCGCTCTCCCCCCTACCGGCTTGCCAAGGGTGTGTAGGTCGAGAAGTCCACCATTGTGCCCAGGACCTGCAGGTAGGCAATCAGCGCGTCCATCTCGGTCAGCTCTGGCTGGCCGTCGAAGTTCGCGGTGGGCGCCCCCGGATAGCGTTCCAGAAGTCCGTCCCAATCAGCGTCAAGATCGGCCTGAGCGCGAAAATCGGCTTCGGCCTGCTCAACCATCTCATCGGTGTAGGGCACGCCGACCAGACGGTGGGTCTTTATCGTGGCCTCGATCTGGTCCGGCTTGATGTTGGTAGAGGCGAGGAAGGCATACTTGGGCATGATGCTCTCGGGCACCACGGACTGCGGATCCATCAGGTGATCCACATGCCACGCGTCCGAGTAGCGTCCCCCGACCCGAGCCAGATCCGGCCCCGTCCGTTTGGAGCCCCATTGGAAGGGATGGTCGTACATCGATTCCGCCGCGAGGCTGTAGTGGCCATAGCGCTCAACCTCGTCCCGCATGGGACGGATCATCTGGCTGTGACATACGTAGCACCCTTCGCGGATGTAGATGTCCCGCCCGGCCAGTTCCAGCGGGGAATAGGGGCGCACGCCCTCCACTTCCTCGATGGTGTTCTCCAGCCAGAAGAGCGGTGCGATCTCCACGATGCCGCCCACCGTGACCACCAGCAGAGAGGCCACCAGCAAGAGCGTCGGGCTTTTCTCCAGGATGGCGTGCCTCTGAATGATGCCCGTGTGTTGTGGCAACTCATTGGGGATCTCGTCCGGAAAGTCGGAAAGGGTCGAGACTTTCGGATCGTCTTCAGCGTTCGGCACTTTGTCATTGTTCGCCATGATCTCGTGCTCCTTATTCTGCTGGGGTTGCGGTTGCGGCAGGCCCACGGGCCGGCACGGTTGCGTCCTGAGGCTCGGCCCCGCGGATGGTCATCCACATGTTCCAAACCATGACCAGCGCACCGGAGAGGAAGAGGATCCCGCCCAGTCCACGGACCACGTACATCGGGAACTTGGCGCTCACGGTGTCGGCGAAGGAGTTCACCAGGAAGCCCTGGTCATCAACCTCGCGCCACATCAGGCCTTCCATGATGCCCGTGACCCACATCGAAGCGGCGTAGAGCACGATGCCAAGGGTGGCGAGCCAGAAGTGCCAGTTGATCGCGGACATGGAGTACATTTGCTTTCTCCCCCAAAGCTTGGGTGTCAGGAAGTAGATGCAGGCGAAGGTGATCATGCCGTTCCATCCCAGCGCACCGGAGTGCACGTGACCAATGGTCCAGTCGGTATAGTGGCTCAGGGAGTTGACGGCTCGGATCGACATCATCGGCCCCTCGAAGGTGGACATGCCGTAGAAGCCGAGGGAGAGAACGAACATCCGCAGGATCGGATCCGTGCGCAGTTTGTCCCAGGCACCCTGAAGCGTCATCAGGCCGTTGATCATACCACCCCAGCTTGGCATCCACAGCACGACCGAGAAAACCATCCCGAGCGTGGACGCCCAGTCAGGGAGAGCCGTGTAATGAAGGTGGTGCGGGCCTGCCCAGATATAGAGGAAGATCAGCGCCCAGAAGTGAATGATTGAAAGTTTGTAGCTGTAGATCGGACGCTCGGCCTGCTTGGGCACAAAATAGTACATCATGCCCAGAAAGCCTGCGGTCAGGAAGAAGCCCACCGCGTTGTGGCCGTACCACCACTGAGTCATGGCATCCTGCACACCGGCAAAGACCTGGACCGACTTTGAGCCCCAGATGCTGACCGGGATGGACAGGTTATTGACCACGTGCAGCATCGCCACCGTGATGATGAAGGCCAGGAAGAACCAGTTCGCGACGTAGATATGCTTTTCACGCCGCTTGAAGATGGTGCCCATGAAGACCGCCAGGTAGGCCAGCCAGACGATGGTCAGCCAGATATCAACGTACCACTCGGGCTCTGCGTATTCCTTGCTCTGCGTGGCCCCGAGCAGATAGCCCGTCGCGGCCAGCACGATGAAAAGCTGGTACCCCCAGAAAACGAACCAGCCCAGGTTCCCGCCCCAGAGCCGGGCAGCACTTGTGCGCTGAACGACGTAGAGGGATGTGGCGATCAGTGCGTTGCCGCCAAAGGCAAAAATCACCGCTGAGGTGTGCAGGGGGCGCAACCGTCCGAAGTTCGTGTAGGGCTGCCCCCAGTCGAAATTGAGCTGGGGAAAGGCCAGCTGGAAGGCGATATAGGTGCCCACCAGAAAGCCCGCGATGCCCCAGAAGGCTGTGGCAATCACACCTGCCCGGATCACACCGTCTTCGTAGATATGATCAACCGCCTGTTCCTGCACTGGCTCATCCGTGTGCCGCAGCACGTAGATAAACATGGCAAAGGCAATTACCATTATCAGCAAAGCGTGGACCTGATAGGCCAGATCGTGCGCCCAGCTTGCCGCCATGGCGGCAATCAGGGTGATGAGCCCCAATAGAATGAGTTTGACGTAATTCATGATTTGTCCCTCGAAGTCTGCAGAGTATCTGGGGGGACACTCCTGTTCGCAGTCTATCCATATGAGGGGTCTGGGCGATGTACCTTGATCTGGGTCAACTTTTGTTGCGTTGCAGCAATCAATGTCCCACAAGCCTGCGTTAAGGGCCAGAGTGGCCGAAACCTGGCCGATTGTCTTGGGGTCCCAGCACCCTGTCCGGTCAGGCTAAAAAAAAAACTTCAAGGGCGCCGGTTCGCCCGTTGAAAAAGATTTAAAATAGCCTTTCTGGGGGTGGTCAGTCGATCAAACCACCGTCGGCATCGTCGCCCGTCGCATCATGCAGGGCCGCGATGTCGCGTACCTCGAACCGGCGGCGGTCGCTGAAGGAAATAATGCCTTCCTTTTTCAGCGCATTGAACTGTCGGCTCACCGTCTCAAGCGTCAGGCCAAGGTAGTTGGCAATCTGATCCCGCGTCATCGGCAGGCTCAGGTCATGCTGAACACCGTTGAAATCGGTTACGGTTGAACGCCGCACCAGCATTTCGATGAAGGTCGCGATCTTCTCGCGCGCGGTCTTGCGGCCCAGCAGCAACATCCAGTCGCGGGCGCTGTCCAGCTCGTCCAAGGCCAGTTCCATCAGCCTTTTGGCAACGTTGGGTGTTTCGTGAACGATCCGTTCAAAGGGCCTGCGTTCAAAACAGCAGAGGGTGACATCGGTGGTCGCGGTCACGTCGAAATCGATACGTTCCCGCCCCGGACGACCGATGAAATCTGACGGCAGAAGCAGGCCGACCATCTGCGTGCGCCCGTCTTCCAGCGTTTTGGACAAGGATGCGACACCCTTAACGAGCGACGCCACGAACTCCAGATCTTCCCCGCGCCAAAGGATCACCTCACCCGCCTGGTAGCTGCGGTAGCATTTGACCTTTTCCAGAAGGGCCAGTTCATCCTCATCACAGCGGGCACAGACCGCGCGGTGGCGGATCGGGCATTCGCTGCATTTCACAGAGGCTCGGAGTGGTACATTCATGTCGGCGGTTCGGCTACTAGGATTCGCCATTGCACAGTAGCGAAGAAATCCGGCCTTGCACACCATTCTCGGGTGCGCAAAGCCGGACCGAATGCCGCATTCCCTAAGGTTAGGCAGTTATTGCAAGGCGTTGGGCAACCAGAGCGCGATTGAGGGGAAGGCAATCAGCAGGAAGGCCATTGCCAGCATCGTCAGGCAATAGGGCAGCGCGCCCAGCATCACCTCGTTGAGCGATCCGGACTTTCGGGCTCCCTGCACCACGTAGAGGTTCAGGCCCACCGGTGGTGTGATCAGTGCCATCTCGATCAGCACGATCATCAGGATGCCGAACCAAATTGTGTCATAGCCCTGTGCCACCACCAGCGGCACGATTATCGGAATGGTGACAACCATCAGAGACAGGGTCTCGATGAAGAATCCCAGCACGATGTAAAGCACCACGACCACCAGAATGGTCTTCAATGGGGTTAGCCCAAGCCCTTCCATGAAGCTTGTCAACTCGCGCCCCAGACCGGCCGAGGCCAGTGTGAAGTTCAGGAAGGAGGCCCCGATCACGATAAGCATGATCATCGAGGTGATCTTGACCGTGCCCGTCAGGCTTTGCGCCATCATGGACCAACTGACTCCGCCAAAGGCCAGGGCGATCAGCAGGGCACCGGCCACGCCGACCGCGGCCGCCTCGGTCGGCGTGGCCCAGCCGCGGTAGATGGAGCCGACGATGAGGCCAAAGAGGATCAGGATCGGCACCAGGTCGATGAGCGCGCGCAGCATCTGCGGAAACGGAAAAGTGCGGCGCGTGCCACCCAGATCCGGTCTGATAAGACAAATGATCGCCGTGACGGCCATGAAGGCCAAGGCCAGCAGGATACCAGGCACAAGACCGGCCAAAAAAAGCTGCGGGATGGAGGACTGCGTGAGGAACCCGTAGACAATCAGGTTGATCGAGGGTGGGATCATGATACCCAGCGTGCCCCCTGCGGCGATCGCACCCGAAAAGAGTTTGGGGTCATAGCCCAGCTTTTCGGCCTGTGGCATGGCAACGGTGGCCACAGTGGCCGCTGTGGCGACGGAGGACCCGGAGGTGGCCGAGAACATTGTGGCCGTCGCCACGTTGGCGTGCACCAGTCCCCCGGGCAGCCAGCTGACCCAGCGGTCAAGGGCCGCATAGGTGCGCGTGGCGACGCCCGATCGTACCAGGATTTCGCCCAGCAGGACGAAGAAGGGGATGGCAATCAGCGTGGCAGAGTTGGACGACGACCAGACCATGTTGCCAAGGCCCCGCGTCAGCGGAAAGGCGGAGAAAAAGGCATCGACACCAAAGCCCAGCAGGAAAAGCACGATGCCCACAGGTATGGAAAGGGCGAGCAGACCCAGAAGGCCCACGGAAACATAACCGATCATTGCAATGTCTCCTCTTCGGCGAAGGCCCCTGCAAAGCTCTCCGTCTCCGCAAAGCGACCCTTCACCAGCAGGCTGAGGGCGGCGAGGGTCACCAGGCAGGACATGAGCGCAAACCATACCCATCCGGCGAACCAGGGCAGTTGCACCAGTGCAAGCGGCGTTTCAAGCGGCGTGTTGGCGCGGGAGCCGTTGGTCAGGGAGCGGTCCACCACCGGCCAGGCTTTGACCGCAATCATCACAATGACGCCCGACATGACGATCATCGAAAAGACATCGAATAGAGCCTTGCCAAAGCTCTGGAACCGGGTGCGCAGCAGGTCGATGCGCACGTGACCCAGTTCCAGCAGGGTGAAGGACATGCCCCAGGAGGTGGCGAGCGCCATGGCGTAGCCTGCGATTTCCTCTGTGCCGCCGAGGGAATCGCCGATCTGACGCATCACGATATCCAGCAGCACGAAGGCCGCGCAGGCCAGAAGACCGATGCCGACGGCAAAGGCCACGCCCCTGTTGATCCGCCGTAGCGTTTCGATCAATCGCAATTCCATTTCAGCGCCCCATTTTTGAAATGTCGCGCCCCGGGTCAGGCCCGGGACGCCACTGCTTTTTCTTTTGACTGCGTTAGTTGATGGTCACACCAACAACCTTGCCCACGCTGTCATTCCAGCGTGCGGACCAGTCGCCCCCAGCCCGCTCCGCCCAGTCGGGCAGCACTTCGCTGGTCAGGATGTTGCGCGCCTTCTCAAAGTCGGCGTCGCTCACCTCAACGAGGGTCATGGAGCGGCTCTCGCCCGCCGGGCACTCACCATTGCCGGTCAGGCAGGCGATGTCGTTGACCAGGGCATCCTGCGCGCTGGCCCAGGCCGGGTCTTCGAATTCCGCTTTCACCTGCGATTGGATCAGTTCTTGGGTATCGGCGTCCAGGCTGTTCCATTTGTCCATGTTCATCGCGGTCACAACTGAATCCCAGCCACCGAGGGGGATCGCCATGAGGTGGGTGGAAACCTCCCACCAGCCCGCGGAATAGCCTGACCCGGCCCCCGTGACGGCGCAGTCGACCACGCCGTTCTGCAGGGCACCCGGCACTTCGGAGAAGCTCACGTTCACGCCCTCGGCGCCAAGGGCTTCAAGCAGCTTGGCGGTCATCCGGCCGGAGGCACGGATTTTCAGGCCTTCCAGATCGGCAAGGTTGGAAACCTCGTGGTTGCAAAAGACCACCTGCGGCGGATAGGGCGCGATCGCCAGAACGTGGCTGTTGAAACGGTCGTGGAAGATTTCCGTGACCATCGGCCGGGCCGCATCCACCATGGCGCGGGCCTCATCGGCGGTCAGGGCGATAAGCGGCACGTCCAGGCCCTCAAGTTCAGGCGCGTCGGCCACGGCATAGTCAGCCACGGTCATGGCCACGTCATAGACCCCCTGCCCCAGCAGCGGATAGATATCGCCCAAGCCCAGGCTCATCTGGTTGTGGGTGGTCAGTTCGACCTCAAGCTTGCCGCCAGAGGCGGCAGGCAGCTTCTCACCCCAGAAGGGTGCTTCGTACTGCTGGTGCAGCGGCAGGCTGGACCAGGAGCCGACGACGGAAAGGGTCTCGGCCCCGGCGGCACCGGCCAGGATCGTGCTGGCGGCAAGGATTGCGCATGTCTTTTTCATGGTATGTCTCCCTATTGGTTTTCAGGTTGTTTTCAGAACGGTGGTTTCGGCATCTTCGGCCACATCAGAGATAAGCATGTGGCCTGGGGAATGGGTAATGCAAAGCGGCAGTTGCGCATCAAGCAGGACATTCTGCGGGGTCACGCCGCAGGCCCAGTAGACGGGCACTTCGCCCGCGCGAATTTCAACGGATTCGCCATAGTCCGGCTGGCTGAGATCGGCGATGCCGATGTCAGCCGGATCCCCTTGGGCAATCGGCGCGCCGTGGGCCTGAGGAAAGCGGGCGCTGATGGCGCGGGCCTCTTCGACCTGGCCTTCGGGGATGGGGCGCATGGTGACGACCATCTGCCCGTGGAAAGGTCCCGCCGGGTTCAGTTCAATGTTGGAGCGGTACATGGGCACATTCCGTCCGCTTTCGATGTGGCGCACAGGGATGCCCCGGCGCATCAGCGCGTTTTCAAAGGTGAAGGAGCACCCAAGCGCGACGGTCACCAGATCATCGGCCCAGATGTCGGAGATGTCGGTCACCTCTTCGGACAGGACGCCGTCGCGAAAGACCCGGTATTTGGATACATCGCTTCGGATGTCGATGTCATGGCCCAGCGTCGGCAGCATCGGATCGCCCGTGTCGCCCACGCCGACCATCGGACAGGGCTTTGGATTACGCTGGCAGAACCGCAGAAAGTCCAGTGCGTACCGTTCTGGAAGAATGGCAAGGTTGCACTGAAGCTTTCCGGCGGCCAGTCCTGCCGTATGGCCGCTGTAGGCACCCGAACGAATGGCCGCGCGCACCTCGGCGGCAGTGGCGGTCTTGAGTGCGGCGTGCGTTGTCTTTTGCAATGAGCTGTTCCGTGACATGTTCAAAGCTATCATCACATGCGCATGGGAATTGACGCAAATTATCATTTTGTATCAGCATCGATCCATTTCATTGATGCTAGCGGGGATGCGATTTTTCCCAGTCTTCCGCCGCGCCACGCGCAATTCTTGCTGCCTTTTCAACAAGGAAGCTGCGTGGCTCCGACAGATAAGAAGCCGTGAACTCCAGCGGCTTCGCCTCGATCCCCGGATTGAACTCAACGATCTGTCCTCGCCGCAGGTAATCCTCTGCCAGGGCACGGGGGTAAGGCCCCACGGCGATTCCCGCCGCGATCATCCGCAGGCTCGCCGAAAGCGAGGCGGAGGCATAGATGCGCACCTTCGGCCCGATGCGGCGGGACAGCTCCGACATCAGTTCCCGGTATGGCCTTGTCTTGCTGGAATAGCTGATCACGGGGATCGCCGAGAGGTCGGTCTGCGGGTTCGAGGCGGCCCGGTACCAGTGCAGATCGAAGGATGGCAGGGCGAT
>JABDKA010000175.1 GCA_013002405.1 Sulfitobacter sp. | reverse complement strand
CCTCCGAGCTGATGAAGATCACTATGGTGATGTTCCTTGCCGCCTACTACGACTGGCTGCCCGCCAAGAAGGTTTCAAGACCCTTCTGGGTGCTCCTGCCGGTCCTGATCATTTGCGTGCCCACCGTGCTGGTGCTGGAACAGCCCGATCTTGGCACCTCGATCCTGCTGCTGGCCGCCGGGGGTGGTCTGATGTTCCTCGCGGGCGTCCACTGGGCCTATTTCGCCGCCGTCATCGGCAGCGGCATCGGCCTGGTTACAGCCATCTTTCAGTCGCGCGGCACCTCCTGGCAATTGCTCAACGACTATCAGTACCGCCGCATCGACACCTTCCTCGACCCCGCCGCCGACCCGCTTGGGGCGGGCTATCACATTACCCAGTCCAAGATCGCGCTGGGTTCCGGCGGCTGGACCGGGCGCGGCTTCATGCAGGGTACCCAATCGCGGCTGAACTTCCTGCCGGAGAAGCACACCGATTTCATCTTCACCACTCTGGCTGAGGAATTCGGATTTATCGGTGCCATCTCCCTGCTCAGCCTTTACGCTCTGATCATCGTTTTCTGCGTGGTCACTGCGATGATGAACAAGGATCGGTTCAGCTCCCTCCTGACCCTTGGCATCGCGCTGAACTTCTTCCTCTTCTTCGCCGTCAACATGTCCATGGTCATGGGCCTTGCCCCGGTTGTGGGCGTCCCCCTGCCGCTGGTCAGCTACGGCGGATCGGCCATGCTGGTGCTGCTCCTGGCCTTCGGGCTGGTTCAGTCAGCCCACGTTCACCGCCCGAGGTAGTCCATGACCCTGAACGTCCTGTTCGCCGCTCAACCCGAGCGTTGGGAAACCTACGAAGCGCCCCTGCGCGCGGCGTTTGACCAGGCGGGGATACCGGCAAACCTGTCGATGGAGATTGCCCCTGAGGTGGTCGACTATATCGTCTACGCTCCCAACAGCGACCTGCAGGATTTTGCGCCCTACACCCGCGCCAAGGCGGTGCTGAACCTCTGGGCGGGGGTGGAGAACATCACCGGGAATGAGACGCTCAAGATCCCCCTCGCCCGGATGGTTGATCCGGGTCTCACCAAGGGCATGGTGGAATGGGTCACGGGCCATGTCCTACGCTACCATCTTGGGATCGACACTGACATCCTGCGCCGCGACACCAGGTGGGAGCCGCGCACACCGCCGCTGGCCGACGAACGCTCCGTCGTGATGCTGGGCCTCGGCGCGCTGGGGCGCGCGGCAGGAGAGACGCTTGCGGGGCTCGGCTTTCGGGTGACCGGCTGGTCACGCAGCCCCAAGGAGGTGCCGGGGATAGACTGCCTGCACGGGGAGGACGGGTTGGAAGAGGCTCTGTCGCGTGCCGAGATTGCCGTGCTGCTTTTGCCTGATACGCCCGCCACACAGAACACACTGAACGCGCGCACCCTCGCGCTGATGCCGAAAGGGGCCTTCATCATCAATCCGGGACGGGGCCCCCTCATCGACGATAAGGCGCTTTTGGCGGCGCTGGATGCAGGCCGGATCGCCCACGCCACACTCGACGTATTCCGGGTGGAGCCGCTGCCCTCGGACCACCCTTATTGGAGGCACCCGCAGGTCACCGTCACGCCCCACATCGCGGCGGAAACGCGGGCGCGGACGGCGTCGGAGAGCATCGTGGAAAACATTCGACGCGGAGAAGCGGGGGAGCCTTTCCTGAACCTTGTAGACAGAGATCTGGGGTACTGATCGCCAAGCAGATCGGAGGCCCCGGACCAGGTCCGAGGCTGTCTATGCTCTAACTGCTCGACCCAGTCCCCGCCCCCGCGCCGGGACATTAACCGTTCAACCGGAATCGCATTGGTAAACAGGCGCTTAACGCCTGCCCCAAGCCTTTGATTCCAAACCTGTCCCCGCGGGGACAGACCTTCAGGCCGCCAGTCCGCGCCCCTTCAACAGCGCCTCGACGCCCGGCAAACGACTCCGGAAAGCAACGTAAAGCTCGGCTGCGTCCGCGCTGCCACCGGTCGACAGAATATGCTCCTCCAGCGCCTGCGCCCGCTCCTTGTCGAAGGCACCGCCCGCCTCTTCGAAGGCCGCGAAAGCATCCGCATCCATCACCTCGGACCACATGTAGCTGTAGTACCCGCTGGAATATCCATCCCCCGCAAAGACATGGGCAAACTGCGGCGTGGCGTGGCGCATCCGGATTGCCTCGGGCATCCCGATCTCCGCCAGAACGGCGCTTTGCTTGGCCATCGGATCGACCGCAGCCTTGCCCCTGTGAAAGGCCAGATCGACGAGGGCGGATGCCACATATTCCACCGTCTGGAACCCCATGTCGAAGGTCGCGGCCCCCAGCACCTTGTCGCGCAATTCCTGCGGCATCGGCTCCCCGGTCCGTGCGTGAGTGGCGAACTCGCCCAAGACCTCGGGCACTTCCAGCCAATGCTCGAAAAGCTGGCTGGGCAGTTCCACGAAATCGCGCGCGACGGAGGTGCCACTGACGCTTTCGTATGTCACATTTGACAGCATCTGGTGCAGGGCATGGCCGAACTCGTGAAAAAGCGTGCGCGCATCGTCGTAGGACAGTAGCGCCGGGTTGGACTTGGCGAAGTTGCAGACATTGATCACCACCGGAGTCTGCACCTGCGGATATTTCGCCTGAGCGCGCATCGCCGAACACCAGGCACCGGATCTTTTGGAGCCGCGCGCGAAATAGTCGCCGATGAAGACGGCAACGTGGTCCCCGTCACGGGTCACTTCCCAGGCGCGGCAGTCGGGGTGATACAGCGGCACGTCGAGAGGTTTGAACCGCAGACCGAAAAGCCGGGTCGCGCAGGCAAAGGCCGCCTCGATCATCCGGTCCAGCTGGAAGTAGGGCTTCAGTTCCGCCTCATCGAGATCATGTTCGACCGCGCGCCGTTTTTCCGCGTAGTAGCGCCAGTCCCAGGGGGCCAGGTCGTCGTTCACGCCGTCCGCCTGCATCATCTCACCCAGCACCTTGGCGTCTGCCTCCGCCTGCCGCTTGGCCGGGCCCCAGACATCCATCAGCAGCTCTTCCACCGCCTCGGGGGTCTTCGCCATCTCCGTCTCCAGCTTGTAGGAGGCAAAGTCATCGTAGCCCAGCAGCTTGGCCCGTTCTTCGCGCAGGGACAGGATTTCGGCGGCAATCTCGCGGTTATCCGTCTCCCCCCCGTTGGCACCCCGTGCCTCCCAGGCGCGGAAGGCGCGTTCGCGAAGATCGCGGCGGGGGGAGAATTGCAGGAAGGGCACGATCAGGGAGCGGGAGAGGGTGATCACGGGCCCCTTGGCACCCTTCTCCTCACCGGCTGCGCGGGCAGCGTCGATAACGAAGTCGGGCAGACCCTCCAGTTCCTCTTCAGACAAGGCCATGAACCAGTTCCGCTCATCCGCCAGAAGGTTCTGGGTGAACTGCGTGCCCAATACGGCCAGCCGCCCTTTGATCTCTTTCATGCGCGCCTCTTCCGCGCCTTCAAGAGCAGCACCGGAGCGGACGAAGCCGCGGTGGGTGAGCATCAGCACGCGGGCCTGCTCATCGGTCAGGTCAAGGCTATCGCGCTGCTCCCACAGGGTTGCGACCCGGGCGAAAAGCGCCTTGTTACCGGAGATCTCGGAGTAGTGGGCCGAGAGCTTGGGTGAGAAATCCCGCTGCAGCGCCTCGCGCGTTTCGTTGCTGTCCGCCCCTGCCACGGTGAAGAAGACGCCAAGCACCTGATCAAGCTTCTTGCCGGCCGCCTCCAGCGCCTCGACCGTATTGGCGAAGGTCGGCAGTTCTTGGTTGTCCGCGATCACGGCGATCTCGTCGCGATGGGCGGCCAGCGCCTCTTCCAGGGCGGGGGCGAAATCATCGTCCGACAGGGCGTCAAACGGGGCCAGGCCGAAGGGCGTATCCCAGTCCTGCAATAGTGGATTTGTCATGGCGGTCTCCTTTCCACCCTAGCTAGGGCGGAGACCGGAGGGTTGCAATCGCAGTGACGTGATTTGCCGCAGACCCTTAGGCGATCCGCTGGAAGCTGCCGAAGATCAGTCTCTTGCCATCGAATGGCATCTCCACCTCACCCATGTCGGGATCCTCCATGGCCGCCTGCATGCCCGTCTCGGCCGTCTCCTTGTCGGGCCATGTGATCCAGGAAAAGGCGACCGTTTCGTCCGGGCCGCATTTCACCGCCATGGGAAAGGAAGTCACCTCCCCGTCGGGCACCGCATCGCCCCAGCAATCGGCGACATCCAGCGCGCCGTGCTTGCGAAAGACGGGCGCCATGCGCTGGGCCAGGGCGATGAAGGCGTCCTTGTTGGCGTTGGGCACCGCGGCCACCATTCCGTGCACGTAGACCATGGTTCAATCCTCCTGTTCTGATCGCGGAAGGATAACAGATCTCAGCCTTTGGAGATATCTCCGCAGACCGGGCAATCGGCGCGCGGCGCCACAGCGATGGTCCGGCTTTCGCCGAATAGGGCGTCATAGATCATCATCTGACCCCGTGCCGGGGTGCCCGCGCCGGTGATCAGCTTGACTGCCTCCACGGCCATCATGGCACCGATCACACCCGGCAGCGGGCCCAGCACGCCGGCCTCTGCACAGCTGGGTGCCAGATGCGCGGCCGGGGCTTGCGGAAAGACGCATTGATAACAGGGCGCACCGCTTGCGGGGTCAAAGATGCTAAGCTGCCCTTCCCACTGGCTGAGTGCGCCAGAGATCAGCGGTACGCCCTTCGCCGCGCAAGCCCGATTCACCAGATAGCGCGTGTCGAAATTGTCTGTCCCGTCAAGCACCAGGTCATAGTCGCCCACCAGATCCTCGGCGATCTCATCGGTCAGGCGACGGTTATAGGGCCGCACCGTGACAAAGGGGTTCTGTGCCTCCATCCGCTGCTGGGCGGAAAAGACCTTGGGCATCCCGATGGCGGCATCCGTGTGAATCACCTGCCGCTGCAGGTTGGCATTTTCAACCTTGTCGTCATCGATCACGCCGATGGTTCCGACCCCGGCGGCGGCAAGATATTGCAGCACGGGCGCACCAAGGCCCCCGGCCCCGATGACCAGCACCTTGGCCTCTTTCAGGGCCTTCTGCCCGGCACCGCCGATCTCTCGCAGAACGATATGTCTGGCATAGCGATTAAGCTCGGTCTCGGAAAAGGCGCTGCCTTTCTGCGGGGCCGTAACGCTTGCCGTGTCATCCCCCCTGACCCGCTGGCGCAGTCGAAAAAGGACCGCACGGTAACCCAACAGAAGGGCCACAAAACCCCCAAAAATGAGCCAGAGCGCCGCGCTGCCGCCGGTGGCAAGACGCAGCGGATTGTTTTCAGGCAGCGTGATCTGGATGGCGAGAACAGCCACATAAAGCAGCCCCAGCAAGGTCGTACGCACTTCACGCGGCGCGCCGATCATCCTGCCGCCGAACCAGATCGCGGCGGCCATGATTAGAACCAGCAACATCAGCCTACCCCGGTTGAGCCGAAACCCCCGCTGCCGCGACCGGTTTCATCCAATTCTTCCACCTGCGCGAAGGTAGCCTGCAGAACCGGGGCGACAACCATCTGCGCGATGCGCATGCCGTGGGTGACCTCGAAAGCCTCCGTACCGGCGTTCAGCAGGATCACTCCCACCACGCCGCGATAGTCACTGTCGATCGTACCGGGACTGTTGGGCAGGGTGATCCCGTGCTTGAGCGCGAGGCCGGAGCGGGGGCGCACCTGCACCTCGTATCCTTGGGGAATCGCCATCCGCAGGCCCGTTGGTATCAGCGCCCGCACGCCGGGTTGCAGTGTGACGGCCCCCTCCGGCAGGTTGGCGCGCAGATCGGCCCCGGCGGCGCCGGGTGTCTCGTAGCCGGGCAGCCCCAGCGAAGGGTCGGCCCCCTCGGCCCAGGTGATGCGGATCTCAACCAAGGGCCCGCGCGACCCGTTCGGCGAGTTGCCGCGCCACCGCTTCCTTGGACATGCGCGGCCAATCCTCGGCCCCCATATCGGAGATAAGCGTCACGGCATTTTCGCCGCCGCCCATGATACCGGTCTCGGGGGAGACATCGTTGGCCACGATCCAGTCACAGCCCTTGCGCGCCCGCTTGGCGGTGGCGTGATCCACCACATCGTTGGTCTCGGCCGCGAAGCCCACGACAAGGCCGGGGCGGCCCTTTTTCAGCTGGCTGACGGTTTTCAGGATGTCGGGGTTTTCGGCAAAGCTGAGCGTCGGGAGGCCGTCCTTCGATTTCTTCAGCTTGCGGTCGCTGGCCCCCTCCACGCGCCAGTCGGCGACAGCGGCGGCGAAGATGCCCGCGTCAACGGGCAGCGCGCCCTGCACCGCCTCCAGCATCTGCTGCGCGGTCTGGACGCGGATCACCTCTACCCCTTCGGGCGGCGGCACATCGGCGGGACCGGTGACAAAAATGACCTCCGCGCCAAGCGCCGCCAGGGCCCGCGCAATGGCTGTGCCCTGCGCACCGGAGGAGCGGTTGGCGATGTAGCGCACCGGGTCGATGGGTTCGTGTGTAGGGCCGGAAGTCACGAGGATGCGCTTGCCCTTGAGCGGTCCCTCCGCGAGATGCGCTTCAATCGCCGCCACGATCTCAAGCGGTTCGGACATGCGGCCGGGACCAAACTCGCCGCAGGCCATGTCGCCCTCGTTCGGGCCCACGACGCTGATGCCATCGCCGCGCAGGGTCTTGAGATTGCGTTGGGTCGCCGGGTGATCCCACATGCGCACATTCATCGCGGGCGCGATCAGAACGGGCGTGTCGGTGGCAAGCAGAAGGGTCGAGGCCAGATCGTTCGCGTGACCCTGCGCCATCTTGGCCATCAGGTCCGCCGTGGCTGGGGCCACCACCAGCAGATCAGCAACCCGGCTCAGCTGGATATGACCCATCTCCGCCTCATCCCCCAGATCGAAGAGATCGCGGTAAACCTTGTCCCCCGCAAGAGCAGAGACTGAAAGCGGGGTTACGAATTCCTCGCCAGCGCGGGTCAGCACGGGTGTCACGGCAGCACCGCGTTCACGTAGCCGCCGGATCAGATCAAGGGATTTGAATGCCGCAATCCCGCCACCGATGATCAGCAGGATGTGTTTGCCAGCCAGCATGGAGCGCCCTTTCATGGCCTGTCATTGCGACGACCATAATTGCCGGGCCTCTCCAGCGCCAGTCAGATCAGTTGAGGAAGTGCAGCACTTCGCGCGACTGGTTTTCGAGGTTCTTGCGCATCTTGACGAAGGCAGCTGCTTCTAGCTGGCGCACACGCTCCTTGGACAGGGACAGTTCCTCGCCCAGACTTTCCAGCGTGCGGGGCTGGTCGCGCAGCTTGCGCTCACGCACGATGAACTGCTCTCGCTCGTTCAGGTCCTGCATGGCCGACAGAAGCCAGGCGCGCAACTGCGCGGTGTCGTGGGACTCCTCCACCTGCTCCGCCGCCTGGGCGCTTTCGTCAACCAGCGCGTCAATCCATTCGCGGCCCTCATCCTCGGCGGACTGGGTGGCGTTAAGCGAATAGTCGGAACCCGACAGACGCCCTTCCATCATCTCCACGTCGTGCAGTGGCACCCCGATCTCGGTCGAGATAAGCTGGCGCAACTGGTGTTTGTCCAGCGTCTCACCCGCTGCGGCGGCCTCACGCTCAAGCCGGGCCTGAACCCGCCGCATGTTGAAGAAAAGCGATTTCTGCGAGGAGGTGGAGCCGGTGCGCACCATAGACCAGTTGCGCATCACGTGATCCTGAATGGAAGCCTTGATCCACCAGACGGCATAGGTCGAAAAACGCACGCCGCGATCCGGGTCGAACTTCTCTGCGGCCTTCATAAGGCCCAGACCGGCCTCCTGAATCAGGTCATTCATCGGGGCGCCGTAGCGCTTGAACTTGCCCGCCATTGAGATGGCCAAGCGCATATAGGCGGTGATCAGACGGTGCAGCGCAGCTTCGTCCCGCTCATCGCGCCATGCGTAGGCCAATTTCAGTTCGGTTTCGGCATCCAGAAGCTCGGCCTTCATGGCCGTGCGGGTGAGAGAAAATTCGCGCGCCGTTTGCATAGTCATTCGTCAATTCCCCCAAAGCCAGTGATACATCTTGTGACGCACCTATGAAGTTTGTACGCATCGACATTCAGAATGGTTCCAAATTATTGGTCGAAAAATGTTGCCTAAACAGGTTTTCATCTTAGGTGGGGCTGCTTCGGGCAAGTCTGTCTGGGCCGAAGGTCTGGTTGAAAGATATCGTTTACCAATGGTTTACGTTGCGACAGGTCAGATTTTTGACGCGGAGGTCGCGGCCCGTGTGGAGATTCACAAAAATCGACGCGATGGCCGGTGGAAAACCATTGAGGCGCCCCTGGATCTGACCGATGTCTTGTCCGGTCCGTCGACTGATCGCGTCCTTCTGATTGATTGCGCGACCATGTGGCTGACCAACCAGATGATGGAACAAGCTGATCTGGAGGCGGCTCAGAGCGGCCTGATCACCGCTTTGCGAAAGTGCGCCGCCCCCTGGGTCATTGTCTCGAATGAGGTGGGGCACGGGATCGTACCCGAGAATGCCCTGGCCCGCCGATTCAGGGAGGCGCAGGGGCGGCTGAACATCGCCCTTGCCGCCGAAGCTGAGCTGGCCGTGCAGGTCACCGCCGGGTTGCCGATGGCTTTGAAAGGAACGCTTCCATGACCATCTGGCACTGGATCAGGCACGGGCCCACCCATCAGAAGACATTTGTCGGCTGGCGCGATGTACCTGCTGATCTGTCGGATCGGGACCAGATCGCGCGGCTCGATGCCCATCTGCCGCAGGAGGCGCTGCTGATTTCCTCCGACCTGATCCGGTCGGTCCACACGGCCGACGTGCTGGAGCGGCCCACGCGCCTGCGCCTTGATCATGACCCCGACCTGCGGGAATTGCATTTCGGGGTCTGGGACGGGATGCACTTCAAGGAGGTGGCGGCGCGCGATCCCGAACTGTCGCGTGCCTATTGGGAGCAACCGGGCGATGTCCGCGCGCCCGAGGGCGAGAGCTGGAACGAAACGGCAGGCCGGGTGAACGGGGTCGTCGATCGTCTGAACGCGGCCCATCCGGAGGCGCACATTATCGCCGTTGCGCATTTCGGCGTCATCCTGACACAAGTCCAGCGCGCGCTTGGTGTCACCGCCTATGAGGTCATGGCGCACAAGATTGACAACCTTTCCGTCACGGCGATTCACCACGATAACGGGTCCTGGGACGTGGGTCACATCAATCATCTTCCGTGATGGCAGGGGCCACGAATGATCGTTTGTGTCAGCCTGGTACCTGCGCCTAGCCTGCGCCCATGACCTACGATCTTTTCATCGGTGACCAAAGCTTCTCAAGCTGGTCCCTGCGAGGCTGGCTCATGCTGGAGAAGTTCGGCCTGCCCTACCGCACCCACATGGTGGGCCTCTATTCCGGGACGATGGCCGCGGATCTTGCGCCCCTGGCCCCCGCGGCCCTGGTTCCGGTGCTGCGATTGCCCGACGGGACGGTAGTGGGCGAAACCCTCGCCATGGCCGAGACACTGGCGGAGCGGCACCCTGAGGCCGGGCTTTGGCCCAAGAGCCCCGGCGCGCGTGCGACGGCCCGCTGGCTTTGCGCCGCCATGGTATCGGGGTTTGGCGCCCTGCGCGGGGACTGTCCGATGCAGCTGCTGCACGTCATGGAAGGGTTTGAACCCGGTGCAGGTGTTCGCGCGGATCTGGCGCGGATCGAGACGCTTTGGGCCCATGCGAAGGCGCAGAAGGCGGACGAAGGACCCTGGCTTTTTGGGGCCTATTCGCTGGCCGATGTATTCTACGCGCCCGTCTGCGCACGGATCGTTGGCTATGACCTGCAGGTGTCGGAGGCGGCGCGCGCCTACTGCAGGCTGACGCTTGAAGATGCCGCTTTCCGGGAATGGCGCAGGGAGGGTCTGAAGAAAAGCTATGACCCCATCCCCTACGACAAGGGACTGCCGACAGGACCCTGGCCGGGCGACTGATCCAGGCGCACGTTAATCATTCCTAAACCAAGGCCGCCTACCCCTTAACGGATGTTAACGGGGAGAAGGCGATGGTTTCACGCGCCTACACGGTGGCCTTTCAGGGGGTGGAGGCGCGGATGGTCGAGGTGCAGTGTGCTGTCACCGCAGGCCTGCCTGCCTTCTCCATCGTTGGTCTGCCGGACAAGGCCGTCTCTGAGGCACGGGATCGGGTGCGTACGGCGCTCACCTCCATGGCCATCGCGCTGCCCTCCAAACGGATCACCATCAACCTCAGCCCGGCGGACCTGCCCAAGGAGGGCAGCCATTTCGATCTGCCCGTGGCCCTTGCCCTGCTTGCCGCGCTCGACATCCTGCCGGATGATGTGGTGCAGAACACCGTGGCCCTTGGGGAATTGTCACTGGATGGGACCCTTGTGCCCGTTGTCGGGGCCCTGCCCGCAGCCCTTGCCGCGGCCGAACAGGGCCGCAGTCTGCTGTGCCCCGCGGGATCGGGGGCGGAGGCCGCCTGGGTCGGCAATGCGCAGGTGATCGCGGCCGAAACCCTGGGCGACGTGGTGCGCCACTATACCGGTCAGTCGCCCATCACCCCCGCCGAACCGGGTGAGGTGCAGCAGGCGACCCACGGTCGCGATCTGCGTGACGTGAAAGGTCAGGAACGGGCCAAGCGTGCGCTTGAGATCGCCGCGGCGGGGCGGCATCACCTGCTGATGGTGGGCACGCCGGGGTCGGGCAAGAGCATGCTGGCCGCCCGCTTGCCATCAATCCTGCCCCCCCTGACGGCGGCAGAGGCGCTTGACACCTCGATGATCCATTCGCTGGCCGGGCTGCTGGACGAGGGGGGTATTTCCCGCACGCGGCCTTTCCGGGAGCCCCACCACACGGCTTCGATGGCCGCGATCATCGGCGGTGGGCGGCAGGCCAAGCCGGGGGAGGTAAGCCTGGCCCACAATGGCGTGCTTTTCATGGACGAATTTCCGGAATTCCCGCGGACGGTGCTTGAGACCCTGCGCCAACCCATCGAGACCGGCGAGGTTATGATCGCCAGGGCCAACGCCCACGTCAAATACCCCTGCCGCTTCATGCTGGTGGCCGCCGCGAACCCCTGCAAATGCGGGTATCTCAGCGATCCGGCGCGGGCCTGCGCGCGGGTCCCTCAGTGTGGAGAGGACTATATGGGCCGCATTTCAGGCCCTCTGCTGGACCGCTTCGATCTGCGGGTCGAGGTGCCGCCGGTGGCCTATTCGGACCTGGATCTGCCCCCGTCGGGTGATGGATCCGCCGCCGTTGCGCAGCGTGTGGCCCGGGCGCGGGAGGTGCAGGCGGCACGGTTTGAGGGGATGGAAACGATGCGCGTCAACGCCGACGCGGAGGGCGATTTCCTGCAGCAAATCGCCCCGATGGACGAGGCAGCGCGCGCGCTTCTTGGCAAGGTCGCCGAAAGGTTCAGTCTGTCGGCACGTGGCTATCACCGGGTGATCCGGGTGGCCCGGACCATTGCGGACCTGGAAGCGTCGGAAGAGGTGCGCAAGGATCACCTGGCCGAGGCAGTCAGCTTTCGCCTGGCCACGCCGGTTGCCGCCTGATCCAGTCGGTCAGGTCGGTCAGGGTTTGCCGCGCCTCCGGCAGGATGTCCTTGAACATGGGCCAGACGTGCGGCAGGTCCTGCGCCTCGACCAGGGTGACATCCGCGCCGAAGGCATTCAGCCGCTCTGCCATCAGCCGCGCGTCGTCGTAGAGGAGCTCCGTATCGCCTACGCAGATCCAGGTCGGAGGTGCGTTTGGAAAACCGGCAAACTGGGGGCTGACCCGGGGATCCTCGGCGGGGTGTCCGTCAAGATAGATGGCCATCGTCTGGCCCGCCACATCCGACGTCAGCATCACCTCCCGGTTGCGGTTCCGCCTGAAGCTGTCGCTGTTGCAACGCATGTCAGTCAGGGGCGACAGGCAGAAGACACCGGCGGGCAAGACCTGACCGCTGGTGCAAAGCTCCGACAGAAGGCCAAGCGCAAGCTGACCACCTGCACTGTCGCCGCCGATAAAGACATGGGCGGGATTTGCGCCACTTGCCAGCAGCCCCTGCCAGGCCGTCATCACATCCTCGGCGGCGGCGGGATATGGGTGTTCCGGTGCCAGCCGGTAACGCGGCAGGAGGGCCCGTGCGCCCAGACGACGGCACAGATCTGCCAACATCGCGGAATGGGTGTTCGGGCTGCCGATTATGAAGGCGCCGCCGTGGATATAGAAAAGCACCGCATCACTGTGCAGATCCTGCGGGACCACTTCCAGCGCCTCAACCTGGCGCTGACCGGCCTCAAGGACCAGCCACTGCTTTTGCGTGCCCTTTGGCGTGCGAAAGAACCAGCGGGCCTGGAATTCGAATGATTTTCGGATCTTGAGATAATTCTCGGTCCGGGCGAGGCGTGGTTTCTCGATGTAGCGGAGGTAGGCGTTGAGGATCGGCCGGACCAGGCTCACCCGCAGCGCGCTTCGATGGCTTCCCAGATCTTTGCGGCGATGTTCACCCCGTCGAAGCGCTCCAATTCCTGGATGCCGGTGGGGGAGGTGACATTGATCTCCGTCAGGTAGTCACCGATCACGTCGATGCCGACGAAGATCTGCCCTTTCTCCTTGAGCAGGGGGCCGATGGCATCACAGATTTCACGATCGCGGTCGCTGAGACCGACCTTTTCCGGCCGCCCGCCCACGTGCATGTTTGAGCGGGTCTCTCCGGCGGCGGGCACCCGGTTGATGGCGCCTGCGGCCTTGCCATCGACGAGTATGACCCGCTTGTCCCCCTTTGAGACCGCGGGCAGGAACTTCTGCACGATCAGCGGTTCACGGGAGAAACCGGTGAAAAGCTCGTGCAGGGAGGTGAGGTTGCGGTCATCCGCATCCAGCCGGAAGACACCGGCACCGCCGTTGCCGTAGAGTGGCTTGAGAATGATGTCGCCGTGCTTCTCCTTGAAGGCCTTGATGGTGGTCAGGTCCCGGGCAACGGTCGTGGGGGGGGTCAGATCAGGGAAATCGAGGACCAGCAGTTTTTCGGGATAGTTCCGGACCCAGAAGGGATCGTTCACCACAAGGGCCTGGCCCTTGAGCCGGTCCAGCAGATGGGTGGATGTGATGTAGTGCATGTCGAAGGGCGGATCCTGTCGCAACCAGACCACATCGAAATCGGCAAGATCGACTTCCCGCTCAGGTCCCAGGTGGACGTGATCGCCCTCGACCCGCTGTACTGTCATCTCATGCCCGCGTGCGGTGATCCGGCCCTCCTGGTAGGCCAGATGGTCGGGGGTGTAAAAAAACAGACTGTGCCCGCGCGCCTGTGCCTCTTCAGCCAGCCGGAAACTGCTGTCGGCGTTGATGTCCACGGCCCCGATCGGGTCCATTTGAAAGGCGATTTTCATGGGCAGATCCTTGCTGTCTGCCCGATGAGATGGCGCAGGGAGAGCCCCGATGCAAGGGCTCAGCCCAGACCGAAGGCGTTTTCGATGATCCGCGTGTCACCGTGGCCATCGATCAGAGCCACGTCAAAACGCACCTCTGTGAGGCTTCCAAGGGGTTCGCTTTCCAGGTACTCGGCGGCACAGGCACAGATCCGCTGCATTTGCCGCGCGCTCAGGCTTTCGGCGGCGCGGTCGAAATTGCTGCTCTGTTTCACCTCGACAAAAATCAGGCCGTTGCCGTCCCGCAGGATCAAATCAATCTCACCGCCCTTGCCGCGCCAGCGCCGACGGGCCACCGCGAAACCGCGCTGTTCATAATCCTGCGCGATCCGGCTTTCGGCGGCCAGACCCGCGTGATGGGCCATCTGCCCGCGATACTGTCTGCACTGCTGCATTCTTCACGGTCCCTTCCTGAGCGTGAGCGCGGCCTGGTAGACCTGCCTGCGCGGCAGGTCGTGCGCCCGGGCCACCAGATCGACCGCATCCCGCATGGAATGTTCAGACAGAGCCGCCGTTAGGGCTTTGTTTAGGTCAACTTCGTTAAGGGAAGGTGAATCGCCGCGGTCGATAAGGACCACGATCTCACCCTTGACCGTCTCCTCCGCGTAGGCCCGGGCCAGATCACCAAGCGGCGCCCGGCGGATTTCCTCGAACTTCTTTGTCAGCTCGCGGCAGACGGCCGCCTCCCGCTCGTTGCCAAGCACCTCTGCCGCGTCGCGCAGCATTGCGCCAAGCCGCTTGGGGCTTTCGTAGAAGACCAGAGTGCCCTCGATCTCCGAAAGGCGCTCAAGTGCTGTGCGGCGGGCGCTTTTGGCGTTGGGCAGGAATCCCGCGAAAAAGAACGCGTCGGTGGGCAGGCCCCCCAGCGCCAACGCGGTCAGCACGGCAGATGGCCCCGGTGCGGAGGTTACCGGGCACCCTGCCGCGATGGCCGCGCGGGCCAGTTCGAACCCCGGATCGGCAATAAGCGGCATGCCCGCCTCCGATGCGTAGGCCACCGATTGCCCTTCATTGATCGCCTCGATCAGCCGCCTTTGCGCCCCTTCCTTGCTGTGATCGTGCAGCGCCTGGATGCGCCGACCGGCAAGAGGAATGCCGTGGATTTCCATCAGGTGGCGCAGGCTGCGGGTATCTTCGGCGGCCAAAAGGTCAGCCGAGGCCAGCACATCCAGCGCGCGCAGCGTGATGTCCCGCGCCGTTCCGATGGGCACGCCGACAAAGTACAAACCCGCCGATAGCGATCGCTTTTGGTAATTCAAGCTGGACCCGCCTTTCGCAAAGTCTATGATCTGGAAAAATTTTGACGGCGCATCGCGCCAATCTTTATCCTGGGGAGTGTGTGGGGATGATCGCCTTTTTCAGTCTGGGTCGCAAGCGGCTGCGATTCATGGTTTTGTCGGTTTTTGCGATGGTCCTGGCGGCCTGCGATCCCGTCGCTTTGGGGGGACTGACCAACGCCGGTGGTCCCCGGATTGACACATCCGCGCCTGTCCCGGTGGCCCTTCTGGTGCCGCGCGGGGGCACACCGGCGGACGAGCTTCTGGCGCGAAACCTTGAAAACGCGGCCAAACTGGCCATCGCCAATCTTGACGGGGTCGAGGTGGATCTGCGTGTCTATGGCACTGCCGGTTCCGCGGCCACTGCATCAACGGCTGCGGCGCAGGCCGTGAGCGATGGGGCGAAGATCATTCTTGGACCAGTCTACAGCGCGGCTGCAAACGCGGCAGGCGTGGCGGCAGCGCCCGCGGGCGTGAACGTGCTTGCCTTCTCGAACAATCCTTCGATTGCAGGCGGCAACGTCTTTGTCCTTGGGCCAACCTTCAACAACACGGCTGACCGTCTGGTGAACTATGCAGCACGCAACGGAAAACGCCGGATTGTCGTCCTGCACAGCAATGACGTGGCGGGCCAGCTGGGCCGCAGCGCCATCGCCGCAGCGGCCGCGGCAAACGGTGCCACGATTGCCGGCAGCGTCGACTATGCGCTGAGCCAGGAGGCGGTTGTCGCCGCCGTGCCACGTGTGAAGGCTACGGTTGACAGTTCGGGTGCGGACGCGCTTTTCCTGACGGCCCCTTCGGCCTCAGCCCTGCCGCTTTTCGCGCAGCTTCTGCCGGAGGCCGGTATCCAGGCGGCGACGACCCAGTACATCGGCCTGACCCGCTGGGATATCCCGCCACAGACACTGGGCCTGCCGGGCCTTCAGGGCGGCTGGTTCGCCTTGCCTGACCCGTCAGCCTCTGCCGCCTTCACGGGCCGTTACAGCGCCGCCTATGGCGGACAGCCGCATCCGCTGGCTGGCCTTGCCTTTGACGGTATCGCCGCGATCGGCGCGTTGGTGAAGGGGGGCAAGTCCAATGCCTTGACCGGAGCGGCCCTGAGTCAGGGGGCGGGGTTCCAGGGGGCAACCGGTATCTTCCGTCTGCGACCCGACGGTACGAACCAGCGCGGGCTGGCCGTCGCAACCATCCGGAACCAGAGCGTCGTGATCCTTGACCCGGCGCCACGCGGCTTCGGCGGCGCGGGGTTCTGATTTGGCGGGCGCGGATACTGAGCTGATCACCGATGAGACACCTGATCCGCCGCGCCTGATCTGCGCCCAAGAGTTGATTTTCGATACCGAGGCAGTGGCGCGTGCCCTGCACGATGTGTGCAATGACACTGCCGAGAAACAGGGCCGCAGCGCAGCGGTTGCGGTCCTGCGGGACGTTCAGAAACGCGGTCGAGCGGAGATTGCCAAGCAATTCGCGGCGGTGCCCTTCGACGCACGAGGCATGACCCGCGCCTACACCTATCTGACCGATGAACTGGTCAAATCGGCCCTCGCGGTGGCCGCCGGTTACCTCCATCCCAAGCCAAATCCGACAGAGGGAGAGCGCCTCTCGGTGATCGGTGTCGGCGGATACGGGCGGGGTGAAATGGCCCCGTTCTCGGACGTCGATCTGCTTTTTCTCATACCCTACAAGGCGACGCCCTGGTCTGAGAGTGTGATCGAGAGCATACTTTACATGCTTTGGGATCTGAAACTGAAGGTTGGCCACTCCACCCGCACAATCAAGGACTGCATCCGTCTGGGCGCAGAAGACTTCACAATCCAAACGGCCCTTCTGGAGCACCGTTATATCGCGGGCGACGTGGACTTGGCCGACAGGCTGCGGCAGCGTCTGACGGAGGAGCTCTTTGCGGGCAACGGCCGCGCCTTTATCGAGGCAAAGCTGGAAGAACGCGATACGAGGCATCTCAAGCAGGGCCAGCGCTATGTGGTGGAGCCCAACGTGAAGGAGGGCAAGGGCGGTCTGCGCGATCTGCACTCCCTCTTCTGGATCGCCAAGTTTATCTACAATGTCGAGAATATCTCTGACCTGGTGGAAAAGGGCGTTTTCCTGCCCGAGGAATACGAGACCTTCCGCGCGGCAGAGGATTTTCTTTGGGCCGTGCGGGGACATTTGCATCTGCTGACCAACCGTCCAACCGAACAGCTGACCTTCGACATGCAGGTGCAGGTGGCCGAGGCGATGGGATACGAGGACACCGGCGGGCGGCGCGGTGTCGAGGTTTTCATGCAGACCTTCTTTCGCCATGCCACGGCGGTGGGCGATCTGACCCGCATCTTCTTGACCAGCCTTGAGGCAGTGCATCTCAAGGCGGACCCCCTGCTTGAACGGATCTTTCGCAGGCGGCCCAGGATCAAGGCAGGTTACCGGGTTGTCCACAACCGCATTGATGTGGCAGATCCGGAGGCCTTCCTTTCCGATAAGCTGAACCTTCTGCGTCTTTTCGAAGAGGCCCTGCGGACAGGGATGCTGATCCACCCGAACGCCATGCGCCTGGTCACGGCAAACCTTGATCTTATCGACGACGACTTGCGCCAGACCCCTGAGGCGCAGCGCATCTTTCACGATCTGCTGTTAAAGCACGGTAACCCCGAACGGGCGCTTAGGCGGATGAATGAACTGGGGGTGCTTTCTGCCTTCATCCCCGAGTTTGAGCCCATCGTCGCGATGATGCAGTTCAACATGTACCACTCCTATACGGTGGATGAGCATACCATTCAGTGCATCGCAAACCTTGCCCGGATCGAAAAGGGAGAGCTGGAAGAGGAACTGCCAGTCGCCTCCTCGATCCTTCAGCGCGGTGTGAACCGGAAGGTCCTTTACACGGCCCTGCTGCTGCATGACATCGGCAAGGGCCGGTCCGAGGATCATTCGATCCTGGGGGCCAAGATCGCCCGCAAGGTCGCCCCTCGGCTGGGCCTCAAGCAGGAGGAAGTGGACACAGTTGAATGGCTGGTGCGCTATCACCTTCTGATGTCGGACATGGCGCAAAAACGGGATATCGCGGACCCGCGTACGGTGCGCGACTTTGCCAAGGCAGTGCAGACGGTCAAGCGGCTGGATCTGCTCTGCGTGCTGACGGTCTGTGACATCCGCGGCGTGGGGCCGAATACCTGGAACAACTGGAAGGCGGTCCTGATCCGCGCGCTTTACCGGCAAACCGAGCGCGCGCTTGAAACCGGGCTTGAGGATCTGAACCGCGAGAACCGCGGGACGGAGGCCAAGAAGGCCCTGCGGGAGGCGCTGTCGGACTGGCCGCGCAAGGCGCTGCAGACCGAAACCGGGCGGCACTATGATCCATACTGGCAGGGTCTGCATGTGACTGCGCACGTGGCGTTCGCCAATCTGCTGCGGGACATCGGGGATGACGATATACGGCTGGATCTGCACCCCGATGAGGATCGCGATGCCACCCGCGCCTGTTTCGTCATGGCCGACCATCCGGGCATCTTCGCCCGGCTTGCCGGCGCCCTGGCGCTGGTGGGGGCGAACGTGGTGGACGCGCGCAGCTACACGACCAAGGACGGGTGGGTCACCGATGCCTTCTGGATCCAGGACGCAGATGGCAACGCCTACGAGGCCTCCCGTCTGCCGCGTCTGCGGCAGGTGATCGAAAAGACCCTGCGGGGCGAGGTCGTGGCCCGCGACGCGCTCAGGTCCCGCGACAAGGTCAAGAAGCGCGAAAAGGCCTTCCGTGTTCCGACCCATATCACCTTCGATAATGAAGGATCGGAGATCTACACGATCATCGAAGTGGATACCCGCGACCGGCCTGGCCTGCTTTACGATCTGGCCCGAACCCTGGCAGATTCGAATGTCTACGTAGCCAACGCGGTCATTGCGACCTACGGGGAACAGGTAGTCGATACCTTCTACGTCAAGGACATGTTCGGGCTGAAATACTATTCCGAAAACAAGCAAAAGACGCTGGAAAAACGCCTGCGACAGGCGATTGACGCGGGCGTCGAACGGGCTGAAACGTAACCCTGCGCACAATGTTTGGCAAATTCGCAATTACGGATTTATGATCCGTTTATGGAAACCCAAATACCAAAAGCACCTGTCCCGCGTCCCCTGGGGTTTGCGGATATATCGGCAAGCCTGCGACAGGGGGTGGCGGATTTCGCTGCCACCCCGTTGATTGACCTTTTCTTCGCCAGCTTCTTTGTGGTGGCGGGGCTGGTCATGGGCTGGATCACCTACGTTACAGGCACGACCTTCTGGCTGGTCCTGGCGGTCCTGGGCTTTCCACTGGTCGGCTCCCTCGCCGCCCTTGGTTTCTATGAGACCAGCCGCCGGAGGATGGCCGGCGAAGACATCCGCTTTGGCGAGGTGGCGCGCGTGGTCTGGTCCCACAAGAACGGTCAGCTGCCCTGGCTGGCCACAATCATCGTGGTGGTTTTCCTCTTCTGGTTCTTTCTAGGCCACATGATCTTTGCGCTTTTCCTGGGGTTGACGCCAATGACGAACATCTCAACTTCGCTTGATGTCTTTCTGACCGCCGATGGCCTGACGATGCTGGGCTTTGGCACGGTGGTCGGCGGGGTCTTTGCCGTTGTGATCTTTTCGCTCAGCGTGCTGGGCATTCCGATGCTTTACGACCGGGACATCGATTTCGTGACGGCGATCATCCGCTCGATGGGGGCCGTTCGGGCCAGTCCCTTTGTCTACCTGATCTGGGGCGCGCTGGTCGCTTTGGTGACCCTTGCCGCGATGATCCCGCTTTTCCTGGGCCTTTTCATCGCCATGCCGATCCTTGGCCACGCCACCTGGCACCTGTACAAACGCGCGACCACGCCAGCCTGAGCGGCACCATTACCGAGTGATCCGAGCCGAGTTGCGTTGCGCCGCCGCGCGCATCGGGCTAGGCAGCGACAAGAACCAAGGGATCATCCTGTCCATGAAACCCATCCGCCTCATGTCAGGCTTTTTCACCGTCGGGATCTGGACGCTGTTGAGCCGGACGCTTGGCTTTATCCGTGAGGTGCTGCTCTTGTCGCTGATCGGACCGGGCCCCGTGATGGATGCCTTTGTCGCCGCTTTCCGTCTGCCCAACATGTTCCGTCGTTTCTTTGCCGAAGGGGCCTTCAACGCGGCCTTCGTACCGATGTTTGCCAAGAAGTACGAGGGCGAAGAAGACGCGCAGCGCTTTGCGCAGGACGCCTTTGACGGACTTGCCCTCGCGGTCCTGGCCCTGACCGGGCTCGCCATGCTCTTCATGCCCGGTTTCGTCTGGCTCACGGCAGAGGGGTTCGTCGGCGACCCCCGGTTCGATCTGACCGTGGGCTACGGACGCATCGTCTTTCCCTACATCGTCTTCATGTCACTCTCGGCGCTCTTTTCCGGTATCCTGAATGCGACGGGACGCTTCGCGGTGGCGGCGGCGGCACCTGTCCTTCTCAACATCTTCGTGATTGCCGCCATGACCGTCGGCGCCCTGACGGGAGGCAAGGTGATCGAGTGGCTCATCTGGTCCATTCCCCTGGCAGGACTTGCCCAGCTGGCCCTGACCTGGCGCGCGGCGGCTCTGGCGGGCTTTCCCCTGCGCCCCAGCCGCCCGCGCTGGAGCCCGGACGTGCGCGCCATGGTCGTCATCGCGGTGCCCGCCGCCCTTGCCTCGGGTGTGATGCAGATCAATCTGGTGGTGGGACAGCTGGTCGCCAGCCAGTATGACAATGCCGTGTCCTGGCTCTTTGCCGCAGACCGGCTTTACCAGTTGCCGCTGGGCGTAGTCGGAATTGCGGTGGGGGTCGTCCTGCTGCCGGATCTGGCGCGCCGCCTGCGGTCGGGGGATGCACAGGGCGCGCATCAAGCGCTGAGCCGCGCGGCCGAGATCTCACTGGCGCTTACGATCCCGTCAGCCATCGCCCTGCTGGTGATCCCATTCACCCTTGTTTCCGTGCTGTTCGAGCGGGGCGCATCGGATGTGGATGATACGGCAGCCATCGCCACCGCGGTGATGATCTACGGCCTCGGCCTGCCCTCTTTCGTGCTGCAGAAGATCCTGCAGCCGATCTATTTCGCGCGCGAGGATACGCGCCGCCCCTTCCATTTCGCCCTTGTTGCGATGGTGGTGAATGCCGCCCTTGCCGTGGGCCTTGCCCCCTATGTCGGCTGGATCGCACCAGCCATTGCCACAACGATGGCCGGTTGGGCGATGTTTGCCTGCCTTGCCATCGGTGCGCGGCGCTACGGCGAAGCGGCCCGTTTCGACAGCCGGTTCCACAGGCGGATCTGGCGAATTCTTGCGGCCAGCTTCGCCATGGGCGTTGTGCTTTGGGTGGGCAACGTGGTGCTGCAGCCGATGCTTGGCATGGACTGGTGGCGTGCCATTGCCTTACTCTTCCTCGTGGGCCTTGGCGGGGTCAGCTATTTCTTCACGGGCCAGCTGATCGGTGCCTTTCACCTGTCAGAATTCAGGCAGGCCCTGCGCCGGGGATAGCGCGGGTCGCTCCCCCTTGTTCGTGGAGAATAAGCTCAGTTCCGGCCCGGGAAGCCCTACCGACGCCTGATCCGGTCGCGCACCCGCGTCCATTCGCCCGGCGCAAAGACAAAGCACATCGCGAAGCCCACGAAGAATCCGGCCAGTTCGGCGACCCAAAGCGTGCCCGCCTCGAAGAAAATGCCCCAGATCAGCTGGATGGCCATCAGGAGCGAGATGAGCGTGAAGGCCCGCATCTGCTGACCACCGGTCGTCACCAGATGCCGCCACATGACAAAGGAATAACCGCCAATCAGGCCATAGACATTGGGATAGGCCCCGGCCAGCCAGACCGGATCATTCAGGAGCAGCGCGTAGACCACGGCGCCGCCAATGCCGGAGAGGACGAAAATGGCGACAAAGGCCAGTTGCCCCATCACCTCGGAAACCATCTTGCCCAAGGCCAGCAGCAGGACCATACCGAAAAGCGCGTGGGCGAACCCCAGATGCACGAAGGGAAAGGTGATAAGCCGCTGCAGCTCACTCAGCGGCCAGCGGTTGTTGACGACCATCCAGTCGAAGATCTGGCCCGAAAAGCCGTAGTCGCGAATGAGCCCCAGTCGCCAGCCCACCGCACCGGGCCCGCCGATCAGGTTCGCCTCCCCCAGTGAAAGAGCCGCCTCAATGCCTGCCATGGCCAGAAAGATCAGCACCACTGCGGGGGGCAGCGGGTTGACGGGTGATTCAAGATCGGGGTCCTGCATGGGCGCTCCTTGACGGGGTCTGCGCCCAGCAGTAAGCCCTGCGGAACGTCAAATCCAGCCCCCGAGGTGGTTCATGTCCGAAGCCAAATTCACGCCCCGCGTCTTTTCCGGCATCCAGCCGTCCGGTGGCCTGACCCTGGGCAATTACCTGGGCGCGATCAAGCGCTTCGTGCAGATGCAGGACGAGGCATTCGAGACCATCTATTGCATGGTGGATTTGCACGCGATCACCGCGAAACTGCTGGATCCCGATGAGCTGCGGCGCAACACACGTGAACTGGCTGCGGGGTTCATCGCCTCTGGTATCAGCCCGGACAAGTCTATCCTTATCAATCAAAGCCAGGTGCCCGAACACGCGCAACTTGCCTGGATTTTCAACTGTATCGCGCGCATGGGCTGGATGAGCCGGATGACCCAGTGGAAGGACAAGGCGGGCAAGAACGCCGAGGCGGCATCGCTGGGGCTTTTCGCCTATCCCGCGCTCATGGCCGCCGATATCCTTGTCTATCATGCCACCCATGTGCCTGTGGGCGAGGACCAGAAACAGCACCTTGAGCTGACCCGCGACATCGCCTCCAAGTTCAATCACGACTATGGCGTGGATTTCTTCCCCATCACAGAGCCGGTCATCGAGGGGGCAGCGACCCGCGTGATGTCCCTGCGCGACGGCTCCAAGAAGATGTCGAAGTCCGATCCCTCGGACGCCTCCCGCATCAACCTGACCGATGACGCCGACGCCATCGCCAAGAAGATCCGCAAGGCCAAGACTGATCCCGATGCCCTGCCTTCCGAGGCCGATGGGCTTGAGAACCGCCCCGAAGCCCGCAACCTCGTGAACATCTACGCGGCCCTTGCGGACATGAGCGTGGAAGAGGTCCTGCGCGAGGTGGGCGGCCAGCAGTTCGGTGCCTTCAAGCCCAGGCTTGCGGAACTGGCGGTCGAGAAGATGGCCCCCATCTCATCCGAAATGGCCCGTCTGATGGATCAGCCGGATGAGATCGACCGCATCCTTGCGAAGGGCGCGGCACAGGCGCGTGAGATCACGGCACCGATCCTCAGGCAGACCTACGACATCGTCGGCATGCTGGGCTGAACCTGCCCGGCAGGGCGCCCCCGCCCCAGCTTCGCCTTGCCAGACAAACTTTGGGGTCCGGGCCAGTGCCCCGGGTCTGCCCGCCGGAGCCGTGTTCCTTGCTTTTGTGCATTTGTGCAGCAGCCCCCTGCGCTCCTGCCCCTTTTGGCGCACCGCCCTTCGGGTCATACTGCAGGCGAAAGGAGACATCATGCAGCAATCTCATCCCATGGTCGGACACGTGCACCTAAAGGTCGCCGACCTCGACCGCGCCATCGCCTTCTACCGTGATGTGCTTGGCTTCGAGCTGACCCAGACCTACGGCCGCCAGGCGGCCTTTCTGGGCGCGGGCGGCTACCATCACCATATCGGGCTCAACACCTGGGAAAGCGCCGGAGGCAGGCCACCACCGCCGGGCAGCACCGGGCTTTATCACAGTGCCTTTCTTTATCCGGACCGCACCTCCCTTGGCGCGGTGGTCAAACGTGTACTGGCGGCGGGCATCCCGCTGGACGGGGCCGCCGACCACGGGGTGAGCGAAGCGGTCTACTTGCGTGACCCGGATCTCAATGGCGTTGAGCTCTACCGCGACCGTCCGCGGGAAGACTGGCCGCGCGCGGCGGATGGAGGCCTTGCGATGGTGAACGCGCCCCTGGATGTGGATGCACTGGTGGCGGAGGCGGCGGTGGACTGAGCGTCTGGGGAGCGGAACTTCGCTGTCGTTTCTTTCGCTTCGCTCAACGTATGGGTTCGGTAAGCGAGTTAATTGTCGCGGCTATCCCATCTCGATCGGGAATTGCTGCGCTTCACTCCATTGTCGCGGCGACTGTCCATACTTGCGTTTGAACTCTCGGCTGAATTGAGACGGGCTGACGTAGCCCACTTCCATTGCCGCCTCGTTCACGGTCATGCCACCGGCAATCTTCATTGCAGCATTGTTGAGGCGCATCGACTTCACGAACTGGATCGGAGCCATCGTCGTGACCTGCTTGAACTTGCGGTGAAACACGGCGCGGCTCATGCCCGCTCGGGTCGCCATGTCATCAATCGAAATCGGTGCCTTCAAATGAGACGACACATGCGCGATGGACCGCGCGATGGCGTTGCCGACACCAAAGGCCTGCCGTGCAAAAATACCCGCCTCACCTTTCAGGATCGCGTAATACAGCTCGCGCAGTCGGGCGTCCCCGAGGACCGCCATGTCCGTCTGACTGGCCCCTAGCTGTAGCAACCTCAACAGCGCATCGGTGAAGGCCCCATCCCACTGGGCCAGTCTGATCCCATGCGCACGCAAACCGCCTTTGACCACCGGGAGAACGCCCCCAGCATTTTCCATCTCCAGCGCCAGTTCAGTCATCACGCGCTGATCGAGCGAAATAAAGACGCCATAGAGAGGATTATCGCTGGATGCCGCAGGTGTCCCGGCTTTCACGGGCATCGACATCGGGCAGCACAAATATTGGCTGTCGTCGTAGACGTATCTTTGGCCGTCCAGAACAGCCTCCTTCGTCCCGCTAACGATGGCGACGACGCAGGGTTCATACACAGCCGGAACACAGGGGATCGCCTGGGTGGCCCGAAACAAGCGCACGCCATTAATGCCAGTTTCCGTTAGACCATCTTGGTCGGTACGGTCTTCGATCAGCTGCTTGATCCGTTCTTTGCTCATATGGCCATACTATTGCTTCAGAGTCAGCCGCGACAACCCGACTGATACAATCAGGCAAGTATTTGCGATAATCACGTCTGTTTCGGCGCGCATGTGAGAGTTATCTGCGTCTCCAGCACAATAGCAAATACCGCTCGGCTCCTGCGCCGACGCTCAAAGGAGCAAGACAATGCCAGATACCACATTCGGACCCAAAGGCTGGACGCCTGACCGCCTTGGCTCACTTGCGGGCAAAACCTATGTCATCACCGGCGGCAATGCCGGTGCTGGATTTCAAGCCTCGCGCATCTTTCTATCAAAGGGTGCAAAGGTCGTGATGCTGAACCGCAGCGCAGACAAATCGGCCGCCGCTGTCAAGGAACTGAAAGAAGAGTACGGGGCTGAGGCCGATGTGAGCTTTGTACGCATGGACCTGTCCGATCTGGCAAGCGTGCGTGCTGCGGCAGATGGGGTGCTGAAAAACGTTCCTAAAATCGACGCACTGATCTGCAACGCCGCCATCGCGCAAGTGCCAACCCAGAAGTTGACCGTTGATGGTTTCGAAAGTCAGCTTGGCACAAACCATTACGGTCATTTTCTGCTGTGCGGGATGCTGTTCGACCGGATTGAAGCCAGCAAAGGCCGGATCGTCGTTGTCGCCAGCCTTGGCTATAACATGGGGATCAAGACCATCCAGTTCGACGATATGAACTGGGACAAGAACTACAGCGCCAACCCAGTCTATAGCCAAAGCAAGCTGGCGCAGATGATGTTTGCCTACGAGTTGCAGGATCGCCTTAAGGGGACAGGCAAGGACGTTCAGGTCTACGTCTGCCACCCCGGCGCTTCCGCAACTTCGCTGATCAGCACAAGCGGGGGGCTTTTGACGAGGTTCACTTGGTGGCTGATGAGCAAGACGCCGATGGTACAGAGCGCCGAAAAGGGGGCCTACCCAGAAGTCATGTGCGCAACAGAAGAAGGGCTGGAGCAGCGTGCGCTTTATGGTCCCACGGGGTTGATGCAAACGGGCGGTCCGGTTGGCAAAGGAACGCTGAATCCTCATGCCCACGACAAGGCTGTCATGGCAAAGCTGTGGAAGGTGTCTGAAGGGGCTACAGGCTTCAGTTGGGACATCTAACCAAGATGCCAGCAAAGGGTGTTTCGTTTCTCGCTCGCGGCAGTTGCCCTTCATCCGCCGCGCAGCATTGAACACAATAGGCTCGAAGCTGCCATTTCCTCATACTTCGGAACGTACCCGAAAAGCCCTCCTCGCCCCCATGGACAATCCCTGCCTCCTCGGCCAACTTCGACCCGGCCGCAAAGGGAGACGCAAATGGCGACGGGCTTCTTTCACGACGAAAAGTGCCTTTGGCACGCGGGCGGGAACTATACCTTTACCCTGCCAATCGGCGGTCTCGTTCAGCCTCTTGCGGCGGGGGGATTGCCCGAGAGCCCTGAGACCAAGCGGCGGTTGAAAAACCTGATGGATGTGACCGGGCTGACCGGCGATCTTGCGGTGCAGACTGCAGCGGAGGCGAGCCGTGCGGATCTGGAACGGGTCCATCCGGCCTCCTACCTTGACGCTTTCAAGGCGCTTTCGGATGCGGGCGGCGGAGAGATCGGCCACCACGCGCCTTTCGCCCGGGGGGGTTACGAAATCGCGGCTCTTTCCGCCGGTCTTTCTTTGGCCGCAGTCCAACAGGTCGCGACGGGGCAGTTGGACAACGCCTATTCCCTCAGCCGCCCGCCCGGGCATCATTGCGAACCTGACAGCCCCATGGGCTTTTGCCTGATGGCCAATATCGCCATTGCCATCGAGGCAGCAATGGCCAAGGAACTGGTGAGCCGGGTGGCGGTGGTGGACTGGGACGTGCACCACGGGAATGGCACGCAGAAATGCTTCTATGACCGCGACGATGTGCTGACCATCTCGCTGCACCAGCAGGGCAACTACCCGGCGGAAAGCGGTCGCCTTGAAGAGCGCGGGGCAGGCGCCGGAGAGGGCTACGCCATCAACCTGCCCATGCACGCAGGATCAGGGCATACCGCCTATCTGCACGCAATGGACAGGATCGTCATTCCCGCGCTGGAGGCCTTCAAGCCCGACATGATCATCGTCGCCTGCGGCTTTGACGCCTCCATGATTGATCCGCTGGCGCGGATGCAGGCCACCTCCCAGACCTTTGCGGAGATGACGCAAAGGATGATGGATACCGCCGCGCGGCTGTGCAGCGGCAAGCTGGTGCTGGTGCACGAGGGCGGTTATTCTGAAGCCTACGTGCCCTTCTGCGGCCATGCCACCATCGCAACCCTGGCGGGCAGCACCATCGAGGCACCGGACCCGATGCTCGGTATCTTCCAGCACCGCCAGCCCAGTGCCGAATTCGACACCTTCCTGCGCCGTTCCATCGATGAGATGGCCGCGGCCCTGTCATTCTAGAGGTTTCATGCCCGATCCAAATCCCCAGGCCCTCGCCTTTCTGCAGACCCGCAGGTCCCGGCCTGCCAAGACGCTGGGCCTGCCCGTGCCCGGCCGGGAGGAACTGCTGACCCTTCTCAGAGCCGCAGCGCGCACACCGGACCATGGCAAGCTGGAACCCTGGCGCTTCATCGTGATTGAGCGGCCCGCCATGGCGCGGCTCGCCGAGATCGTGCAGCGGCGGGGCGAGGCGCTGGATCTGGCACCGGAACAGATCACCAAGGGCCGTACGCAGTTCGACCAGGGCGATCTGGCGGTCGTGGTGGTCGAAGTGCACAAACCGTCCGAGAAGATCCCCGCGCTGGAACAGACCTATTCCGCCGGTGCCGTTTGCCTGTCGCTGCTCAATGCCGCTTTGGCGGCGGGATGGGGGGCCAACTGGCTGAGCGGATGGGCGTCGCACGACCGGGACTTCATGCGTGAAGGTCTTGATCTTTCCCCCCATGAAAAGATCGCAGGAATCATCCATATAGGAACGGAAACCTCAGCGCCGCCCGAGCGGCCCCGTCCGGATATCGAAAGCATCACCTCATGGCTGTCTCACTGATCCTCAATTCGTTCTTCGCGGCCATCGCCCAATTGAATGATCCGCGGTTCAGGCGGGTCTTTCTGATCGGCGTGGTGCTGACACTGCTGCTGTTGATCGCTGCGACGGCCGGGTTGGTCTGGCTGCTGGATTACATCACGCCAGAAGAGCTTTGGCTGCCGATTCTGGGCGAAGTGAACTGGATCGACGATCTGGTCTCCTGGGGGGCAGTCTTCCTGCTCTTTTTCCTGTCGATTTTCCTGATGATCCCCGTCGCTTCTGCCATTACCTCCATGTTTCTGGATGAGGTGGCCGACGCCGTGGAGGCCCGCCATTACCGCGAAATGCCACAGACGGGTGGCGTGCCATTCGGGGAAGCGCTGCGCGATACGGTGAGTTTTCTGGGTGTGCTGATTGCCGCGAACCTCGTGGCGATCATCCTCTATATCCTCTTCACCCCTGCGGCGCCCTTCATCTTCTGGGCACTGAACGGCTATCTGCTGGGACGGGAATATTTCACAATGGTGGCGATCCGCTGGGTCGGTCGTAAATCAGCGGCCAAGCTTAGAAAGCAGCACGCGGGTACGGTCTGGCTGGCAGGCATCCTGATGACGGTTCCGCTGTCGGTGCCGCTCCTAAACCTGGTGGTGCCAATCCTGGGGGCGGCGACCTTTACTCATCTATACCACGGCCTGACCAGGCCCCGGCCCTGAAGATGCTTTCCACATCGTCCACACTGATCCACCCCGACAGGATGATCGTGGCGGCTATGGCCCAGATCACGGCGGCGACCACTGTGGTCCAGAAGGCCTTTTTCCGCAGATAATGATGCTCGGGCGAGCCTGCGTGGGTGCCCGGCACGATCTCATCCAGATCCCCCTGCGTCTGCACGCGGATGGGCAGGGCGATGAGAAAGGTCAGTGACCAGATGACCGCATAGAGGACAAGACCGGAGGTAATCCCCATGGCTCAGACCTGCTCCAACTCAACCAGGGCGCCGTTGAAATCCTTGGGGTGCAGGAAAAGCACCGGCTTGCCGTGGGCGCCGATCTTGGGCTCCCCGGTGCCCAGCACCCGCGCGCCGGTCTCTTTGAGGTGGTCCCGGGCGGCGATGATGTCATCCACTTCGTAGCAGATATGGTGGATGCCACCCGCGGGGTTCTTTTCCAGGAACCCCTTTATCGGGCTCTCTTCACCCAGCGGATAGAGCAGTTCGATCTTCGTGTTGGGCAATTCGATGAAGATCACTGTCACGCCATGATCGGGTTCATCCTGTGGCGCACCGACCTTCGCGCCCAGCGCGTTGCGGTACTGGTCTGCCGCCGCCTCAAGATCAGGCACGGCAATGGCTACGTGGTTCAGGCGTCCGATCATCCGGGCGATCCTCCTTGTCTGTCTCTGCGCGCCTTATGCCGTCGAAGCGCCTTAAGGGCAATGCGGCACGTTAACCCCCCATTAGCCAACTGCCCGTAATGCTGTTCCCACTGGAAAACGGAGGCTAGGATGGACACAAACGACCCGATCGCGGCACATCTTCCCGTGCCCACTGCAGATCGCCCCTTGCTGGGCCTGACGATCCTGGTTGTCGAAGACAGCCGTTTCGCCTGTGAGGCAATCCGCCTGCTCTGTCTACGCTCTGGCGCACGGATCAGGCGCGCCGACTGCCTGCGCTCCGCGCGGCGGCACCTTCGGGTTTATCGCCCTTCGGTCCTGATGGTCGATTTCGGCCTGCCGGACGGCAACGGTCTGGACCTGATCGCGGAGCTGTCCCACGCAACCCCGCGGGTTGAGGTCATCATCGGCATGTCGGGCGACCAGAATACCGAAGCGGCGGCCCTGATTGCGGGCGCCGACGGCTTCATCGCCAAACCCTTTTCAACAATCGCCGCCTTCCAGGAAAGGCTTTTGAGTCTCCTGCCGGAGGAGCGCCGCCCGAGCGGGCCGCGCAGGCTGGATGAAACGCCCGTGGTGCCCGACAGGATCGCCTATCACGACGATATCGCCCATATCGCCGATGTGCTGGAAGACCCGCAAAATGACCTTGCACTCGACTATGTCGCGCAGTTCCTCACCGGTGTTGCCCACTCCGCCGAGGACCGCAGCCTTGAAAACGCCGCCCGTCAGCTTGCCAGCAGGCGCGCGCAGGGACAGACGGCGGCATCGGAGACGGCCACCCTGGCCGCGATGATTCAGGAAAGGCTTGCGCAGAAGATCGCGATTTAGCCTGCCTGACGGGTCAAAGGGTTGGGTCTGAAGCGGCCCTGACAAGACCGGTCAGATCACCAAGCCGTTCAAGCTGTCGACCCTCTTCGTCAAAATTGGCGGGCGACAGCCAGGCCTCAAAGGCCTCTCGCAGGGCGGGCCATTCACTGTCGATCGCGGCGAACCAGGCCGTGTCGCGGTTTCGGCCCTTGACCACGGCCGCCTGCCGAAAAACCCCTTCGAACGAGAGCCCGAGCCGCTGTGCCGCGCGACGCGACGCGGCGTTCAGGGCATTACATTTCCATTCGTAGCGCCGGTAACCCACATCGAAGGCCCAGCGCATCATCAGATACATCGCCTCCGTCGCGGCACGGGTTTTTTGCAGGGCGGGGCTGTAGTTGATGTGCCCCACTTCGATGGAGCCCGCCTCGGGCTTGATCCGCAAAAAGCTTGCCACCCCTTCCCACTTGGCGCTTTCCAGATTGCGGATGGCGTAGAAGAAGGGATCGGGCTGGCCCGCATGGTCCCGCACCCAGCGGTGATAGAGGGCTGCGGAATGGAAGGGGCCGTAGGGCATGTAGTCCCAGACCTGATCCTGCCCCACGTAGGCACGATAGAGGAGTGCCGCGTGATCCTCCGCCGTAAGGGGCGCCAGCTCAGCGTAGTGCCCCCTGAGCAGGGCACCATCGGGGACCGGTGGCGGCGTCCAGCCCTTGACGGGCGCGCCGAGGGGCGCTGACTGGGGATCTATGCTGTTCTTCATGCGGGCACGTTAGGCGCAAGGCCGAAGCGCGCCAAGACCCGAATGGACCGCAGACTTCCCCAAAGAAGCCCAGAACCATTCACGCCAGAGGCGAAGAATCGCCACATTAATTCCGCAGAAAGGAATGTGGGGGCATCTGCAAAGCTGCCAGGGAGATCAGCATGAAGATCGACAGCCGAAAGGACGCCCGATCCTCCGATGCCGGAACAGTGGATTGGATCGTTTTGACAGCTTCCGCCGTCGCCCTGGCCATTGTGATTGCCGCTTCCATTCAAGCCGGGGAAAAGGGCCTTGTGGCCAACCTTGCCAGCTACGTGATCTCAAGAGATACCTAACGCAGGAGACCCGGATCGGTGCCCATATCGAGCCCCGGGAAAATGCCAGTCTCCAAATCCGTCTGACTGACCCCCGTCAGTCCCCGCATGATCCAGGCCGCTGCGCTGCGCACATCGCCGGTCGGCATCAGATCCCGCCGGTCATATAGATCCACCTCCGCCAGACCCGGCCAGATCCCGTAGACCTTACCACCGCGCACGGCCCCTCCGGCCATGATCATCATGCCACCCGTCCCGTGGTCCGTCCCGGCGGTTCCGTTTTCGCGCGCGGTGCGGCCGAATTCGGTCAGGGCCAGCACCGCCGTCTTGCCCCAGGCCGCCTGCCCCAGGTCCGTCCGGAGGGTGATGAGCACCTCTGAGAGCCGTCCCAAGCTGCGCGTGAGGGCCCGGGCCTGGCCCCGGTGCGTGTCCCATCCATTGAGCGAAAAGGCCGCCACCCGCGCATCGGCGCGCAACCGGCGGGCCGCGAAACGAGCGATCTGCTGGTGCGCGCGTCCGCCGCGCGGGTCCTCGGCGCTGTCCTGCGACAGGGTCAGCGCCTCCGACAGGGCCGCGTGCAGGGCGGCGTCAGGCTCCATGACCATCTCAGCCAGCCGCAGGGCTTGCGGGCTGATCCGCAGATTCGCTTCGGGCGCCCACTGGGCGACGGGGGCTTCACCCTCCAGGACCCGCAGCGCATCGTTGCCGATGGCATAGGCGGTATCGGCCTCAAGCCCCGGCACCCGTTGCAGCATGCGGTTCAGCCATCCGTCGCGGACCACACCGCCCAGCCTGTCGGTGCCCGCTTCCAATAGGTCCTGCCCGTCGAAATGGCTGCGCTTGTCGCGGTAGGGGGTGGAAACCGCATGGACAAACCCCAACTCTCCCGCGCGCCACAGCGGCATCAAGGGGGCGAGACCCGGATGGAGCGCGAAATAGCCGTCAAGATCGAGCCCGGGTTCCGCATTGAGCTTTGGGCGCAGGGCTGCGAAGGCCGGGTCGCCCACCGGCCGCACCGCATCCAGTCCGTCCAAGCCACCGCGCAGGATGATCACGACCAGACGGGTGTCCCAGGGCGCCTTGGCAAAGGCCATGGGCGTGATCAGCGGACTGGCGGCAAGGGAACAGCCGATGACCCCGGCACGGGCCAGCATTTCCCGGCGTGTCAGTAATCTGCGCATCGCCCCTCCTATCG
>JABDKA010000248.1 GCA_013002405.1 Sulfitobacter sp. | reverse complement strand
GGTCGTAGGCCTTCTGCATCATCGGGTTGGGCAACTGGCTGAATTCCAGCACCATCAGCCGTCCGCCGGGGCGCAGCACACGAAAGGCCTCGTTCAGGGCCTCCTGCGGGCGGGTGACGTTCCGGATACCGAAGCTGATGGTGTAGACATCAAATGTGTTGTCCTCGAACGGCAGCGCCATGGCGTCGCCCACGACCCATTCCAGGCTGTCAGCCAACTGCGCCGCCTCGGCCCGCTTGCGGCCTTCGACCAGCATCTCTTCGGTCAGATCGCAGACGGTTGCGTGGCCGTGACCGGCCCGGTCCAGGAATTTGAAGGCCACGTCCCCGGTGCCGCCCGCCACATCCAGCAGCTTCTGCCCGGCACGGGGGGCCAGCCAGTCCATCATCGCCTCTTTCCAAATGCGGTGAATACCCACGCTCATCACATCGTTCATGATGTCGTACTTGTTGGCCACGTCGGTGAAAAGGTTGCGGACCATGCCTGCCTTTTCCTCTTCGGGCACCTGCCGCGCGCCGAAATGAGTTGTCTTGTCCGTCATGGTCTTCGTCCCGATATTGTCAAAGCGGAGATATAGCGCCTAAGGAGCAGATACAAACCGCCATTTGCCGCAGAAGTGCGGCGCTGGCGCGGCACAGGAGCGAGAATGCCCGAACTACCCGAAGTCGAAACCGTCCGCCGGGGGCTGCAACCGGCCATGGAAGGCGCCGTGATCGCCCGAGCGGAGGTGAATCGCCCCGATCTGCGCTGGCCCTTCCCGCCACGTATGGCCCAACGGCTGGAAGGGCAGCAGGTGCTGGGCCTGCGGCGGCGGTCGAAATACATCCTCGCCGATCTGGCATCGGGAGAATCACTGCTGATTCATCTGGGCATGTCGGGGCGCATGCTAATCTCAGGCGATCCGCTGGGACAATTCGTCCACGCGCATCCCGCGCCGGAGAAACACGACCATGTTGTCTTTCACATGGACAATGGTGCCCGGGTGACCTTCAATGACCCGCGCCGTTTTGGCGCGATGGATCTGATGACCACCGCGACGGCAGAGCAGCACAAGCTGCTTGTCGCAATAGGGCCGGAGCCCCTCGGAAATGCATTCAACGAGGCGCACCTGGTCGCCGCGCTCAAGGGCCGTAACATGCCGATCAAGGCGGCGCTTCTGGATCAGCGGATCGTGGCAGGGTTGGGAAATATCTATGTCTGCGAGGCACTTTACCGTGCGGGTATCCATCCCGCGCGCAAGGCCGGTCGCATTTCGGCGCAGCGGGTCGCATCCCTTGTCCCGATTATCCGGCAGGTTCTGGAAGAGGCGATCGAGGCGGGCGGCTCCTCCCTCCGGGACTTCCGGCAAGCGGACGGAGAGCTGGGATACTTCCAGCACCGCTTTGACGTCTACGGCCGCGAAGGGGAGCCCTGCCGCGCGCCGGACTGCCCCCATGTCATAAGACGTATCGTCCAATCGGGGCGCTCCTCCTTCTACTGTCGTCAATGCCAAAGATAGCTTGAAACACCCTGAGCGCGTGTTATTCACACACCTCTGAGCGAAACAAATGAGAGCTTTCCCATGGCTTATGAGACGATCACGCTGGATCTGGACAGCCACGTTGCCCTGATCACGCTGAACCGCCCCGACGCACTGAATGCGCTGAACGATCAGCTGATGGCGGAATTGGCCGATTGTCTCAAGGGCTGCCAGGAAAACGAAAAGGTCCGCTGCATCGTGATCACCGGATCGGAAAAGGCCTTCGCCGCCGGGGCCGACGTTGCAATGATGAAGGACAAAACCTTTGTCGAGGCTTTCACCGGCGATCTCTTCACGCCAGAGACTGACCAGATCATGCGGATCCGCAAGCCCATTATCGCGGCAGTGTCGGGCTATGCCCTGGGTGGCGGGTGCGAGCTGGCCATGATGTGCGATTTCATTATCGCCTCGGAGACAGCCAAATTCGGCCAACCCGAGATCAACCTGGGCGTTGTCGCAGGTATCGGCGGCACCCAGCGTCTGACCCGCCTGGTGGGCAAGTCCAAGTCGATGGACATGAACCTGACGGGCCGTTTCATGGACGCCGAAGAGGCGGAGCGCTCCGGACTGGTCAGCCGCGTGGTGCCGGTCAAGAAGCTGATGGACGAGGCCAAGGGCGCGGCCGAGAAGATCGCCGAGAAGTCGATGATTTCCGTGATGGTCGTGAAGGAAGCCGTGAACCGCGCCTACGAAGTACCGCTGCGCGAGGGTCTTCTGTTCGAGCGCCGCGTTTTCCATTCGCTTTTTGCCACCGAAGACCAGACCGAGGGCATGAGCGCGTTTCTGGAAAAGCGTGAGGCGCAGTTCCGGGA
>JABDKA010000160.1 GCA_013002405.1 Sulfitobacter sp. | reverse complement strand
ACGCTGCTCTGCTCACCGATCTTGTCCTTATGGGCCGAAAGAAAGGCCTCGGCCGCGGCATGCCCGGCTTCCCGTAGCGTGCCGATGACTGCGGCGTTTGGCACCATCTTGGTTGCCACCGACAGCTTTGCCATCAGTTCATCGTCGGCGATCATGTGGATTCGCACCCGGCTCATCCGCTCCTCGCTCAACGTGCCTTCGTCCATCAGGCGTTGTACAAATTCAATGGCGCGCAGTTCCCGCAACAAGCTTGAGTTGAAGCTGATCTCATTTATGCGGTTCTGGATCTGCTTGGGCGTGACGGGTATCTCTTCGCGCTCCAGCGGGTTGATGTTCACGATCACCGTGTCGGCGGGCAGGTCTTTGTCAAAAAGCGGGAAAAGCGCAGGGTTTCCGGTATAGCCACCGTCCCAGAAGGCCTCCTTCCGGCCCGTCTCCGCATCCTCGATCTCAACCGACTGGAAGAGCGTTGGCAGGCAGGCGGAGGCCATGATCGCCTCCGGCCCGATCTCATCGCCGGAAAAGACCCGGATCTTGCCGTTCCGCACACGGGTGGCACAGATGAAAAGCAGCGGTGCCACAGCATTGCAGACCCGGTCATAGTCGAAACGGCGGACGATGTCGGTAAGCGGATTGCGGTAGAAAGGTCCGTAGGTGTAGGGCGAAGTCAGGTTCGACACCATGTCGGAAACCGTAACGGGCCAGGAATACTCGATCGCCTGGCTCAGCGCCTCAACCCCGAAGGGTGTCATCCAGGACGACATGCGGGGGTCCTGCACGCCCGCAATGATCTCCCACAGCCATTGCAGGTTCTCGCGCGCGCCTTCCCTTCCGTTCTGAACCCAGCCTGCCTTGAGTGCGGCGCCGTTCAGCGCCCCTGCGGAGGTGCCGGAGATGCCGCAAACCTCGATGTCCTCATCCTCAAGCAGCCTCTCCAGCACGCCCCAGGTAAAGGCCCCGTGCGCGCCACCGCCCTGGAGGGCCAGGTTGATCCGCTTCTTGCCCACTCAGAGCGCCGTCCAGCCGCCATCAACGGAGATGGTCGTGCCGGTGATCTGATCAGCCGCGGCGGAGCAGAGGAAGGTGGCCGTGCCGCCCAACTGCTCGACCGTGGCGAACTCCTTGCTGGGCTGGCGGTCCAGGATCACTTTCTCCTTCGCCTCCTCCTCGGTCATGTCGTACTTCTTCGCCGTGTCGGGGATCTGCGATTCCACCAGCGGCGTCAGAACATAGCCGGGACAGATGGCGTTGCAGGTGATGGGCTCCTTCGCCGTCTCAAGTGCCGTGGTCTTGGTCAGGCCCACGATGCCGTGCTTGGCCGCGATATAGGCCGCCTTGAAAGGCGAAGCGGTCAGACCGTGAGCGGAGGCGATGTTGATGACCCTGCCCCAGCCCGCCGCGCGCATCATCGGCAAGGCGACGGCGGTGGTGTGGAAAGCGGAGGAAAGGTTGATGGCGATGATCGCATCCCACTTCTCGGTCGGGAATTCGGGGATCGGGGCCACATGCTGAATACCTGCGTTGTTCACCAGGATATCACATTTCCCCGCCTCCTCGATCAGGCGGCGGCACTGTTCGGATTTGGACATGTCAGCCTGGAGATAACGTGCCGTGACACCGGTTTCATCGGCGATCTCCCGTGCCAGCGCGTGGTCCTCTTCGTTGTCGGTAAAGGAGTTGAGCACCACATCGGCACCCGCCCGCGCAAATTCCCAGGCGATGCCCAGCCCGATGCCGGAATTTGAGCCGGTGATAACGGCGGTCTTGCCGGAAAGGTCGATGGTATAGGCCATGGGCAGTCTCCTTTGCGCTGGAACGATATGCTGCAGTTGCAACATGTAGTGCCATTACGGGGAAGGAAACGCCAGTGGGCCCTGCCGACCTGCAAGTGCCTTGCGAGGAGGCAAAAAAAAACGCCAGCACAAGGCTGGCGTTAAGTTATTGAGGCAGGTTTCATACAGGCAAGAAACCTATCGAGCAGTGCACTCTTTATAGAATATCATGTGGATAACGCCAAGCTAAAAGTTTGCAGCGCCCCTGACCTCCCGGTAATCATTGGCCCCATAAAACAAGGGCTGAGCGGGATTGTTTCGAATATGGGCTTGGATTTTTTCCTGAGTATGGCGCGTCTTGCGGCCTTTTCTTCACTCCTTGCGGCGGGGGGATTCGCTGCGGCCGAACCGCAGCACGGGATATCTATGTATGGCACCCCCGCTCTGCCACCGGATTTTGTGTCTTTGCCTTATGTGAATCCCGATGCGCCCAAGGGCGGTGAGATTGTCCTGGGCAACACCGGCGGCTTTGACAGTCTTAACCCATATGTCCGCAAAGGGACGGTGCCCTGGCAGCTGCGCTTCTTCACCCACGAAAGCCTGATGGGCCGTTCCTGGGATGAGCCTTTCACCTTGTACGGGCTATTGGCCGAGAGTGTTGAGACCCCCGATTCCCGAGAATGGGTCGAATTCACGCTCCGCTCGGATGCCCGATTCTCTGACGGCAGCCCTGTGACGGTGGAGGACGTGATCTTCTCCTACGGCCTGCTGGGCACCGAGGGGCATCCCCGTTACCACGGCCTCTACAATCAGATCGAGCGGATCGAACAGACAGGTCCCCGCAAGGTCCGTTTCACCTTCAACTTGGAAAACCGGGAACTGGCCCTTCTGGCGGGCATGCGCCCCATCCTGAAAAAGGCGCAGTGGGAGGCAAAGGATTTCGCCAATGCGCCACTGCAGGAAATCCCCATCGGGACAGGGCCCTACATGGTCACCGATTTCGACGCCGGGCGGCAGGTGACGCTTACGCGTAATCCCGAATATTGGGGGGCCAACATTCCTTTCCGGCGCGGAACCAACAACTTTGACCGGATCAAGCTGGATTTCTACGGCGACGGCAATGTGCTGTTCGAGGCCTTCAAGGCGGGCGAGATTTCTGCCGGACGGGAATTCAACGCGGAGACCTGGCAGACACAGTACGACTTTCCGGCCATCGAGCGGGGTGAGATCATCAAGTCCGAGTTTCCGCATCAGAAACCCTCTGGCATGACAGGGCTGGTAATGAACACACGCCGCGCGCCCTTTGACGACTGGCGCGTGCGGGAGGCGATGATCCAGGCCTTCAACTTCGAATATATCAATGAAACACTTACCGGCGGCGCCCTGCCCCGGATCACCTCCTATTTCTCCAATTCCACCCTCGCGATGGAAAGCGGCCCCGCCAGCGGCAAGGTCCGCGACCTGCTGGCCCCCCTTGCCGATGATCTGCCGCCGGGCACGCTTGAGGGCTATGCCTTGCCCGTCTCGGACGGCTCCGCCCGGAACCGACGCGGCATCCGCACCGCGATGAAGCTGCTGAATGAGGCGGGATACCGTGCCGGTGACGATGGCATGATGCGCAACGGAGAAGGCAAACCGCTCAGCTTCTCGATCCTCATCTCAAAAGGCAGCGCGCAGGACATCCAGGGTTCCGAAAAAATCGCCGATCTGTTCGTGGGCGCCCTGAAGCGGCTTGGGATTGCCGCGCGGGTTGAGCCCGTGGACAGCGCACAGGTCGTGCGCAGGCTGGAAGAGTTCGATTTCGACATGACCACCTTCCGGCGCTCTCTGTCGCTCTCGCCCGGCAACGAACAGCGTTATTACTGGGGGACGGAGGCCGCCGATCAGCCGGGATCACGGAATGTAATGGGGGCCAGGCACCCGGCCATCGATGCCATGATCGACGCCATGCTGACCGCCCGCAGTCAGGAAGACTTCCGCGCCGCCGTGCGCGCGCTGGACCGGATTCTGACGGCAGGGCGCTACGTGATCCCGGTCTGGCAATATACTGTGGGCCGCATTGCCCACGACGCGCGGATGAAATACCCGGATGTACTGCCGATCTACGGGGACGGGCCGAATTTCATGCCGGAAGTCTGGTGGTGGGATGAGGGCTAGCGCGCATCAAGGGCCTTAAAGCCACCTGTGGCCCCTGCATTGCTGGTCAGCGATTTGACACCGGGCCCTGCCCCAGACCCCAAAGTGTTCCTCTCAATAAATTACTTTGGAGCGACATCAGACCAGCGAGGTCACCCAGAGGATCGTCGCGTCCTCGGCGCTGGTCGAGATAACATTGTGGCCCATGGTGCCATCGTAGTAGGCGCTGTCGCCCCGGCGCATTTCGACCGGTTCGTAGAATTCCGTAAAAAGCGTGATGACGCCCGTCAGCACGTAGAGGAATTCCTCCCCGTCGTGGCGCACCCAGCCGTCAAATTCATCCATCGAACGGGCCCGGACGCGGGCGCGGTAGGGCAGCATCTGTTTCTTGCGCAGCTGGTCGCCCAGAAGCTCGTGTTCGTAGGTCGTGGTGGCCTTGGCCGTCCCCTCGCCCGCGCGGGTCAGGGCCATGCGGCCGTTGATCTTTTCGGCGGCGGGCGGGGTGAAGAGTTGCGGCACGGAAATTTCCAGTCCCACAGCCAGCTTCTTGAGCGCGTCGTAGGTGGGCGACATCTGCCCGTTCTCGATCTTCGACAGGGTCGAGCGGGCGAGCCCCGCCTGTTTGGCCGCCTGCTCAAGCGTCCAGTCGCGGGCCTTGCGCAGTTCGCGCACGCGCACGCCAAGATCGACGGGCGGGACAGTATCTGTTCCCCCGCTTTCGCGGGCGATTTCAATGAGGTTGCGGGGCGTGCCATCATTCATGGCGCTGCTATATCTTTGCCCGCCCCTTCTTGCAACGGCGCGGCAGAGGCGCTAGCGCGGGGCTATGGGTGACGAAATATTCAATCTCGCCGAGTATGTTCTGACCAGCGCGGATGCGCCTGAGGACAAGGTGGCGCTGTCGGTGCTGGAGAGTGGGTCTAGGGACGACTGGTCCTATGGCCGCCTCACGGCGGCGGTGCGCGGCACTGCGACAGGACTTTCGAGTATTGGACTGGTCCCCGGTGACGTGATCCTGATGCGGCTCGGCAACAGGCCCGATTTTCCAATCGCCTATCTGGGCGCACTGGCAGCGGGCCTGGTGCCGGTGCCCACGGCAGCCGCCCTGACGGCCCCCGAGGTGGCGAAGATCATCGAAACGCTGCAACCGCGCGCAATCCTGCGCGATCCGGATGTGGCCTGTCCCGAGAGCAACGTGATCCTGCCGCTGGAAGCGCTGCGCGCGATGCGAGGCCTGCCCGGTCTGGACTGGCACCGGGGCGATCCCGAGCGGCTGGGCTATATCATCTTTACCTCGGGTACCTCCGGGAAACCCTCGGCGGTGATGCACGCCCATCGCGCGATCCTGGCCCGGCGGATGATGTTTCAGGGCTGGTATGGGCTGACCGCCACCGACCGCCTGCTCCATGCGGGGGCCTTCAACTGGACCTATACGCTGGGCACCGGGCTGATGGATCCCTGGACCCTTGGGGCCACGGCCCTGATCCCGGCACCGGGCACGAAAGCGGAAGATCTGCCGGAACTGCTGAAGACGCATCGGGCAAGCATTTTTGCTGCCGCACCGGGCGTTTACCGCCAGATGCTGAAGACCAAGGGGCCCCTTGACCTGCCAGCCCTGCGCCACGGTCTCAGCGCCGGGGAAAAGCTGCCCCAATCGGTGCGGGAGGCCTTTGAGGCGGCCACGGGGTGCGCCATCTACGAGGCCTACGGCATGTCCGAATGCTCCACCTTCATCTCGGGCTGTCCCGACAGGCCCGCGCGGGCGGGCACGCTGGGCCAGCCGCAGGAGGGCCGCCGGGTGGCGATACTGGGGCCCGAGGGGCCGGTTGAGACGGGCGAGCCCGGTACCATCGCCGTCCACCGCAGCGACCCGGGGCTTATGCTTGGCTATCTCGATGATCCGCAAGGCACGGCGACGCGGTTCCAGGGCGACTGGTTTCTGACCGGGGACCAGGGCGTGATGGATGAGGCGGGGCAGATCACCTACCTGGGACGTGCGGACGATATGATGAACGCAGGCGGCTTTCGCGTCTCTCCTTTGGAGATCGAGTCGGTCCTGCAGACCCACGAGGGCGTCGAGGCGGTGGGGTGCGCGGAGGTGGAGGTGAAGGAGGACGTGACCGTTATTGCCGCCTTCTACACCGGGCCTGAGCCGATACATGAGGCTGAATTGGCCGATTTTGCCAAAGCACGCCTGGCCCGCTACAAGCAGCCGCGTATCTACCGCCACCTTGAGACCCTGCCCACCGGGGCAAACGGAAAATTACAGCGCCGTGCCCTGCGGCAGCTTTGGAAGGAACAGCAATGAGCGATGCCATCAAGCTTGACATCATGTCGGACCCGATCTGCCCCTGGTGCTATATCGGCAAGACCTATCTGGACCGCGCGCTGGCCGACCACCCCGACCATCCCTTTGTCATTGAATGGCATCCCTTCCAGCTGAACCCCGACATGCCGCGCGAGGGGATGGACCGGCGGGCCTATCTGGAAGGCAAGTTCGGCGGCAAGGAGGGTGCCGTGCGCGCCTACGCACCGGTGGTCGAACAGGCTCAGCAGGCCGGACTGAAGATCAACTTCGAAGGGATGAAACGGACGCCCAACACGCTCGACGCGCATCGGCTGATCCACTGGGCGGGGATCGAAGGGCGGCAGACGGCGGCGGTCTCGGCGCTCTTCCAGGCCTACTTTGTCGACGCGCGTGACATTGGCGATGCGGAGGTGCTCGCCGATATTGCCGACAGCATCGAGATGGACGCCGCCGTGGTGTCCCGCCTGCTCCAGTCGGATGTAGATGCCGATAACATCCGCCAGAGGGATGCCCACAGCCGCCAGATGGGTATCAATTCCGTTCCAACCTTCATCGTTGCGAACAAGCATGCCGTGCCGGGGGCGCAGCCGCCCGAACTCTGGGCCAGCGTGATTGCCGAACTGAAGGCGGCGGCCTGACCCGACTGAGGCAGTTTGGCCACAGCCCCGTGGCCTCCACGACATACATTTTGCCAAAACATCCGGGCTCGCTTACCCTTCTTGCATAATCGGGGCGTCAGATCCCGATAAGATATATCGAGCGGGTAAAATGGCACAAAATCAGACAACAGCGGAGCCTGTGTTCAATGGCCTTTGGGCCGGACCGGGAACCATACTTCTTTTCGAAAAGGCACACACGCAGATCACGCTATGGTGCGGTGGCAGGGCAGCGCAGCACAGGATCAAGGCGATCTGGCGCAATGAGACAGGGACCTGCCAATCGGCGGTCAGCCCCACGTGAACCTGCCTGTCTTTTCCGACCCGCGCGTCGTTCTGACCTACGGACGGTTCGACCTTTTCGATCAGGACCACGCTCAGTTTCTCCGCTCAATACGTGGGCTCGGGGATGAATTGATTGTCGGCTGTGCAAGCGATACCTTGGCCCGTGCGCAAGGAACGCCCTGCCAGATGCCCTTTGAAGCACGGCGCGCGATGCTGACCCATTGCCGCTTTGTCGACCGGGTGATTGTCCAGACCTCAGAGGCGCAAAAGAGGACGGATATCGTAAATTACAACGTCTCCGCGCTTGTGATGGGCGAAGAGCATTTGGCGCGGTTCGACCACCTCTCCGACATCGCCGAAGTTCGCTATCTGCCGCGAAAAAGGGCCAGCGCGGCGGCGATCTCTTGGCAACCCGGCAGAGCCTTCCGGATCGGAGCCTGAAAGAAAGACTAGTGTATTCAATGTGGTAGACACTCCGCAGGGGTCTATCATGATCCATCATTGGTCAAAGTCCAATTTTCGTGGTTTTTGAGCTACAGCATGTGCAGGACCTAAAAACATGCATTCAAAAGTTTCAATTCATGATTGTACCGGCTTCGATCGTGCGCTAAATCTGACGCCAGAGAGCGTCACATTGCAAAGCTGGCGCCGCAGGGAGCATGATTTGAGTTCAGAGTTTAAACGTTTTCCAATGGGGCGGGCCGAGTTTGTCGCTTTGATTGCGATGATGTTTGCCACCATCGCTTTCTCCATCGATGCGATGCTGCCTGCCTTGCCTGAGATCGCGGAAGAGTTGTCTCCGGGCATCGCTTATCGCGCGTCGCTTGTGCTGACGACCTTTGTTCTGGGCATGGGGGTCGGGACCTTTATCGCAGGTCCGCTGTCGGATGCCTACGGCCGCAGGCGTGTGCTTTTCTTCGGCTCCGGGCTTTATATCGTCGCTGCCGCCGTGGCCTGGGCCAGTTCGACCCTTGAGGTGATGCTGGCCGCCCGCGTGGTTCAGGGCCTTGGTGCAGCAGGGCCAAGGGTCGTGGCGATTGCCATTGTCCGTGACCTCTATTCGGGCCGGGAAATGGCGCGCATCGTGTCCTTTGTGATGATGATCTTTACCATCGTGCCCGCCTTTGCACCGGCACTGGGTGCGGTGATCATCCTTGGAACGGGATGGCGGGGAATTTTCGTGGCCTTCATCGTTTTCGCCATCATCACGATCGTCTGGATGGGCATGCGCATGCCCGAGACCCTGCCGGACAAATATCGGCGTCCACTGCGCCCCCGGCTGATGCTGTCAGCCGTCGGTGAAATCTTCGGTCATTCGAGCGTGCGGCTTTCCATTATCGTGCAGAGCCTCGCCATGGCGATGCTGTTTCTGACCCTCATGATGATCCAGACCATCTATGCCGAGACTTTCAACCGCGAGGAATCCTTTCCCTACTGGTTCGGCGTGATCGCCCTGATCGCGGGCTCCGCCACGATCCTGAATGCGGTCCTGGTGATCCAGTACGGTATGCGCCGCCTGGTGACCGTAACGCTGGGCACGCAGGTCCTGATCAGCGGTGTGATCCTGGCGCTTGATCCGGCGGGGATGATGGTGCCCTACGGCTTTTCTGTTTTCCTGGTCTGGCAGTTCTGCATCTTCTTCCAGGCCGGTTTGACCCTGGGCAACCTAAACGCCATCGCGATGGAGCCGATGGGCCATATCGCGGGCATCGCCGCCTCGGTCATCGGTGCGGTGTCCGCCATCATTGCGGCCCTGCTGGCATCTGCCGTCGCACAGTCTTTTCCGGCGACAGTAAGCAATTTGATTGGCGGCATTCTGATGATGTCGTCGGTGGGGTTCTTCCTGATGCTCACCATGAAGCGGGACTTGCCCCAAACGGAAGCTGCAGAATAGGGCACTTTCTGACAAATAGCGCATAGCGGCTTGATTTCATTGAATTCAGGCGGCGCTGATCGGTCCAGGCTTTTACAAATCCGCAACAGATCAGACACAGGCGATCTGCACGTCGATATCCACGTAGAACACGCCCGAGATCCGACGCGTTGCCTCTCCGCTGCGGCCCACTTCCCGATAGCCGCCGGGACAGATGCCACCGGCGCGCGAGGCAATGGCCTCTTCCGAAATCGGCGTCCATCCAAGCGCGTTGGAACTGGTCACGCGGAACTGGTAAATCCGAGCACCCGCGGGGGTCACCCCCACCACATCGGGGGGCGGCGGCGGTGGAAGCTCCGTACAGGCGGCGACTGTAAGGATTGCGGTCAGGATCAAGGCGCGCATCGGCTCCTCCTCAGGCAGCTTTGGTTTTCTTGCGCTTCTTTTCCAAGGCTACCACATGTTCCGCAAGATCGCGCGCAATAGCGAAGGCGCCCTTGATCTTGTCGCTCTCCTTCTTCCAATCCCGCCGCACGACGATCTTGTTGTCCTTGACCTTGGCAAGCCCGCGCTGGTCCTGGATGAATTGCACCAGCCCCTCGGGTGAGGCGAATTTGTCATTGTGGAACTGGATCGTGGCCCCCTTGGGTCCGCCGTCAAGCTTGGCAATGCCCGCCCGCTTGCACATCGCCTTGATGCGAACCACCAGCAGCAGCGTGTTCACCTCTTTCGGCAGCTTGCCGAAACGGTCGATCAATTCGGCGGCAAAGCCCTCCAGCTCGACCTTGGTCGAAAGCCCCGAAAGGCGGCGGTAGAGACCCAATCGCACGTCGAGGTCGGGGACGAAGTCCTCGGGGATCAGGACAGGCACACCAAGGTTGATCTGGGGCGCCCACTGCTCATCCGCTTCGGACAGGCCTTCCATCTCACCCGCCTTGATCTTGGCAATCGCCTCTTCAAGCATGGATTGATAAAGCTCGAATCCGACGTCACGCATCTGACCGGACTGCTCTTCACCCAAAAGATTGCCGGCCCCGCGAATGTCGAGGTCCTGGCTGGCCAGCGTAAAGCCCGCCCCGAGCGTGTCGAGGGAGCCCAGAACACGCAGCCGCTTTTCTGCCGTGGCCGTCAGCTTCGCGCGCGGCTTGGTGGTGAGGTAGGCGTAGGCGCGGGTTTTGGAGCGCCCTACCCGGCCCCTGATCTGGTAAAGCTGTGCCAGGCCGAACATATCCGCCCGGTGCACGACCATCGTGTTGGCAGTAGGAATATCGAGGCCCGACTCAACGATTGTCGTGGCAAGCAAGACATCGAACTTGCCGTCGTAGAAAGCATTCATGCGGTCATCAAGCTCTCCGGCCGCCATCTGGCCGTGGGCCACCACGTAGGTCAGTTCGGGCAGTTGATCCTTCAAAAAATTTTCAATCTCCGGCAGATCGCTGATGCGGGGAACGACATAGAAGGACTGCCCGCCACGGTAGTGTTCCCGCAGCAGCGCCTCGCGCAGCGTGACGGCATCAAATTCGCTGACGTAGGTTCGGATGGCCAGCCGGTCGACGGGGGGTGTGCCGATAATCGACAGATCGCGCACGCCGGTAAGGCTCAGCTGCAAGGTACGCGGGATGGGGGTGGCGGTGAGGGTCAGCACGTGGATATCGGTGCGCATCGCCTTGAGCCGTTCCTTGTGCTGCACGCCAAAGTGCTGCTCCTCGTCGATGACAAGCAGGCCGAGGTTCTGGAACTTGATGTTCTTGGCCAGCAACGCGTGGGTGCCGATGACGATATCGACGGTGCCCTTGGCCATCCCCTCGCGGGTCTTCGCCGCCTCCTTGGCGCTGACAAAACGGCTGAGCTGCCGCACCTCTACCGGAAATCCCCGGAACCTGTCGGAAAAGCTCTTGTAGTGTTGCCGCGCCAGTAGCGTGGTAGGGGCGATGACCGCCACCTGAACGCCTGACATGGCCGCAACAAAGGCCGCGCGCATCGCCACTTCCGTCTTGCCAAAGCCCACATCGCCGCAGATCAGCCGGTCCATCGGATTGCCGCTGGTCATGTCGGCAATTGTATCTTCGATGGCGCGCAGCTGATCGTCGGTTTCCTGATAGGGGAAGCGGGCCGAAAAGGAGTCCCACATGCCCGGCGGCGGCTCCAGCACCGGGGCTTTGCGCAGGGCGCGTTCGGCCGCAATACGGATGAGCCGGTCGGCCATCTCGCGGATGCGCTCTTTGAGCTTGGCCTTCTTCGACTGCCAAGCCCCGCCGCCCAACCTGTCAAGCAACCCCTCTTCGTGGCCATACTTGGACAGAAGTTCGATATTTTCGACCGGCAGGTAAAGCTTGGCGCTCTCGGCATACTCAAGCACGAGGCACTCGTGCGCCGCCCCGGCGGCGGCAATGACCTCAAGCCCGTGATAACGCCCGATGCCGTGATCGACGTGAACGACCAGATCGCCCGGTTGCAGGCTCTGGGTTTCGGTCAGGAAATTCTCGGCACGCCGCTTGCGCTTGGGGGCCCGGATGAGCCTGTCACCTAGCACGTCCTGTTCGGAGATGACGGTGAGGCCGGTCGCCTCAAACCCGTGTTCCAGCCCCCAGACGGCCAGATGCAGTCCCCGTTTGCCGATCCGTGTGGCGTTGGGCACGGGGATGGCCTCGGCCAGTCCCTCATCCTCGATCAGGCCCGTAAGGCGCTCTCGCGCACCTTCGGAATAGCTTGCGATCAGAACAGGGCCATTTTCAAGCTTTGCCTTCACATGGGCGGCCAAAGCACCGAAAAGGCTGATGGATTCCTGCTGACGCTCCGGCGCAAAATTGCGTCCGATCCGCGCACCTGCATCCAGAACACCCGGTCCCGTTGGCTGCGGCAGGGGGGTGAACTGGATCATCCGGTGCGCCTGCGTCGCGAGCGCCCAGGCCTCATCGTCCAGATAGAACCCTTCGGGCGGCGCGGGCTTGTAGACCGTGTCGATCCGGTTGCGGTCGGTCATGGCGACGCGGCGCGTCTCGTATTGATCCGCGATGCTCTCCCACCGGGCCAGCCGCGTCGGCGTCACCTGATCATCCTGGGTAATGGTCACGCCCGGGAGATAGTCAAAGAGCGTTTCAAGATGATCGTGGAAGAAGGGCAACCAGTGTTCGGCTCCCTGATGCTTGCGGCCTGCGCTGATCGCCTCGTAGAGCGGATCATCTGTGCCCGCCGCACCAAACTCGATCCGGTAGTTCTGCCGGAACCGGGTCACCGCCGCCTCATCCAGGATCAACTCACTCACCGGGGCCAGTTCCACCACATCCAGCTTTTCGGTGGTCCGCTGCGTCGCCGGATCGAAACGGCGCGCGCCATCCAGCGTATCGCCAAAGAGGTCTAGCCGCACGGGCCCCAGATCGCCCGGCGGATAGATGTCGATGATCCCGCCGCGAATGGCATAATCCCCTGGCTCCATCACCGTGGGACTTTGGGTGAAGCCCATGCGCACCAGAAAGTCCCGCAACGCCCCTTCATCGATGCGGCTGCCGACCTGCGCGGACCAGGCCGCGTCTTTCAACACCTCGCGCGCGGGCACCCGTTGTGTCGCACTGTTGATCGTGGTGAGCAGCACGAAGCGTTTTGGCATCCCGTGGACCAGCGCGGCCAGGGTCGCCATGCGCCGGGCGGAGATGTCCGCATTGGGCGATACGCGGTCGTAGGGCAGGCAATCCCAGCCGGGAAAATCCATCACCGGCATGTCAGGCGCGAAAAAGGCCAGCGCTTCCCGCAGGGCCGCCACCCGCTTGTCATCGCGGGCGATGTGACAGACGGGGCCATCCTGCCTGGCGATTTCATCCAGGATCACACGGGCATCATAGCCTTCCGGCACGCCCGAGAGGGTCAGTTTGCTTTTCTCAGCCATAATTCCTGTCCACTTGGGCCTGATGGGCCCGCTGTCAAGCGCCCAGAGGGCCAAGGGCCACGTTCTGATACATGCCCCAGATGGCTGTGACGAAGATCGAAATCATGCCGATGATCTGCGTATAAAGCCTGTGCCGTGTCAGACGTTTGCGCAAGAGTTCGCCCGTCGCATGCTCGGAGCGGATAAGGCGGGCGGTCGACAGGCTCAGTGCGCCGACCAGCGACATCGGAAAGGCCAGCAGGAAAAGCGCCTGGGCGAATTCGGTTCCGTAATAGAACCCCAGGAGCGCCAGCATGGTCAGCGCAAAGCAGACAAAGCCCATCAGCCAAAGACCCGAAACCCGCCCGATATAGAGGAGACGGTTCACGTTGATCCGCACAAGGTCCTCCAGGTCTTCCTCGGCCTCGCCGCCGTGCCTGCGCGCGCGCAGCACCATATCGAAGGGGACACCCAACACCCAGTGGCTGGTCGTGGACCACATGACAGCCAGCACAATCCAAAACCACAGGTTCGAGAAAGACCGCATGTCAATCAGCTCAAAAATAGATTGATACCAGTCCAAACCTTGGTCCCTTGTCCGCCTGTCCGGCAAGCCATACCCAAGCTTGTCGGCAATTCCTACCCTTGAGGGATCAGATTTTTCATGCCACGGATTAGGGCGTTCGAACTGAGGTCTCTTTGCATGCAACCGATCAACGCTCCCTTCCCCGCCACCCGCCTGCGCCGCACCCGTGCCACACCAGCCCTGCGCGCCCTGGTGCGCGAGAATGCGCTTGAGGTGGGCGATCTGATCTGGCCCATTTTCGTGCGCGCCGGTGAGGGGATCGAGGAGCCGGTGCCGTCCATGCCCGGCGTGATCCGACGCTCCGTGGACCGGGTGGTTGAGGCCGCGCGCGAAGCCCATGATCTGGGCATCGGGGCCATCTGCGTTTTTCCCTACACGGGGATCGAGGACCGAACCGAAGATTGTGCGGGGGCTTGGGATCCGGACAACCCCGCCAACCGTGCCATCGCTGCCATCAAGGATGCCTTTCCCGACATGGCGGTGATGAGCGATGTGGCCCTTGATACCTACAACATCAACGGTCACGACGGTTTTGTGGAGGATGGCGTCATCGTCAATGACCGCACGGTGGAGGCGCTGGTCAAGATGGCGTTGAGCCAGGCAGAGGCCGGAGCCGACATCATCGGTCCCTCGGACATGATGGACGGCCGGATCGGGGCCATCCGGGTCGCCCTGGAGCAGGAGGGCCATTCCGCCGTCTCAATCCTCAGCTACGCGGCCAAGTACGCCTCGGCCTTTTACGGCCCCTTTCGCGACGCGGTAGGTGCCTCAGGCGCTCTGACGGGGGACAAGAAGACCTACCAGATGGATCCTGCCAACTCGGACGAGGCGCTGCGCCTGGTGGCGCGGGATCTGTCGGAAGGGGCGGACATGGTGATGGTCAAACCCGGCCTCCCCTATCTCGACATCTGCCGCCGGGTGAAGGATCAGTTTGGCGCGCCTACCTTCGCCTATCAGGTCTCGGGTGAGTTCGCGATGATCAAGGCCGCCGCGCAGAACGGTTGGATCGACGAAGAAAGGGTAATGATGGAAAGCCTGATGGCCTTCAAGCGCGCGGGCTGCGACGGGGTGTTGACCTATTTCGCGCCCGCGGCAGCACGGATTCTGAACGGCTGACAGGGCCGGAAGACCAGCCAGGTCCAATGCACCCCTGCCCGGCGATTGGCCTCCTGCCGTGCCGGTGTTGCGACTGCATTAACGAGCGCGAAGCCCGCCAGACGCGCCGCCGCACTCGTATCTCTGACAGAAAGCGGATAGCCCGGGCGATCGGCGGCCGAAGGTCCCTGCCGCATCGACAGGATCAGTCTGCCCCCAGGGCGCAGCGTGCCGCGCAGGGCGATCAGACTGCGTGCCCTCTCAGCAGGGTCAAGGTGGTGCCAGACAGCGCAGATGAGCAGGAGGTCGAAGCGTCTGTGTCGAACTCTGGCAAGGTCCGGCAAATGATCATTGATCCAAGTGACGCCCCTGCCCCGGTGCGCCTGCTGCCCTGCCGCGCGGAAGGCCGCCGACGGCTCAAGGGCCGTGATCCGGTGCCCAAAGCCTGACAACCAGGCCGCGTCGCGCCCTGTGCCGGCCCCTATGTCCAGGATTTCGGAAGGCCTCTTAGGAAAATGATGCCACACTCGGGAGTGCAGGACCGCGGAGTCAATCGCCCTGTAACGGGGCAACAGGGCCGGTGCTGCCTTTTCGTAAGCTTCGATGATCGAGCGACGCATCAGCATCCGGCTTTCGATTGTGAGGGCAACAACCCGCCCATTGCACCAAACCCCATGACAAGGCGCAAAAACACGCCTATGATGAGAGATGAGACCGGGAAAACCGGCGACAGGCAACAATTACAGGCAAAATCATGATGAAACCGACCTTTACGCGGCGTGCTTTCGGTTTGGGCGCTCTGGCCGCCACGACAGCACTGGCCGCATGCGGCAACGGCGTCGGCGGACGCGGCTCGCAACTGATCGACGCAAGGGTGAATGCCACCCTGAATGAGATGTATCGCAGCTATCCCAACACGGTCCAGCTGGCCGATAAGGCAAATGGCATGCTGGTCATGCCCCTGGTGACCGAGGCAGGCCTCGGCTTTGGCGGGGCCTACGGACGAGGCGCGCTGGTAATCAACAATACCACCGTGGACTACTACTCGGTGGTCAAGGGCTCGGGCGGTCTGCAGATCGGCGCGCAGCAGTACGCCCACGTGCTCTTTTTCATGACCGATGCGGCGCTCAGCGAATTCCGGCGCTCGCCCGGCTGGGCCGCGGGCGCGGATCTGGAATACGTGATCTCGGACAGGGGCGACAGCGTGGCGGCGGATACCACCACCGCGCTCGCTCCGGTTCTGGCTGCGGTCTTTGGACGCGCGGGCCTGCGTTTCGGCGCGACGCTCGAAGGAACCAAATACACCCGCATCATCCCCTGATCGGCTGCGGCGCACCTCCAAAGCGCCTTCAATTTGCCTGATATAATCTGGGGAGATCGGGGGGCTGCCCCCCCGACCGGTCGCGGCGCTTCTGCGCCGCGAAACCCATGGGACTTTCAGAAAGGGCTGAAGGATCCAACGGCGCCTGAAATCGTAGATTTCAACGCCGTCGTTGATCATAGAAATATCCCGTACTTAAAGAAGGGCCCTATCCCATGGCGCGCAATCGCTTGATCAGGCTTGAGGTGTCCCAGCGGCCGCCGCCGAGCTTCTGCACGTCCTTGTAGAACTGATCGACAAGTGCTGTGACAGGCAGGCTGGCCGCGATCTCGTCCCCTGTATCAAGACAGATGCCCAGATCCTTGCGCATCCAGTCCACCGCAAAACCATGCTCGAACTCGTCGTCCAGCATCGTCTCGTAGCGGTTCGCCATCTGCCAGGAGCCTGCTGCCCCCTGGCTGATCACCTCCACCACCGCGCGGCCATCCAGCCCTGCCTTCTCCGCGAAATGCAGCGCTTCGCTCAGTCCCTGAACGAGGCCCGCAATGGCAATCTGATTGCACATCTTGGTCATTTGGCCGGCACCACTCTCGCCGATACGGCGGCAGATCTTGGAATAGACTTCCATGATCGGCAGGGCCCGGTCGAAGGCGCCCGCGTCACCACCGCACATGATGGAAAGCTGCGCATTCTCCGCCCCGGCCTGACCACCCGAGATGGGTGCATCGACAAAGCTGATCTGGGCCGCGTCCGCCGCTGCGTAAAGCTCTCGCGTGACTGCGGCTGACACGGTTGTGTGATCCACAAAGACCGCCCCGCTTTCCATGCCCGCAAAGGCGCCGTCATCGCCCAGGCAGACGGAGCGCAGATCGTCGTCGTTGCCTACGCAGGCCATGACAAAATCCGCCCCCGCAGCGGCCTCGCGCGGGGTTGCCGCATGTGCACCGCCGTATTTCCCGGCCCAATCTTCCGCCTTGGAGGCGGTACGATTATAGACGGTCACCTCATGTCCGGCCTTTTGCAGGTGTCCGGCCATCGGCCCTCCCATGACCCCAAGTCCTAGAAACGCGAGCTTTGCCATTGGCTTTTCCTTGTCATTCAGTTGCGCTATGCCCGCTCTACCTATCACCTGAACCGCGCCGGTCAAACGGCGCACGGCTGCCGGAGCGTTCCATGGCCCTTGTCTTTCGCTGGCTGGTCCGTATCACCGCCGTCCTCATTGCGCTCAGCGTTCTGACCGTGGCGCTTGTCTACTGGCTCGCCTCCCGCTCACTGCCCGACTACACCGACACCGTGGAGGTGCGCGGGCTGAGCGCCCCGGTCGAAATCGTGCGCGACAATGCAAACGTTCCGCACATCTTCGGAGAGGATGATCTGGACGTCTTTTACGGCCTTGGCTTCGCCCACGCCCAGGACCGGATGTGGCAGATGGTGACCCTGCGCCGCACCGCCCAGGGCCGCCTGAGCGAAGTATTCGGCCCGGCCACGCTGGATGTCGACAAGCTACTGCGCCGCCTCGACATCTACACCCTCGCGGTGCAGTCGGTCGACGCGCTCGACGTTGCAACCCAGACCAAGCTGGAGGCCTACGCCCGCGGCGTAAATGCCCGGCTTGATCAGATCAACAGTGAGGCCCTGGGCCGCGGCGCGCCTGAGATGCTGCTTTTCAACGCCCCGATGGCCCCCTGGCGCCCCGCCGACAGCCTTGCCATCACCAAGCTGATGGGTCTGCAGCTATCGGGCCACCTGAGCGCCGAAGTGAAGCGCGCCCGCACCTCGCTCGCCCTCGAAGATCCAGACCGTTTGGCCGACATCCTGCCCGACGCACCGGGCAGCGGCGTGGCCGCCCTGCCGAAATACGCTGCGCTCGTACCTGGCAACCGCCGTTTCGCAGAAAACATTCCGCTCGATCCGCACCCGCTTTCTCCCTTCAAGCCCTTTGATCTGGCCGGGGCCTCCAATGCCTGGGCCGCCGCCCCCTCCCGTTCCACCTCTGGCGGGACCCTGCTGGCCAATGACCCGCACCTGGGCTTCAGCGCCCCGGCCATCTGGTACCTGGCCCGGCTTGAGTTGAAATCGGGCGGCGTGATCGGCGGTACCATCCCCGGCATGCCCGCTGTCCTGACCGGGCGCAGCGCCGATCTGGGCTGGGGCCTGACCAGCGCCTATGTGGATGACCAGGACGTCTATATCGAAGAATTGAACACCGAGAACCCCGAACGGTACCGCACCCCGGACGGCTTCAAGGAATTCCGAACCCGCCCTTCGATCATCACGATCAAGGATGCCGACCCGATCACACTGACGTTGCGCTGGACCGACAATGGTCCGGTTTTGCCAGGCACACATTACAATCTTGCCAGCATCACCCCGCCGGGACACGTGGCGACGGTCAACTGGACCGTCCTTTCGGGACGCGACACCTCATTGCAAGGGGCGCTGAAGCTGATGGAAGCCAAAACCATCGCCCAGGCCCTTACCGCGTCGCAGGATTATATCGCGCCTGCCCAGAACCTCACATTGGTGGACCGCAATCAGATCGCGTTGAAGACCATCGGTGCCATGCCCCGCCGCGATGCCGCCCACCAAAGCCAGGGCCGCATGCCCAGCCCGGGATGGATCGCCGCAAACCGCTGGCAGGGGGTGATGCCCTATACCGCCAACCCCGCCTTCGTGGCCCCGGCGGGCGGCATCCTGGGCAATACCAACAACAAAACCGTGGACCGACCCTTTCCCAACCATGTCTCCTTTCTCTGGGGCGACACGCAACGGGTCCAGCGCTGGCAGCGGCTGATGCAGAACCGGGAGGTCCACACGCGCGACAGCTTTATCGAGGCCCAACTCGACACCGTCAGCTTCACCGCGCGTTCGCTGCTGCCGCTCATCGGCGCGGAGCTCTGGTTCACCGGTGAAGCAGCGCCCGAAGGCACTGCGGAACGGCAGCGCCAACGGGCCCTGATGCTTCTTGCAGGCTGGTCGGGGGAGATGAACGAACACCTGCCCGAGCCGCTGATCTACGCCGCCTGGCTGCGCAGCCTTCAGGCACGACTGATTCAGGATGACCTTGGACCACTGGCAACCGAGTTCACGCATGTCGAGCCACTTTTCATCGAACGTGTTTTCCGGGATGTCAAAGGGGCTTCCGCCTGGTGCGACGTGCGTCAGTCCGCGCCAGTGGAAAGCTGCGCGGACATGGCCCGCCTCGCGCTTGACGATGCGCTAATCTGGATCAATGAGACCTGGGGCGACAACCTGGAATCCCTGCGCTGGGGCGACGCCCATCAGGCCACCCATGACCATCAGGTGCTGGGAGAGATCCCGGTCCTGCGCTACTTCGTCAATATCCGTCAAAGCACATCTGGTGGCGACAACACCCTGCTGCGCGGGCGCACCAAGGGCACGGGCGATCAGCCCTTCCAGAACGTCCACGGGGCGGGTTACCGCGGCGTCTATGACTTCGCCGATCCCGACAGTTCAGTCTTTGTCACCTCGACAGGTCAGTCCGGCCACTTTCTGTCGCGCCACTACGACGATCTGGCCCAGCTTTGGCGGCGGGGGGAATATATCCCCATGTCGCTTGACGTGGATCTGGCCAGGGCCGCTGCCGTGGGCGTCACGACCCTTTTACCCGCGGCCCCATGAACCGGGTCATCCTGTTCAACAAGCCCTATGGCGTCCTGTCACAGTTCACCGACAAGGGCACCGCAGGGTCGCCCCGCCCCACCCTTTCCGCCTACATTGACGAGCCAGGCTTCTACCCCGCCGGCCGTCTTGACCGGGACAGCGAGGGGCTGATGGTCCTGACGGACCAAGGCGCGCTCCAGGCCAGGATTGCCCACCCAAAATACAAGAGACCAAAAGGCTACCTCGTCCAGGTGGAAGGCACGCCGTCAGATGCGCAATTGGCGGCCCTGCGCAAGGGCGTCACCCTCAAGGACGGCCCGACCAAACCCGCCGAAGTCCGAAAGATAGACCCGCCCGCAAGTCTCTGGGAACGCGATCCCCCGGTGCGCTTCCGCAAGACTGTGCCCGACGCCTGGCTGGAGATCACAATCCGCGAAGGCCGCAACCGACAGGTCCGGCGCATGACAGCCCATGTGGGACTGCCGACGCTTCGACTGATCCGCATCAGCATCGGCGACTGGCACCTGGGCGGTCTGCAGCCGGGTGCCTGGCGCTGGTCGACGGAGGCCGGCAGATAGGGCGCTCCCCTGCCCCTTCACTTCGCCAGAAAACTCCGAGGAGGGCCTAGATCATCCGCCGTGCCACCAGAAAACCGGCCGTGGCGGAGACCGCGGTCAGCAAGGTGCCCCAGACCAGATCCACCACCACCATCCGCAGGGTCCAGTCCGCCATCACCGCGTAGGAAGTGAACTCATAGGTGCCATAACCCATCGCCCCCAGAAGGGCCGCGTTGCCAAAGACCCACGGCGTCGGCTTATCATCCCGCAGCGCGGGCCAGGAAACGAACCAGATCAGAACGGCGACATAAAACGCATAAAAAAGCGCGGCGGGGAGAAAGCGGAAATCCTCCAACAGCAAGGGACCGATGGCCTCATCGAAGACCGGCTTCACGATATAGCTGAGACCTAGAAAATCGAGAGCCAGAAAAAGTACCAGAGTGGCAAGGTAGAGAAGGACGTGCGGCATGGGCGGGCTCCGGAAAGGGGGTCAGCACTTTCACATGAACCGGTGCCCGGAAAATTCGATCTTTCCGCTCAAAAATCTCGTAAATTCGCGTCGCTCAAAGCCGCTGGTACTGGGCTTCCTGCTTGGCCGTCCATCGCACGGTGATCTCGAAACCCTCATCGGTCTGCCGCTCGCGCTGCACCAAGTCCTGATCGAAGAGCCAGGCCCGCTTGCGCCCCTCGGCAAAGCTGAGTTTGAGATCCGACTGCCGAACTGTACCCTGCAGCGCTTCGGCCACGGTGGCTTGAAGGGCCTTGAGACCTTCGCCCTCGATGGCCGAGATGACCAGCACATCCTCCTCCCGCTCGGCCCGGGCGCGGATGGGATCGGCGGCCTCCGGCGGCATGAGGTCAATCTTGTTCCAAACCTCGATGATCCGCGTCTCCTCGGCCACGCCAAGTGAAGCGAGGATCTCCATCACATCACGCTTCTGTTCGTCTGTTTCCGCGTGGCTGATGTCCCGCACGTGCAGAACCAGATCCGCCGCCAGCACCTCTTCCAGGGTCGCACGGAAGGCGGCGACAAGTTCGGTTGGCAAATCGGAGATAAATCCAACTGTATCGCTGAGGATGATCTCGGGCCCGTCGGGCAGCGTGAGGCTGCGCATGGTGGGGTCGAGCGTGGCAAAGAGCATGTCTTTGGCCAACACCTCCGCCCCCGTCAGCCGGTTGAAGAGGGTCGATTTGCCCGCGTTGGTATAGCCCACCAGCGCCACGATGGGATAGGGCACCTTGGCCCTTGCGGCGCGGTGCAGGGCGCGCGTCTTGACCACCTTGTCGAGTTGCCGACGCAGACGCACGAGCTGTTCGTCGATGGCCCGTCGGTCCGCCTCGATCTGGGTCTCACCGGGACCCCCGACAAACCCAAGTCCGCCGCGCTGCCGTTCCAGGTGGGTCCAGGCCCGCACCAGGCGCGTGCGCTGGTAGTTGAGCGCTGCCATTTCGACCTGCAGAACGCCTTCGCGGGTCGCCGCCCGGTCCGAGAAGATCTCCAGGATCAGCCCGGTTCGGTCCAGCAGCTTGACCTTCCAGGCCTTCTCCAGATTGCGCTGCTGGACTGGGCTGACCGGGCCGTCCACCAGGACCAGCTCGATCTCCTCTTTCTCCATCAGCGCCCTGATCTCCTCAATCTTCCCCTTACCAAACAGCTTGCCCGCATCGACGCTGCGAAGGGGCACGATCTGTGCGCCCACCACGTCCAGCGCAGGCAGCGCCCGGGCCAGCGACACGGCCTCGGCAAGGGCCGGTTCGGGGTCGCGGCGGTCGGGATCTGAGCGGATATCAGGGTGCAAGACCCAGGCCCGCGTCACGCGGGGGCCTTCGGTCTCATCAATCTGGAAGGGCGCCTTGCTCAAGAAGCGTCTTCGCCCTCGTAGAGGCTGATCGGCTGGCTGGGCATGATGGTCGAAATGGCGTGCTTGTAGACAAGCTGGGACTGGCCATCGCGGCGCAGCAGAACGCAGAAATTGTCAAACCAGGTGATCACGCCTTGCAGCTTGACCCCGTTGATCAGGAAAATGGTGACCGGTACCTTGGTCTTGCGCACATGGTTCAGGAACGCATCCTGAAGGTTCTGTCTGTCAGACGCCATTGGCTTTTCTCGCTCTTATTTGTTGGCACCCGACGGACGGGTCCCCCCCTGTGAGTGAGAGTATGTCTGGGCGCGGGCGGAACTTCCACCCCCAATTGCAGGGCCCGGCTCAGAATTGACGCCAAGCAGTGTCAGGCGCGCCACAGGTTTCGGTAATTTGCCTGTTTTCCATGCAGTTAGGCCCGCCAAAGGTCCGGTGTCAGCAGGGCGATAATGGCCAGTGTCTCAAGCCGCCCCAGCACCATCGCAGCACAGAGAACCGCCTTTGCCCCGGTGCTAAGTTCGATCAGCAGGATCGGCGTTTCGGCACTGTATTCAACCAGCGGCCCGGTCGTTGAAAGAGTTGCAACGGCAAGAACCACCGCCTCTTCGAAGGTGGCGCCTGTCAATGTCAGCAACAAAGTCACCCCCGCCAGCGACATGGCAAAGAGCATGAAGAATATCCAGGCGATGAAGGCCCCGTTGCTTTGCAGGCGTCGGCCGACGACGCCTGCTCCACTGACGGAATTCGGATAGACCAGCCGCTCCATCTCGCGCACACCGTTCTGGTAAAGCGCGAAGACCCGCAAAAGCTTGACGCCGCCCGCCGTGGTCGCCACCCCGCCGCCGATCAGCGCAAGCCCCATAAGGATCAGGCCGGGCGTATCGAGGCCCGACCAGCTCTGCGCGTCGCTCCAGTTTTCGGAGACAAAGCCGGTGGTCGTCAGAAACGACAGGACGGTAAAGACGGCCCCCCAGAGAGCGGCAATCGCCTGATCAAGGCTTTCGGCCGCGGCCACGTCGTAGGCCCCCAGAAAGTGGCGGCTGAAGAGGATGATCGGCACCCCGATGACAACAAGCGCCCCGATGCGGAATTCCGGATCGGAGCGCAGGCCGCCCTGCGTCGCGGTCACCGTGTCCTTGGAAAAGGTCAGCCGCGAAAGGGCGAAAAGCATGAAAAGCGCCATCACGATCTCTCCCGAGATGCCAACCTGCGCCTCCTCGACCCCGCCCACGGGCGAGATGCCGGAGGTCGCCATCACCGACATCGCGTGACAAAGTGCGGTCAGGGGCACCTCCCCCCCGCCCAGCAGCAAGAGCCACAGGAGCAGCGTCAGGCCCAGATAGATCGGAACCAGCGTGCGCGTGATCCGGATCAGCCGGGTCCGGTGATTGATCGGCACGGTGGTGTTCACATTGGTCTCCTGCCGCCCCGGTTCAGCCTGAGAGGTCACTTCGAAGCCACCCAGGTGCAGGGGTGCCAGAATGGCGGAGGCGGCAATCCACATCAGCAGTCCACCCATCCAGCCCACCTGCGCCCGCCAGAGATGGAGCGTTGGGCTAAGCCTTTCGGGGTCGTGGAACATGGTCGCGCCTGTGGTGGTAAAGGCACTTACCATCTCGAAATAGACGTGAATGGGCCGCGTCGTCGGCAGTGCCTCGATGAAGGGCAAAGCCAGAAAGACGGGCAGAAAAACGAAGGCGGCGAAGAGCGACAGCAGCGGACCAAGGGTGCCCAGCCGCGGGCTGCGGTCCCCCTGGGCCACGGCAATCATCACAAAAACGATGACCCCCAGCAGGCCTGCGTAGAAAAACGCTCGGGACGCCTCAAGATCGCGGGTGCTGACCGCGTAGATCGAAGGCACGATCATCGACGCCGAAGTGATGCCGAAAATCAGCAGAAACAGCGGCAGCTTGAGGAACTGGGTGCTGAGGCTTCGGGGTTTCGCCAAGGGAAAGCTCCGGCTTGGGATCAGAAAAAGTCGATGGAGACCTGCAGCAGCTGTTCGACCTGCGGCACGTCTTCGGCCATGGCAAAGACGGCGATGACATCGCCTTCGTCGATCCTGGTGGACCCCATGGGCCGGATCACTTTGCCCCCCTTGCGCAGCATGCCGACCAGAACGCCTTCGGGAAAGTCGATCTCGGATATCTTGCGCCCGGCGATGGGTGAGGTGGAGAGCACTTCGGCCTCGATCGCCTCCGCCTCCGCATCGCCGATGGAATAGACCGCCCGCACGCGTCCGTGGCGGATGTGCCGCAGGATGGAGGAGACGGTGGTGGCACGCGGATTGATATAGGCGTCGATCCCCAGGGGTGTCAGAAGCGGGACCAGCGTGGGATCGTTGATCAGCGCGATGACATAGTCACAGCCTTCTGCCTTGGCCCGCACACAGGCCAGCATGTTGGTCTTGTCATCGTCCGTGACCGCCAGCATCGCATCGGCGCGCGATATTCCCGCCTCGGCCAGGAGGGCCGCGTTCAGACCATCGCCGTTCAGTACGATGGTTCGTTCCAATGCCTCCGCTGCCTTTTCGGCTTTCTTGCGATCCATCTCGATCACCTTGGTGCGGATCCGCTGGGGCCCTGCTTCGAGGTGCTGGGCCACCATCAGGCCCACGTTCCCGCCGCCGACCAGAACAACGCGCTCCTGCTTGGTGTTCTTCTTGCCGAAGATCTCCATCGTGCGGGAAATGTCGTCCCGATGGCAAAAGACATAGCAATCATCACCAACAAAGAGCTGGTCCTTCGCCTCCGGCACAAAGAGCGTTCCATCGCGGCGCACACCCACCACGACCGCCCGCAGAGTTGAGAAAAGATCAGTCAACTGGCGCAGGGGTGTGTTCACCACCGGGCACTCTTCCTCGATGGTGATGCCCAGAAGGTGCGCCTCACCCTCCATGAAAACCTCTGTGTCGAAGGAGGCCGGGGCCGACAGACGTTGGAGGGCGGCGGCGGCTACTTCCTTTTCGGGGCTGATCACCACATCGATGGGCATGTGATCGCGGCGGTAGAGATCGGAATAGATCGCATCGAGGTAGGACTGGCTGCGCAGGCGCGCGATTTTGCGGTTGATGCCAAAAACCGAATGGGCCACCTGGCAGGTCACCATGTTGACCTCATCCGAGTGGGTGGCGGCGATGATCATCTCTGCATCCGACGCCCCGGCCCGGTCCAGCACATCCGGATAGGACGCAAATCCGGCGATCCCCTGCACATCAAGTGTTTCCGTCGCGCGGCGGATCAGGTCGGCATTGCTGTCCACGACCGTGACGTCATTCCGCTCGCCGCTGAGGTGCCTGGCGATCTGCCAGCCTACCTGCCCTGCGCCGCAAATGATTACTTTCATGAAGGCATCCCCGAGGTCTGTCACAGCGCGATCTGGCGCGCTTTGGCTCTCACTCTGATCAGGTTAGAGGCGAGATTGCCACGCATGGCAAGGGGGGAGTGGCGTCAGCGCAAGTTGTTCAGCATCGTCCACGGTCCCCAAAAAAATCCGCCAGAGCACCAAGAAAAGCACTGGTGCACACGTGTGCAAAAGACTAACGGTTCTCGCGTGATGCCAGATCAGCAAAATCTCACCGACCTTCTACAGGACGCCAAGCGCATCGTTCAGGCGCACTATCACGATCTGGATGAAGCAAAGATCGATACCGTCCAAGAAGTGCTGGGGCGGCGCATGTCCAAAGATGCGCTCTGGCGCGGCGTGCACCCCTTCAACACACAGACCGGCCCCACGGGCGTTGCGGAAATCTTCTGGAAACCGGTCCTGCGGAGCTTTTCCCATCTGCAACGGCGCGAGGATATCTTCTTTGCCGGTCAGAACGGCACCGCCGACCGCAGCCAGATCTGGACCGCCTCCATGGGTCATCTCCTAGGGCTTTTCGACACACCTTTCCTTGGCATCCCGCCGACCGGCAAGATCAGCATGCTGCGCTACGCGGAATTCAACCGCGTCCGGGACGGGCAGATCGTTGAGACTGCCTTCTTCTGCGATCTTCTGCATTTTATGGCGCAGGCGGGCATCCGGCGTTTCCCCGACCAGCGGGCAGCCCACCTGGTACAGCCCGGCCCCAAAGGGCATGATGGCCTGCTTTTGGACCCGCAAGACCCCGCAGAAGGCCGCAAGACGCTGCACATCATCGACCGGATGATCGACAGCATCGACGCAGCCAATGCCGATCCCAGGGCCAAGACCCCCAAGGAAGAACTGCAGGAAAACTGGCACGACGATATGATCTGGTGGGGGCCCGAGGGCATCGGGGCGACCTTTACCATCGACCGCTATATCGAACAGCACCAGGGCCCCTTCCGGCAAGGGATGGAGTCGCGGGTGTTCAACGGACATCTGTGCCGCATCGCTGAAGGGGCCTTCGGCGGCTTTTTCGGCTGGCCAAACCTGACGCTGACCAACACCCATGGATTTCTAGGTGTACCTCCGAACGACATCCGCGCCGACATGCGGGTGGTGGATATCTATCACCGCAAGGGCGACAAGCTGGCGGAGAACTGGATTTTCATCGACATCCTGCATTTCCTGAAAATGCAGGGGGTTGATGTCCTGGCAGAACTGGGGACGGACTGAAACGTTTCCGGCTTATACCACGATCTTAGCACGAGAAACTCAGCTATATCAGCCCTCTGCCTCCGCTTCCTCATCTACCCGCGCGACCCGCACACCGGACTTGGCCGAGGTGACGACGCCCAGTGACTTGAGCTTGCGGTGCAGCGCGCTGCGCTCCATCCCGACGAAGTTCGCGGTGCGGGAAATGTTGCCGCCGAACCGGTTGATCTGGGTCAGCAGATACTCCCGCTCGAAAGCCTCGCGCGCCTCTCGCAGCGGCAGGGTGGCAAGGGCACCGGAAAGGACGACGCGGCCCTCCTCTTCACTGCTCTCCTCTTCACCCGGCAGTTCGCGGGCCTCAATCGGGCCGGTCCCGTCGCCGAGGATCAGCACCCTTTCAATCAGGTTCTTCAGCTGACGCACGTTGCCGGGCCAGACCATGGTCTGCAACAGCGCCACGGCGTCATCGCTCAGCTTCCGTTTCGGAAGGCCCTGTGAGGTGTTGAATTCCCCGATGAAATGGTCGGCCAGCATCGGAATGTCCTCACGCCGGTCCTCAAGCGAAGGCACGGCGATGGGCACCACGTTGAGACGATGGAACAGCTCCTGACGGAAAGCCTCTGCCTTGATCGCTGCATCGAGGTCGCGGTTGGTGGAGGAGATGACGCGCAGGTCGACGCGCACCTTGTCGTTGCCGCCCACACGGGTGAATTGCTGATCGACCAGCACCCGCAGGATCTTGGACTGGGTGCCCAAGGGCATGTCCGCCACCTCATCGAAATAGACGACACCGCCGTGGGCCTGCTCCAGCAGCCCCGGCTCGATCCCACGATCGGGTGTTTCGCGGCCGAAGAGGACCTCTTCCATTCGGTCCGGCTCCACCCCTGCGCAGTTGACAGTCACGAAAGGGGCCGAGGCGCGGTTGGAATTGGCGTGGATGTAGCGCGCGGCAATCTCCTTGCCGGAGCCCGCGGGCCCCGTCAGCATGACCCGCCCGTTTGACTTTGTGACCTTGTCCAGTTGCCCCGTCAGAGCACGGAAGGCGGCGGAATTGCCCAGCATGTCGGCGCTTGCCACATCGCGGCGCTTGAGGGTTTGGTTCTCCCGACGCAGGCGCGAGGTTTCCATTGCGCGACGGATCACCACAAGAAGCTGGTCGATGTTGAAGGGTTTTTCGATGAAATCGTAGGCCCCCTGCTTGATCGCGGCGACCGCGATTTCGATGTTGCCGTGACCCGAAATGATCACCACCGGAACATCCGGATTGTCCCGCTTGACCGTCTTGAGGATGTCGATGCCGTCCATCCGGCTATCCTTCAGCCAGATGTCGAGAATCATCAGCGCGGGCGGCTCGGCGTTGATCTCGCTCATCGCCTCATCCGAGTTGCCCGCAAGCCGGGTGGCAAAGCCTTCATCTTGCAAAATGTCCGAGATCAGCTCCCGGATATCGCGTTCGTCGTCCACAATCAGAATGTCACTCATTTTCGGTCTCCGCGTTGGTCTCAAGGGTCTGGGGCACGAGAGGCAGTTTAATGACCGCCATCGCGCCGGAATGGCTCTGGTTTTCAAATTTGGGTGCATTTTCGAGCGTCAGCGTACCGCCGTGCTCTTCGATAATCTTCTTGACGATGGGCAGGCCCAGGCCCGTCCCCTCGCTTCGGGTGGTTACGTAGGGCTCAAACAGCCGCGCCCGGTCTTCGGGCAAGCCGATGCCATTGTCTGCGATGGTGATACGCGCTTGGTGTTTGAGGGTCTTCATCGTCACCTCGATGCGGGGCACGTGCCCCTCAGGCGCACCTTTTCTATGCAGAGTTTCAATGGCTTCCCCGGCGTTCTTGATCAAGTTCGTGAGGGCTTGAGAGATCATTGTCGCATCGATCTGCGCCATCACCGACTCCTTCGGCAGATCGACCGCAATCTCCACGTCCGGTTGCCCGGTCTGCTGTAACAGAACCGCATCGCGCACAAGTTGGTTCAAATCCTGTACGGAAGTTTCCGGCTCCGGCATGCGGGCGAACTTGGAAAACTCATCGACAATCCGCCGAAGATCACCGGTTTGGCGGATGATCACACCCGTCATCTGTTCCAGGGCATCGCTGTCCTCCTCACCCACCTTTGGGCCGAATTTGCGCTTGATACGCTCCGCGGACAGCTGAATCGGGGTCAGGGGGTTTTTAATCTCGTGGGCGATGCGCCGCGCCACGTCGCCCCAGGCAGCCATCCGCTGGGCGCTGACCAGGTCCGTCACATCGTCAAAAGCCACCACGTAACCTTCCAGACGCCCGTCCTCCGCCCGGCGGGTAGCCAGCCGCACCAGCAGGTTTTCCATGGTCCCCTGGCGTGAGACCTTGACCTCCCCCTGCATGATCTCCTGCGGTCCCTGTGCAAGCGCTTCGAAAAGCGGGCCGAATTCGGGCACCGCGACCGACAGCGCGACCGATTGCTGCTCTTCCGACCAGTCGAGCAGGCGCATGGCGGAGCGGTTGACGAAGGTCACACGGCCTTCGGGGTCAAGCCCGACGACGCCGGAGGTGACGGAACTGAGCACCGAATCAAAGAGCCTGCGCCGCCTTTCGATCTGGCGCGTATTATCGAGAAGCGTCTCCCGCTGCCCCTTCAGCTGACGGGTCATCTGGTTGAAGTAGCGGCCCAGCATGGCGATCTCATCGTCGCCCTCTTCCTCCCGGACGCGCACGTTGAGATCCCCTGCCCCGACCTGCTGCGCCGCACCGGTCAGCCGTCCGACGGGGCCGGACAGACGTTCAGCGAACCACAGTCCCAGCCAGACAGCGGCCAGGATCAGGATCACAGCAAAACCGATGTAGAGCAGTCCGAATTCGAAGAGCAGGCGTCCGCGCTCGGATTCGAGCTGCTGGTAGAGGCGCACGGTTTCCTTGGTGTCGTCGAGTAGCGATAGGATCTCACCGTCCACATCCCGGCTGACATAGAGATAGCGGTCTACGAAAGACTGCAGCGGCACCAGCGCGCGGTATTCGTTGTTGCCCCAGTCCGCGATGATCAGCAGCCCCTCTTCGGCGGCGCGGTTCAGTTGCTGCAGGCTTGGTGGCTCATAGTCGAATAAATAGGACCGATCCCCGCGCGCACGGATTTGTGCCGTACCGTCAATAAGATAGGCTTCACGCAGACCTCGCTGGATCTGCCGCTGGCCTTCGCCCAATAGCTCACTGTCGCTGAGGTTGATGCCCTGCCTGCGCGCCTGGTCAATGCTGCGGGCCAGCGTGCGCGCGTCAGCCGTCAGATCCTCTCGCTGTTCGCTTTCGTAAGCCTCCGCCGCGGCGAGCGAGTTGCCCACCACACTGCGCACCCGGTCGGAAAACCAACCCTCAAGACCGACGTTGATCGTCAGACCCGCGAAGACTGCGACCGAGACGGTGGGGATCAGGGCCATGAGTGCGAAGACACCCGTGAGCCGCAGGTGCAGCCGGGAGCCAGCAGATTTTGCCCGGCGGGCGGCAATCAGCCGGGCAACCTGGGCCAGAACCAGCGCCGCAACAACCAACACATAGACAAGGTCCGTCAGCAGGATAAGCCGCAGGCTGAAAGTATCCGCCCCCTGCCCCAGCGGCCCCAACACCAGATAGGTGGCCATTGCCAGAACCGGACCCAACACGACAAGCCCGAGAGTGGACAGGTTCCGAACACGGCGCAGGCGCCGCAGACGGCCGATGGACTCCAGAGTTATACTGCGTGACCGGGTTGCCACCCGTTGCCCTCACCGATGATGTGGTGCGCGAATGCACCTACCGCCATATTTTGTGGTCCTGAACGCACACATCCTTTGGATGAGACACGATGGCCACGGTTATGTGGCGCTTTTACATCATTTTGCGCCCCCGTGTCACCTCAATATCCAGTTCGGTGATCTTCTTGCGCAAAGTATTGCGGTTGATCCCCAGCAGATCGGCGCATTTCGCCTGGTTGCCTGACGTTGCAGCGAGGGAGATTTCAATCAGCGGCACCTCGATCTCGCGCAATATCCGTGCGTAGAGACCAGGGGGCGGCAGCTCCCCTCCGTGCTGGTCGAAATAGCGCCGCAGATGCCGTTCAACGGAGGCACCGAGCCTTTCTGTGTTGGCCTCCGCGTGGATCGGCTCGGGCGCGGGCTGGGTACCCAGGACCTGTTCAGCTTCAGCCTGGCTGATCTCTGCCGCGCGGCTGGTCAGGGCCAGCTGACGCATTGCGTGTTCCAGCTGGCGCACGTTCCCGGGCCATTGGTAGGTGGTAAAGACACGACTGGCCCCTTCTGAAAGCTCACGGCCCGACGTGCCCCCCTCGGCCCGGTCCAGGAAGTGCCTGGCGAGCAGTTCGATATCCTCAACCCGGTCGCGCAGCGCTGGCACGTGCACCGTTGCGCCCGACAGGCGATAGTAGAGATCGCGCCGCAGGCGCCCTTCCTTCATGGCGGCGGCAAGATCCGATTGGCTGGTGGCCAGAAAACGGGGCGTATATTCGCCCGGTGCGTCCATCATGCGCGCGATTCGGGCCTGTACCTCTTCCGAGATGTCGGCAATTTCATCGATCAGAAGCGTGCCGCCCCGCACCCGCGCCAGAACCCGCGCGGGGCCTTCGATGTCCTGCAGATCGGCCCCCGTCACGGTCACGAAGGGCAACGTACGCCGATCCGAAAAATCATGGATCGCGCGGCCGATCAGGGATTTGCCCGTGCCGCTTTCGCCCCAGATCAGCACCGGCAAATCGGTGTTCATCACGCGTGCGACCAGGCGGTAGAGGGCCTGCATTACCGGTGTGCGTCCCACCAGTGGCAGGTCATCGCGGTCCGCATCCCCCCGCGCGGGTGCGGGGGCCACAGCCCTTTGCGGCGCGCTTTTGTCCAGGGCGCGGGCGGTGCGCTTCATCAGGTCGGGCAGGTCGAAGGGTTTGGGCAGGTAATCGAAGGCATTGGCCTCGGTCGCCTTGATCGCCGTCATGATCGTGTTCTGGGCCGAAATCACGATAACCGGTAGGTTCGGGCGATCCTGAGAGATCTTCGGCAGCATTTCCAACCCGTTCCCGTCGGGCATGGCCACATCGGTGATCACCGCGTCGCCGCGCCCCTCGGCGACCCAGCGCATCAGCGTGGTCAGGCTGGAGGTCGCGTGCACCTTGCACCCCGCCCGCGTCAGGGCCTGGGTCAGAACAGTGCGGATCGTGCGATCGTCGTCGGCGACAAGAACGGTGCCATCCATGATTAGCTCTCCTGGTTCTTCTTGGGGGTGGGTGCGCGCGGCAATGAAATGCGAAAGACGGTTTTGCCGGGCACGGAATCGACCGAAATCCAGCCGTCGTGTTCCGAGATGATCTTGCTGACGAGGGCGAGGCCGAGGCCGGTGCCGTTCTCGCGGCCCGATACGAATGGATCAAAGATATCGCCTTTGATCGCCTCCGGCAGGCCGGGCCCGTCATCGATAATCTCAATCTGCAACGGCAGAGAGGTGCCCGTCCCATCGGCGCGGCGCATGGAAAAGGAATGTTCGAAATAGGTGTGCAGTATTATCTTGCCGCCGGTCTTGCCCGCCGCTTCGGAGGCGTTCTTGAGCAGGTTCAGCACCACCTGAAGCAACTGGTCCTTATCCCCCCAGGCAGAAGGCAGAGAGGGGTCGTAGTCCTCCACAATCTTCATCTGCGCGCCAAATCCCAGAAGGGCGGAACGTCTGGCCCGATCCAGCACGTCGTGGATGTTGACGGGTGTGCGGACCGGTTCGGAGAGATTGCCGAACTGCTCTACCTGCTCCAGAAGTTTCACGATCCGGCGGCTTTCGGCGACGATAAGGTCCGTTAATTCAAGCTCTTCCGCACCGAGGTTCATGGAAAGTAGCTGTGCCGCACCGGTGATACCCGCAAGCGGGTTCTTGATTTCGTGCGCCAGCATTTCGGCCATCCCGATGGCCGACTTAGCCGCCGATTTCACCGAATGGTTCTGCGTCATCCGACCCGAAAGCTCCCTTGGGGAGATCATCATCAGCATGTGCCCCGCCATCCCGGACAGGGGCGCGATTTCAAGGGCGGATTTCTGCGGCGCGCGCGCGCCGCTGCCCACATCAACATCGTTTACGAAAAGCGCGGTCTCGCTTTCCCGCGCCCGGCTGAAGGCAGGTTCAAGCGGATAATCAACCGCAACTGTGTCCCAAACCGGGCTGCCGACCACCGTCTTGACAGAGGCATTCAGGAATCCTTCGGCGGCCGGGTTAATGTCTTCAATCAGATCGTCCGGCCCGATCAGGATCGTTGGGATTGGAAGGGAGGTCCAGATGCGGCGGTCGGAATTCATGCGGTTTGCCTCGCGTGGTCTTCGGACAGGGCGGCGGGCAGAAGCTTGACAACATGCTGGTGGCTGACGGCAGTCAGCACCAGACGCCTGAGCTCTGCGGGGGTCGCCGCGGTGTCCATGTACCAGCCCAGATGTTTGCGCGCGACGCGGGCACCAAGGGGCTCGCCATAGAAGGCAAGCATGTCCTCGTAATGGCCGACGACCATATCGGCAAAGGCCTTCCCCTGCGGCACTTTGGGCACCTCGGTGCGGTAGAGGTCGGCGGCGATTTCCGCCAGCAACCAGGGTTTGCCCTGCGCGCCCCGGCCCACCATCACGCCATCCGCTCCGGAATGGCTCAGCGCTGTCCGGGCTGCCCGTGCGCAGGTGATGTCCCCGTTGGCGATCACGGGTATACTGACCGCATCCTTTACCCGCGCGATGGCCCGCCAATTGGCGCGCCCCTTGTAGAACTGGCAGCGCGTGCGCCCGTGGATGGTGATCAAACAGATGCCCGCCGCCTCCGCGCGCCGTGCGATCATAGGGGCGTTCAGCATCTCTTCATCCCAGCCAAGCCTGGTTTTAAGCGTTACAGGCACGTCGACCGCATTCACCACAGCCTCGATCAGCCGCAGGGCGTGATCGGGCGTCTTCATGAGAGCAGACCCCGAGGCGCCGTTGGTGACCTTCTTGGCAGGACAGCCCATGTTGATGTCGATGATCCGCGCGCCTTGATCGGCGATCATCCGCGCCGCCTCGGCCATCGGGGCGGCCTCCCGCCCGGCGATCTGCACAGCGGTCCCCGCCACGCCCAGGCCAAGTTCCGCCTTTTCACGGGTGCCGGGGCGGCGGGCCAGCAGTTCCTGGCTGGCCACCATCTCGGACACGACCAGCCCGGCCCCGATACGGGACACCAGCCTGCGGAAAGGCAGATCGGTGATTCCGGCCATCGGGGCCAGAAACACAGGTGGGGTCAGGTCCAGGGGCAGTGCCGCCGCGCTCACATGCTTAATCCTTGTGCAACTGGCACGGGTGTAGGCAGATCGCCACGAAAGGGCAATGTTTCGGGCGGTTTCCCAACGCGGTCGTGAAGTGCGTTGCACAAAAATTAGGCAGCTGCAGAGGGCGATTGCGCGGTCAGCCCCCTTTGCCTAGACAGGGGTCATGACCAAGGCCCTTCTTCCGTGAACATCCATGCCCTGATCGTCGCCGCAGGCCGGGGCCTGCGCGCGGGCGGGCCCGTGCCCAAGCAATGGCAGCGGGTCGCGGGACGGCGGGTCATAGACCACACCATCGCCGCCTTTGCGCGGCATCAGGAGGTCACCGGCATCGCGGTGGTCCTGCACCCCGACGACATGGCGACGGAGGGCAAGGTGTTGCGCGATCGCGGTCTTCTGGTGGCCGAGGGGGGCGCGGAACGGTCGGATTCGGTCCGCAAGGGGCTGGCGCTGTTGCCCAAGGAGGGCAAGGTGCTGATCCACGACGCAGCGCGGTGCTGCGTGAGTGCGGAGATCATCTCGGGCGTCATTGCGGCCCTGCTGAGGTCCGACGCCGCAGCGCCCGGCCTTCCGATCAGCGATGCCCTCTGGCAGGGCGAGGAGGGCAAGGTCACAGGCCTGCAGGACCGCGCAGGGCTGTTTGCGGCTCAGACACCGCAAGGGTTTGACCTTGCCGCGATCCGCGCCGCGCACGCCGCCTACGACGGACCAGCGGCGGATGACGTGGCTGTTGCCCGGGCTGCGGGCCTGTCCGTTGCCATCACCCCCGGCAGCGCCGATAATCTCAAAATCACCAGCACCGAGGATTTCGCCCGCGCCGCGCGCATATTGGAGAGCCGCATGGACATTCGCACAGGCAACGGTTTTGACGTCCACGCCTTCGGGCCAGGGGATCACGTGATCCTCTGCGGGGTCAGAATACCTTATGAACAGGGGCTTGTGGGCCATTCCGATGCCGACGTGGGAATGCATACGGTGACGGATGCGATCTATGGCGGACTGGCGCGCGGTGATATCGGCCAGCACTTCCCGCCCTCCGATCCGCAATGGAAAGGAGCGGGGAGCGAGGTCTTTCTGCGCCACGCCGTCGCGCTGGCGGGTGAAATGGGGTTTGCCATCGGCCACATCGACTGCACGCTCATTTGTGAGATGCCCAAGATCGGGCCTCACGCCGACGCCATGCGCCAGCGCATGTCCGAGATCATGGGGCTTGAGATTGGCCGCGTCTCAGTCAAGGCGACGACTTCTGAACGGCTTGGCTTTACCGGGCGGGGCGAAGGGATCGCCTGTCTCGCCACCGCCACCCTGGTGAAGAACTGATGCTGGCGCGTCTGATCGCGACCGTTCTGGGCGTCGGCTACATCCGGCCTGCGCCCGGCACCTGGGGATCACTCGTTGCCCTGCCCTGGGCCTGGCTGGTTCACACACTGGGCGGATTCCCGGCACTTCTGCTGGGGACGGCACTTGCCTGCATCTTGGGCTTTTGGGCCACGGCACGAATGACGGCTGGCCAGACGGACCACGATCCGTCCGAGATCGTCATTGATGAATTGGCCGGACAATGGATCGCCCTCTTTCCCCTCAGCTATGCCGCCTGGTCAATGCAGATCTCCATCCTTGCCATGTGGCCCGGCTGGATCGCCGCCTTCCTGTTGTTCCGGCTGTTCGACATCCGGAAACCCTGGCTGGTGGGTTGGGCGGACAGGCGCGAGGGGCCCTTGGGCGTGATGCTGGACGATGTGATTGCGGGCCTCTTTGCCGCCCTCGGGGTGCTGGCGCTTGCCGCCCTCTATCACGGGGTGCTCTAGGTGAGCATAGCCGCACAAATACTTGAAAACGCGATTGAAAAGGGGATCATGATTGCCTGTGCGGAAAGCTGCACCGGCGGTATGGTCGCTGCCGCCCTGACGGAGGTCGCAGGCTCATCCGCGATGATGGACCGCGGCTTTGTCACCTATACGAACGCGGCCAAGGTGGAACTGATCGGTGTGCGGGAGGCGACGCTCACTGCCTACGGTGCCGTATCGGAAGAGGTCGCCGCCGAGATGGCGCAGGGCACGCTGGCGCGCTCTGACGCGGCGGTGGCGGTGTCCATCACGGGCATTGCCGGACCGGGCGGGTCGGAGCACAAGCCGGAAGGCCGGGTCTGCTTCGGCGTGGCGACCGCAGATGGCTGCGCGACAGAAACGCGGGACTTCGGCGCACTGGGGCGTGCACGTGTCAGGACAGCCGCGCGGGACCACGCGCTGCAGATATTGCTGGAAGTCATTCGGACTCTGCCCTGATTTTCATCTGGGGCAGCGGCTACCTGCCCAAAATTTCATCTCTTCGATAAATGCACAGGAAATCGGCAGGCTGACGCTTTCCTATGCGCGGCGGATCGCCAAGGTGCCCGGACCAATTTTACCAACCTCCGGAGTGAGCCCCGATGAATGCCGCCGATACCGCGTGGATCATAACCGCGACTGCCCTTGTTCTGCTGATGACCCTGCCGGGTCTTGCCCTTTTCTACGGCGGCCTCGTGCGCGCCCGCAACGTGCTGAGCGTTTTCATGCACTGCTACGCCATCGCCTGCCTGATGTCGGTCCTGTGGTTCCTGGTGGGCTACTCCATCGCCTTCGGCCCGGGTGAAAGCGGGATCTGGGGCGGGCTGGGCAAGATCGGCCTGAACGGAGTGTCGGCTGACTCGCTCAGCGGCACTCTGCCCGAAGTGCTTTTCTTCGCCTTCCAGATGACCTTTGCCATCATTACTCCGGCCCTCATCGTCGGGGCCTACGTTGAGCGCATCAGCTTCGGTTTCATGCTGCTTTTCTCGGCGCTGTGGATGCTGCTTTGCTATGCGCCGGTGGTCCACTGGGTCTGGGGCGGCGGGATGCTGGCGGACGGGGGCATCTTCGGGGACACAGGCGTGAAGGATTTCGCCGGTGGCATCGTGGTGCATGAAACCGCAGGCATTGCGGCGCTGGTACTGGCAATCATGCTGGGCGCCCGCAAGAACCAGACAACACCGCCCCACAATCCCGGCATGGTCATGATCGGCGCGGCCCTTCTTTGGGTCGGCTGGTTCGGCTTCAACGGGGGCTCGCAACTGGCCGCTGACGGCGGGGCCGCGATGGCCCTGACGGTGACCCATATCTCCGCCGCGACCGCCTCGCTGTCCTGGGCGCTCTGGGAAAAGATCAAGTTCGGCAAGGCGTCGCTCGTCGGGA
>JABDKA010000155.1 GCA_013002405.1 Sulfitobacter sp. | reverse complement strand
GGATATGACCGGCGACCATCCCGCAAGGCCATGCGTGGTTCTGTCGAACAATCCGGATTCGGGGGGCATCGCCTGGGCGCGGGAACGGGGGCTGGCCACCGAAGTGGTGGATCACCGGCCTTTCAAGGGTGACCGGGCGGCCTTTGAAGCGGCGCTGAGCGCCAACCTGGCCCCCCACGTGCCCGACATCATCTGCCTGGCCGGGTTCATGCGTGTGCTGACGGGGGGCTTTGTTGGTGACTGGGCAGGTCGCATGATCAACATCCATCCTTCGCTGCTGCCGAAGTACCGCGGCCTGTGCACCCACGCCCGGGCGCTGGCGGCAGGAGACCGCTACCACGGCTGCACGGTACACGAGGTGACAGCGGAGCTGGACGATGGTCCCATCCTTGGCCAGGCGACGCTCAAAATTGGTGCGGATGACACGCCGGAAAGCCTCGCCGCTCGGGTGCTTGAGCTTGAGCACCGTCTCTACCCGGCCGTTCTGCGCCGATTTGCGGCAGGGGACCGCACGCCGGTCACCATCAACGGCTGACTGGTCAAGCGGCAGGACATGCTGTAGCAGTCAAAAACGCCCCAAAGCCAGATGCATTTCAACAAAGCGAACCTATGAAAACAATAACAACGACCGCCGATCTGGCCGAATTTTGCCAGCAGGCGGCGCAGCAGCCTTATGTCACGGTCGATACCGAATTTTTGCGTGAACGCACCTATTATTCCAAACTCTGCCTTGTCCAGCTGGCCATGCCGGGCACCGACGACAGCAACGCGGTGCTGGTCGACCCGCTGGCCGAGGGCATTCTGCTCGACCCGCTTTACGATCTCTTCCGCGACACCTCGGTGGTCAAGGTGTTTCACGCCGCGCGGCAGGATCTGGAGATCTTCTTTGTTGATGCGCGGGTCTTTCCCGTCCCGCTTTTCGACACCCAGGTTGCCGCCATGGTCTGCGGCTTCGGTGAACAGGTGGGTTATGAGACCCTGGTGCGCAAGATCACCAAGGGGGGTGTCGACAAGACGTCCCGCTTTACCGACTGGTCGCGCAGGCCGCTGTCGGACGCACAGAAGAAATACGCGCTGGCCGATGTGACACATCTGCGCCAAATCTACGAATTCCTGGCCGAGAAACTGGCCCAGACCGGCAGAGGCCGCTGGGTGGAGGAGGAGCTGGTCACGCTGACCAGTGCAGAGACCTACATCACCCAGCCGCATGAGGCCTGGAGAAGGGTCAAGACAAGGACAAATTCGCCCAAGTTTCTGTCTATCGTTCGCGAATTGGCAGCCTTTCGGGAAACCTATGCGCAGGAGCGTAATGTGCCGCGCAACCGGGTCTTCAAGGATGATGCGCTGGTGGAACTGGCCAGCCTGAAGCCCGGATCGAAAGAAGAGCTGGGGCGCGCCAGGCTGCTGTTGCGCGAGGCGCGGCGCGGGGACATTGCCGAAGGGATCCTTGAGGCGGTGTCGAAGGGCGTGGATTGTCCTCCGGCGGAGATGCCCAAGCCCGATCGGTCCCGCGACAAGCTGCAGGTGAACCCGGCCCTTGCCGATCTGCTGCGTGTTCTGCTGAAGGCAAAGACCGAACAGGAGGGCGTGGCCGCCAAGCTGATTGCGCCCGCGGCTGACCTGGATGCGATTGCCGCCGGGATGCGGGACGTGCCCGCGCTCAAGGGCTGGCGGCGCGAGGTCTTTGGCATTGATGCGCTGCGGCTTTGCGACGGGAAGATCGCCCTCACGGCGCAGGGCAGTGATGTGGCAGTGGTCGAGGTTTAGGAAGGGCGTGGAAATGTCTGATATCGAAAGAAAACACACCACTCAGCGAATGAGCCAGATTGTGATCCACGGTGACACGATCTATCTGGCCGGCCAGGTTGGCACCGCCGGTGCCAGCGTGACGCAACAGACCCGGGATTGTCTGGCCAAGGTTGATACGCTGTTGGCCGAAGCGGGCTCGGACAGCTCTCGCATCCTTCAGGCCGTGATCTGGCTGGCCGATATGGCCGATTTTGCGGAAATGAACGGCGTTTGGGATGCCTGGGTGCCTGAGGGCGGAGCGCCCGCACGCGCCTGCGGTGAGGCAAGGCTGGCGAGACCCGATCTGGCGGTTGAAATCATCGTGACTGCCGCGAAAGCCTGACGGAAAAAGCGCCGGATCAGGCGCGGGGGAAGGGCGGTCAGCGCCGCACCACGCGCACGTTTTGCTGCCCTTCGACACGGATCGTCCGCACGCCGCGCAGCTCGCGGTCAGTCAGGCGGCGTGCTGCGGTGACCTCCCGCGTGGGTTTGGCGCCCACGGGGGTAGCGCGGGTCGGGCGCACACCCTCCAGCCGGTAGGTCAACACGCCATCGACGGCGGCCTCTTCTTCATTCTCGGGTGTGAGTTGTACCGCGTAGATGCCCTGCCGCGCGGCAAGACCCGTCGCGCGGATGATCGCGCCGCCCGGCACCTTTTCGACCTTGAGATCCGTTATTTGCTCAAAGGGAAGGCCCACATAAATGGCCTCTTCCGCCCGGGCGCGGCTGAAAAGCCCGCCGCCACGGGGGATCAGCGGATTGGTGTTTTCCTGAGACTGGACCGGTTCGGACCGGGAGGGGCCAAACCAGTTGAAGGGATTGATGCGGCTTTCACGCACCGCCCCGCAGGCGGCCAGGGCCAGGGAGGAGACCAGGAGAAGAATGAGGGTCTTGCGCATGGCTGGCCTTCTCGAAAAACGCGATGCTTTTGACTAACCCATCGTTTCAGCCTTGGGAAGGGGGTGGACCTTTGGGGGTGCCGCACCTAGGTCTGCCGCAGGCAAGAAGGGATCCGTTTCATGGCAAGCGCTGCATTCGAAGAACTGGTCGAAGACTTCGAATTCCTGGAAGACTGGGAAGACCGTTACCGGATGGTAATTGATGAGGGCAAGGCGATGGAAGCGCTGGATGCCTCCCTGTGCGTGCCATCGACCAAGGTGGAGGGCTGCGCGTCACAGGTCTGGCTGCACGCCCGGATCGAGAATGGCAAGTTTCACTTCGATGGGGCAAGCGACGCCATGATCGTATCGGGCCTGATCGCCCTATTGCGCAGGCTTTACAATGGCTTGAGCCCGTCAGAAGTTCTGGAAGTGGATGCCAGGGCCGAAATGGCTCGCCTGGGGCTGAACGATCATCTCTCTGCGCAACGGTCGAACGGGCTGCGGGCCATGATCGAGCGGATCAAGGAGACAGCCGCGGCGGCAGGGTGAGGAGGGGTGTAGAGATTT
>JABDKA010000139.1 GCA_013002405.1 Sulfitobacter sp. | reverse complement strand
AAGGCCGTCCCCGTTGGCATCCACCTCCTGTGCGCCCGCGCCCATGGCGAATGCGGGCACCGAAGCGATGGCAACGGCGAGTGCTGCGAATTGAGTGATACGTGTCATTGTGATCTCCCTTTCTTGGGTTCTTGCTCGAAGGCCTTGCTGCCTTCACGGGGATAGAGCCGCCTGAGACGGTCGGCGTCCGGCCCCCTGCCCGCACGCGCGGCAGCCTGCCGATGGCGCACGGGTCAATGGGCAAGGCTTGGCCGAAAAAGAGCGAAAGGACGCCATCGGCGGAAATGCCCGCACTGGTTGCAGGGCGTGAAGATGTCATGCTGGGTCAAAAGGAAAGAGGTCCGGCATGGATGTCGGTTTTTTCGATGAACTGCTGCCCCGGCTGGAAGGCCGTGCCCGACGGCTAACCGACAGCCCTGAGGCGGCACAGGACCTGGCGCAGGAGGCGGCCTTGCGCCTATGGCAGCAAATGGCGGCGGGACGCGGGATCGACGCGCCCGACCGCTACGCCATGATCCTGCTGCACAACCTGGCCCGGGCGCGCTGGCGCAGGCGGCGGCCTTCCGAAGAAATCCGTGAAGACCTGCTGACCACCAAACCGGTCGCGCCCCAGCGCATCGCCTGCGCGGAACTGGCCGCGGCCATCACGCGCCTGCCCCCCAACCAGCGGCGGCTCATGCGCCTGGTGCAGGAGGGTGAGGTGAGCCCTGCCGCCCTTGCCACCCGCCTGAACCTGCCCCCCGGCACGGTCATGTCCCGTCTGGCCCGGGCCCGCGCACAGCTGCGCCGGGAGATGGGGCTGGCGCGGGGGGCGTCGGTGGATGAGCTTTTCTGAAGCCTGCTTTTGCAGAGACCCTTCCCGGGCTTGACCCGGGACCTCGACGGACAAGGTTGAACGGGGCCCACGAGGCCCCGGATCAAGTCCGGGGCGGACGCGAAGACCGGGAAGTAGGAAAGAAAAAGCGGAGAGCCGAAGCTCTCCGCCAGTTTCGCCGTTCAGGCTCAATATTATAACCGCTCGATATATCATTGCCTGCGGCCTGAACGTCGTCAGGAGCGAGCGCACCCGCTCCATGTCCCGCGCCCCGGCTGCGCCGGGGCTGCGGAGTGGCGGCAGTCGTTCGCCTGCGAACGATGAGAACCCCCCCGGTCTCAAGCTGGGCACCAATCTGTGCCCCACCTTATTTCCATCAGCTACACCCGCTTGTCCCGCCGCAGGTGTTGCACTTCATGCAGGTCCCGTTGCGCACCAGGGTGAAGTTGCCGCATTCACCGCACGCCTCGCCTTCGTAGCCCTGCATCTTGGCCTTGGTCCGCGCGTCCAGCGCCACCGTGCCGGAGGCAACCGAGGTGCTGGTGGTCATGGCCACCGCCACACCGGCGTCACCAACCGCGGGAGCGATCGCCGCCACGGTCATCTCCTCGGCCTGGCCGCCTTTCAGCACCACCAGTTCCTGTGGCAGACGGTTGCGCAGATAACCGGTTGAGCTGATCTGCCTGAGGACCTCCAGCGATTTGCTGGCCGCCCCATCCGACAGCTCGGAGACGTTGCCGACATTCTCCTCCTCCTCGCCCCGGCCCAGATCGTCAAATGTGGCGCCTTCGGGTTTCACATGGGCCAGATCGGTCCGGTCAAGGTAGGAGACCGCCAGTTCGCGGAAGATATAGTCAAGTATCGAGGTCGCGTTGCGGATCGTCTCGTTGCCCTGGACCATGCCCGCCGGTTCGAACTTGGTGAAGGTAAAGGCATCCACGAACTCCTCCAGAGGCACGCAATACTGGAGGCCGACCGAGACGGCGATGGCGAAGTTGTTCATCATCGCACGGAAACCCGCACCTTCCTTGTGCATGTCGATGAAGATCTCACCAAGCTTGCCGTCCTCATACTCGCCTGTCCGCAAATAGACCTTGTGGCCGCCCACGATGGCCTTCTGGGTATAGCCCTTGCGCCGCTGGGGCATCTTTTCGCGGTTGGAGCGGATGATCTCCTTGACCACGACCTTCTCGACGATCTTCTCGGCCAGCACGGTTGCCTTTTCGGTGATTGAGCCGCTTTCCAGCACCTCGGCCGCCTCCTCGTCGTCCTCGACCAGCGCCGCCGCAAGGGGCTGGCTGAGCTTGGAGCCGTCGCGGTAGAGCGCATTGGCCTTGATGCCGAGCGACCAGGAAAGCTCATAGGCCTTCTGGCAGTCTTCGATGGTGGCGTCGTTGGGCATGTTGATCGTCTTGGAGATGGCCCCCGAGATGAAGCTCTGTGCCGCCGCCATCATGTAGATGTGGCTGTTGACCGAAAGGTAGCGCTTGCCCTTCTTGCCGCAGGGGTTCGCGCAGTCAAAGATGCCATAGTGCTCTTCTTTGAGATGCGGTGCCCCTTCCAGGGTCATGGTGCCGCAGACGTGGTCGTTGGCCGCCTCGATATCCTTGCGGGAAAAGCCCAGCGATTTCAGCAGATCGAAGGTCGGATCGTTCAGCTTTTCGGCCGGGATGCCCAGAACCTGCGTGCAGAACTCCTCGCCCAGGGTCCACTGGTTGAAGACAAAGCGGATGTCGAAGGCCGAGGCCAGCGCCGCATCCACTTTGGCCAGCTCGTTCGGGCCGAAGCCGTGACCGGCAAGCGACGTGTGGTTGATGCCCGGCGCATTGCCGATGGTGCCGTGGCCCACCGCGTAAGATACGATTTCTTCGATCTGGGCAGAGCCGTAGCCGAGCTTTTCGAGCGCGGCAGGCACCGACTGGTTGATGATCTTGAAGTAGCCGCCACCGGCCAGCTTCTTGAACTTCACCAGGGCGAAGTCCGGCTCAATCCCCGTCGTGTCGCAGTCCATCACCAGGCCAATGGTCCCGGTTGGGGCGATGACCGACACCTGCGCATTGCGGTAGCCGTGCGCCTCGCCCAGCTTCAAGGCCTCGTCCCAGCAGGACATGGCCACGTCGACCAGGCCCGGCTGCGGGCAGTTTTCGTGGTCGAGGCCGACAGGCTTCACGCTCAGCTTCTCGTAGCCGGTGTCATTGCCGTAGGCCGCGTTACGGTGATTGCGGATAACGCGCAGCATGTGATCGGCGTTCTTGGCGTAGCCGGGGAAGGCCCCCAGCTCACCCGCCATTTCGGCGGAGGTCGCATAGGAGACGCCAGTCAGGATCGCCGTAAGCGCACCACAAAGCGCACGGCCTTCGTCGCTGTCATAGCTGTATCCCATATTCATCAGCAGACCGCCGATGTTGGCATAACCCAGACCCAGCGTGCGGAAATCGTAGGACCGCTGCGCGATCTCCTTTGAGGGGAACTGCGCCATCATCACGGAGATTTCCAGCGTCACGGTCCAGAGGCGCGTGGCGTGCATGTAGTCTTCGACGTTGAACTCACCCTCCTCCAGGAAGGTGAGCAGGTTCATGGAGGCCAGGTTGCAGGCCGTATCGTCCAGGAACATGTACTCCGAACAGGGGTTCGAGCCGCGAATCGCACCATCTTCGGGGCATGTGTGCCAGTCGTTTACCGTATCGTGGTACTGGATGCCGGGATCGGCGCAGGCCCAGGCGGCATGGCCCACCTGTTCCCACAGATCACGGGCGCGGACGGTCTTGGAGACGCGGCCGGTGACCCGGTCGATCAGTTCCCAGTCGGCATCCTTTTCGACGGCCCTGAGGAAGGCATTCGTCACCCGGATGGAGTTGTTGGAGTTCTGACCGGAGACAGAGTTATAGGCCTCTGAGTCCCAATCTGTATCGTAGGTCGGGAACTCAATCGAGGTGTGGCCCTGCTTGGCGTAGTCCAGCACGCGTTTGACGTAGGTCTCGGGGATCGAAACCTTCTTGGCCTCGCGAATGGCCGACTTCAACTGGTCGTTCTTGGCAGGATCATAGGCGTCTTCCTCTGCCCCGTCCCAGCCCTTGATAGCTGCGAACAACAGATTGAGCTTCTGCTCGTGCATCTTTGAGCCTGCGACGATGGAGGCGACCTTCTGCTCTTCCAGCACCTTCCAGTTGATGAAATCCTCGATATCCGGGTGATCGGCGTCCACGATCACCATCTTGGCCGCGCGGCGGGTGGTGCCGCCCGATTTGATGGCGCCGGCTGCACGATCGCCGATCTTCAGAAAACCCATCAAACCGGACGACTTGCCACCGCCCGACAGCTTCTCGCCCTCTGCCCGCAGAGAGGAGAAGTTGGTGCCTGTGCCGGAGCCGTACTTGAAAAGCCGCGCCTCGCGCACCCAGAGGTCCATGATGCCGCCGTCGCCCACGAGATCGTCCGCGACGGACTGGATGAAGCAGGCGTGCGGCTGGGGATGTTCGTAGGAAGACTTGGAGCGGGTCAGCTTGCCGGTCTTGTAGTCGACATAGTAATGGCCCTGCGCGGGACCGTCGATGCCATAGGCCCAGTGCAGGCCGGTGTTGAACCACTGGGGCGAATTCGGAGCGGCACGCTGGGAGGCGAGCATGTGCCGCATCTCGTCGTAATAGGCGCGCACGTCTTCCTCGGTCGAGAAATAG
>JABDKA010000103.1 GCA_013002405.1 Sulfitobacter sp. | reverse complement strand
CCTCCGCACTCCTCAAACTGACCGGCGGCACCGGCAACACACGGCATGATGCGGCCATGAAGGGCTTTCAGCACGCACCGGGCACCATGATGATCCACCTCGCCATGGACGGACTGCCCGTCTGGATCACACCAGAACTGAAACGCTTTGCCTACGTGCACCTTGCCCCTTCGATGGACCAGATGGCCCGCACCTACGCCCAGGCCAAGGCAGGCCTTTTGCCGGATGAACCTGTGATCGTCTGCGGCCAACCCACCGTGGTGGACCCCTCCCGCGCGCCCACGGGGAAACACGTGCTCTGGCTGCAGGTCCGCATGGCTCCCGGCACCATCAAGGGTGACGCAAAGGGTAAGATCACGGCGACTGATTGGGAAGACGCGGCCGAACCCTTCGCAAACCGCGTGGTCGACATCATCGAGGGGTACGCCCCAGGCATCCGCGACCGGATCCTTGGACAACACATCGTCACGCCAACCATGCTGGAGGCGGACAATCCCAACCTCGTCGGCGGGGACCAGGTCTGTGGCAGCCACCATCTGCACCAGCATTTCGTGAACCGTCCCGCCCGTGGATACGCGGACGGCTCCACGCCCATCAAGAACCTCTACCACACCGGCGCTGCTGTCTGGCCCGGTGGGGGCACGGGGGCTGGACCCGGCACAATGCTCGCCAAGAAGCTGGTCGGGAAGTAAGGTCCTACTCAAAAACGAACCAACAAGGGAGATAAACCATGAAACTTTCCAGAAGAAGCCTTCTGCAATCCTCCGCCGCCGCAGCGGCCTTTACCACGGTCGGCCTGCCCTCCTTCGCTCAGACAATCGACGAGCTGGTCATCGCCTACAACGTGAACCTGCCCAGCTGGGACCCGACCGTTGGCCCCTCCGCGGTGAACCCGACGATTCAGGGGTTCTACCAATCGGTCTTTGACCTTTTCATCCCCCAGAACACGGACCTCAGCTTCGGCTCCGGCATCATCACCGACTACGGCTGGAACGACGACAATACCGCCATCTGGATGGATGTGCGCGAGGGTGTGACCTGGCATAACGGCGATCCCCTGACCGCCGAGGATGTCGCCTGGTCACTTGAACGCGCGGGCAAGGCCGAAACCGGTAACCCCATTCAGTTCATCTGGGGGAAGGTCACCAACATCAAGTCCGATGGCAACCGTGTCACCGCCGACATGCCCGAGTTCGAGCCGACCTTCTTCAAGTGGATGTCCTTCCTGACCGGCTACGTCCTGCCCAAGAAGTACTATGAGGAGGTGGGCGCAGAGGGCTTCGAAGCGAAGCCCGTCGGCTCCGGCCCCTACATGGTCGACCGGTTTGAGCGGAACGCCTTTGTTACCCTGAAGGCCAACGATAATTACTGGGGCGGCGCACCGGCGTTCAAGAACGTGACCATCAAGTTCGTGACCGATGCCGCCTCCCGCGTGGCCGAGATCGAATCCGGCAACAGCCACGTCACGCTTGAAGTCCCCTACGAGGAATTTGACCGTCTCAAGGCCAAGGACGGGATCGAAGGTACGGCAGCGCCCATCTCGGACATTGGCATGATCTTCCTCAACGACATCGAAGTGATGACCGACCCAAATGTGCGCAAGGCTGCGGCCCACGCCATTGACAAGCCGCTTATCATCGAACGGCTCCTGTCGGGCTATGGCGTGCCCATCGACACGCTGCAAACGCCCGATTACATCGCCTACGACGACACCATCAAGGTGGAGTACAACCCCGATAAGGCCAAGGAACTGCTGGCCGCCTCGGGCTACGGACCCGATAATCCAGTACGCTTTACCATCCAGACCACGCGCGGGTTCAAACCCAAGGATTACGAGATGATCCAGGCCATCGTCGGTCTCTGGCGGCGCGTCGGGATCGAGGCAGAGATCGAGGTTTATGAGATCGCCAAGCACTACGAATTGCGCGCGGCGGATACGCTGGCACCGGCGGCCTTCTACAACTGGGGCAACTCGGTGGGCGATCCGACCACTTCGACCGGATTCGCCATGTTCGGCCCCTCCCCCCACTCCGTCTGGGACGGCGAGGATACCTTCAACAAGATCCTGCCCCTCTGGGGCGAGGCGGATGAGGCCAAGCGCATCGCGGGCTGGAAGGAAGTGGACCGCAGTATTGCGGAGAACGCGGAAGTCATTCCGCTGCTGCAATACGTCCAGCCGATCCTCCATACCTCTGCGGTGAAGGTGGTTCCGCACCGCTCAGGCGCATTGCTGCCGCACCTGATGACCCCGGCGTAAGGCGCCAAATGTCCCGGGCTTGACCCGGGACCTTGAAAAAACTGCGCAAGGCCCCGGATCACGTCCGGGGCGCTTTTCTCTAGCACCGACTGTCACCTGAATGACCCTTCTCCGCGCCTTCCTGATCCGGTTTGTCACCACCATCGTCACCCTGTTCGGTGTCGCCGTGATCGTCTTCGTGGTGATCCGGGTCGTCCCCGGCAACCCCATTGCCATGATGCTGCCCCCCGGCGCGACGGACGCCGACATCGCCCGGCTGGAAGAACAGTACGGCTTCGACAAGTCGATCTTCGAACAGTTCCTCATTTGGCTGGGCGGCGTGATGCAGGGAAACTTCGGCACCTCCATCTCCCTTCGCCAGCCTGTCTCTGACCTCGTCCTCGGTCGCCTCCCCGCTACGCTGGAGCTGTCTATCGTCGCTCTCTTCATCGCCGTGGCCATCGGCGGGGCGCTCGCCCTGACCGGCACCCGCTACCGCGATACCAAGACCGAAGGCGCGGTGGACGTGACCGCGGGTATGGCTCTTTCTATCCCCGATTTCCTCTGGGGGCTGATCCTGATCCTGCTTTTCGGCGTGCTCTGGCCCGTCTTCCACATTTCCGGCCGCATCTCCCCCTCGCTCAACATCGACTTTTCCACCAACTTCTACCTCTTCGAGGCGCTGGTGCGCCTCCGTTTCGACGTGATTGCCGATCTGATCGGGCACATGTTTATGCCTGCCTTGGCGCTGGCCATTCCTCTGGCCGCCATCATCGCGCAGCTGCTCAAGCAGTCGCTGAAAGAGACCATGCACCTTGATTACGTGACCCTCGCCCGCACCAAGGGGTACGGTGAGAACTACGTCATCACACGCGAAGCACTTCCCAACGCCGTCCTGCCGACTCTTACTCTGGTGGGGGTGCAGTTCACCTTCCTGATCGGCGGTACAGTGATTATCGAACGGCTCTTCAGCTATGAGGGGCTTGGCAATATGGCCATCGACGCGGTGATCAACCGCGACCTGCCGCTGATCCAGGGCATCGTGATCCTGTTCGCGCTGCTCTTCACCCTCGTGAACCTCTTCGTCGACATGCTCTATGTCATCCTCAACCCCAGGCTGCGCCATGCGTGACGCACGGGGGGAGGTCAGACGGCCCATCGGCCTGCGCCTCTGGCTCTCCGGCGGATGGCTGACGCTGCTGGTTCTTGGCGCCCTCCTCGCCCCTTGGGTCGCACCGAAGGACCCTCTGATGCAGGACCTCTTCCTTGGCCGGATGCCCCCCTTCTGGGTGGCGGGAACCGAACCGGGCTATTGGCTCGGCACCGACAGCCTTGGCCGTGACGTTCTCAGCCGCATCCTCTACGGCACCCGGCTGGCGCTGATTGTGGCACTCGTCGCGGGAACGCTTACTTGCCTCATCGGCGCAACGCTGGGCCTCATCGCGGGCTACTACCGCGGCTGGCCCGACCGGATCATCAGCCGCTTTGTCGACATATGGATGGCTTTTCCCCCGGTCCTCTTTGCGATTCTGCTGATCGCCGTCCTTGGCCCGGGCCTTGTCTCCATCATCATCGCCATCGTCGTCATCGACTGGACCCGCTTTGCCCGCGTGGTTCGGGCCGAAGCGATGAGCCAGGGCGCCATGGACTACGTCGCCTCCGCCCAGGTCGCCGGACGCACCCGCTTCGGCACCATGCTCACTGAAATCCTGCCCAACGTCCTGCCCACCATCGTGGCCCTGCTGACGCTGGAAATGGGCATCGCCGTCATCGTAGAGGCGATCCTGAGCTTCGTGAACCTGTCGATCAGCACTGACAGCCCCACCTGGGGCGGCATGATCGCCGAAGGGCGGACAAGCGTACACCAGGCCTGGTGGGTTCTGGTATTCCCGCTGATCACTCTCTTCCTCACCGTCCTAAGCTTTTCCCAACTGGGCGAAGGGCTGAAGGACCGTTTCGACCCGGTGCTGAGATGAGCGGCTTTCTCTCCATCCGGAACCTCACCGTACGTCTGAAATCCGGAGTGACCATCCTGCGCTCCGTCTCGCTCGACGTGGCACAGGGGCAGGTGCACGGACTTGTGGGCGAAAGCGGCGCGGGCAAGTCAATGATCGGCAAGGCGGTGCTGGGTACCCTGCCCCGCGCGTTACAGGTGACGGGAGGTGAGATCTGGCTTGATGGGGAGAACCTTCTGGCCCTGCCCCACGACACCCGCCGCAAGCGCATTGGGGCCACGGCGGCCCTGATCCCGCAGGATCCGCTCACCGCGCTCAATCCCTCAAAGCGGATCGGCCCACAGATCACCCGGCGGCTGGTCGATATCCTGGCCTGGACCAGGTCTGACGCCGAAGCGCGGGCGCTGGAACTGCTGGGAGAGGTGCAGATCCCCGACCCCGCCCGCGTCATGCGGTCCTACCCGCACGAACTGTCGGGGGGCATGCGGCAGCGCATCCTCATTGCCTCCGCCTTCGCGGCTGAGCCCAAGCTTATCATCGCGGATGAACCCACCACCGCGCTCGACGTGACGGTGCAGAAACAGATCCTCCGCCTGATCGCCGATATGCAGGTGCGGCACGGCACCTCGCTCCTCTTCGTCACGCACGACCTTGGCGTCGTTTCCAAGGTCTGTGACACGTTGTCGGTTCTCTACGCCGGAAAGGTGGTCGAGGAAGCGCGGATGCACCGTTTCTTCATGCGGCCCATTCATCCCTACTCGCGTGCATTGCTCGCCGCGACACCTACTTACCTCGACCCTACCGGCAGCCTGACGCCCGTGCCGGAAAGCGTGATCAGCGCTGTTGAGGAAGAGGTGCGCCTGCATGACGTGAGGTTTGGCACATGATGTACCAGGTTCGTGACCTGCGCCTTTCGCTGCCGGATATGACCCGAAAGCCTTTGTTAGGGTCTGCTCCCCGCATCGAGATCCTGAGGGGCCTCACCTTCGATGTGCCCAGGGGCGCGGTGCTGGGCATCGTCGGCGGTTCCGGTTCCGGCAAGTCGACACTGGGACGGGCGATGTTGCGCTTGCTGGAACCGACGGGGGGCAGCATCACCTTCGAAGGGACCGACATCACCCACCTGACAGAGAACCAGCTGCGCCCTATGCGCCACCGCTTCCAGATGATTTTTCAGGATCCCATGTCATCCCTGAACCCGCGCCGCCGGGTGGGTGGCATCATTGCTGGCCCTTTGAAATTGCACGGGATGGACAGGCTCACAACACGGGTCGATGAGGCGCTGGATCTGGTCGGCCTGCCCCGCAGCTTCGCCCGGCGCTTTCCACACGAACTCTCCGGCGGACAGCGCCAGCGCGTCGGCATCGCCCGGGCCATTGCCCTGCGACCCGATTTCATCCTGGCGGATGAGATCGTCTCGGGCCTCGATGTCTCAAGCCAGGCGCAAGTGCTGAATCTGCTGGGTGGTCTGGTGAAGGAGCTCGGTCTCACGTTGGCCTTCATCAGCCACGATCTCTCTGTCATTCGACGGCTTTGTAACCGCACCTTGGTTCTGCACCAGGGTGAGATTGTCGAAGAAGGCGAAACCGCCCAGCTGTTCGAAGCGCCGCAGGCGGCCTATACAAGGGAACTGTTGCAGGCCATCCCCCTACCTGATCCTTACCAGGAATGGGCCTGAAAGGCATATTAGAGACTGATATCCATGTCCGATGATCCCGCCTATTTCCTCTACCACTCCATCGGGCTCTATCCCGGCAAGGCCAGGGACATGGCGGCGGCACTCTCGGAATTCTCCCATATCTGGGGCGCCATGGACGACGCACAATGGCCGCAGGTTCTTGAACGGCGGGGCGAGTTCCTTGACCTATGGCGTGCCCTGATCGACGCGCCGGAAGGGTCCCTGACCAGCGCGGAAAATGTCACCACCGCACTCTTCTCCATCCTCGGCGGCCTGCCAGAACAGACTCTAAAGGAAAAGAAGGTGCTGATCGCTGCCGATTGCTTCCCTTCTTTGCACTTTCTGCTGAGTGGGATGCAGGAACGGCTGGGCTATACGCTCCACACGGTTCCTGTCCGGCAGGGTGATCATTGGGTCCGGGATGAGGACATGATCGCCGCCTGGGACGAAGAGGTCGGGCTGGCACTTCTTACCTTTGTCACCTCAACATCGTCCCATCGCTGCGATTTAGAGACACTTATCGCCCACGGGCGCCGAATGAACTCCCTTATTGGAGTGGACCTGACGCAGGGCATTGGGATTATTCCCTTTTCACTCAAAGAAGCACCTGCAGATTTCGTCATCTCCACATCCCTGAAATGGCTTTGCGGCACACCGGGTGCGGGCATCATCCAGATGCGTCCGGATCTGATTGAGGTGGTCAGACCAGAACTGCGCGGCTGGTTTTCCCAGGACGATCCCTTTTCCTGGGATCTCGACGCCTTCGAGTATGCGCCCGATGCCCGCCGGTTCGAGCATGGCACTCCTTCGGTTTTGGCCTGTGTAGGCTCTATTCCCGCCCTCCGCTGGCAGGCAGCACAAAGCGATCTGCTCAACCACAACCGCGCCCTGACGGCGAAGATCATCGAAGCTGCCGAGGAAGCAACCCTCCCCCTCGCCACGCCGACGGAGGAGACCATGCGTGGCGGGTCAATCATGCTGGAGCTGCCCGCCGCAACTGACCCGGTTCATCTGGTAAACCAACTCAGGGATCAACACATTCACGTCGATTGCCGCGGGCGGATCCTGCGCCTCTCTCCCGGTGCGGTGACCAGGGCCGACCATATAACAAGGCTCTTCGAGGCTCTCAAACCTCTTATTTAGGGCCGCATCGCAGGATCAGTTAGATACGTAGCCCGCCACCACCTGCAGCAGCTTGTAGGCGGTGCGCGCATCGTTACCGACCACGTCCAGAAACTCTTCCGCACCGATCCGCAAACAGGTCAGATCACTCTTGGCCCGCATATCCAGCGCGCGTGGCACATTCCGGATCAGACCCAGCTCGCCCACCAGTGCGCCGGGGCCGGAGGTGGCGATCAGCAGGTCGTCCTCACCTTCGCGGGGCAGCAACAACTCCGCCTCCCCCTTGACCACCAGATAGGCGCCGCTGGATGGATCATCGTCCTTATAAAAGACATACTCCCCCGGTTTGGCCGTGTACCAGCGCGCCCCGAAAGCCAGTAGCCTCAGCTGCCTGCGTTCCAGGCCCGAAAACAGATCGGTGTCCTGCAGCGCACTCAGTTTGCGCGCCAGATCGGCGCTGACCTTACTGTCGTCCTCTTCCGACAGACCGGCCTCAACCGTTGCGATCCGGCCCTTCTGCATCACGAACTGCGCGTCAAATCCGCTGGTGTCGGCAAAACTGGGCTCCAGGCAGATGATCGTCGTTTTGGGCAATAGTTCCCGCAATTTGCCGTGCAGCTTGCTGCGAATTTCCGCGTCATAACTTGACAGGACGCTGTCCAGCACCAGCACGTCGGGGCTTTTGATCGTGGCACGGCTGATCGCCAGCGTCTCCACCAAAGAGGCGGGCAGGTTACTGCCGCCCAGCGTCAGCGGCATGTCAAAAATCAACTCAAGCACGTAGCCATCAAGCCCCGCCTCGTGCAGCAGATCGTCCAGCAGGCTGCGCAGATCATCGGCCTTGCTGCCGCTGCCTTCGGAAAACTTGCCGAAAAGAGCGTTTTCCAGAACCGAAAGCCCGATCACAGGCTCATCCGCCGCGATGGGACAGAAGAGCCCCGCCATGCTTTCCTGCAGGGCGTGGGCATGGCTTGCGCGTATTTGCAGAATGCGTTCGATGATGTCGTCAGGGAAAGCCGATCCCAGCTTTTCCGCTGAGATCACGAAAGGCACCGCCAAAAGCTGTGCCTTGTCCCTGACCGTCAGCTCGCCGCCGTCCTCCTGCTTGGGGATCAGGGAAACCGCGTTCTCGAAGGTCGTCGCATCCAGACCCAGTTTCCGGAACAGCGGATGGTCTGTTCCGTCCAGGCCAAAGATCTGGCGCAGAAGTTCAACGATGTCCGAGGCCAGCTGCAAAAGCTCCGCCTCGATCTTCAGATCGGACAGAAGCTGCAAGAAATCGGTCTGCTCTTCCAACAGCCCCGCCGTGATCGGTTGGCGGGGCGTGGCGAAGATAAGGTTCTCGGCGACCGGAAGGGCAGGATTATAGGCCGCCGGGTCAAAGAAATGCACCTGATCTTGCAGATTGGCCCCTGCCACTGAGGCGGCAACGCGGGGGCGCAGTTCAATCAGTGCTGTGGCCAGATCGGGATGGGCCTCTGGATCAAGTTTTTGCTCAATGCCCCTTTTGAAGAGTGTGGTATCAATCTCCATCCCCTGAACCAGAGTACGCCACCAGGCCCGCAGTTCGCGGTCATCGCGAATTGCATCGGGCTCCAGATCCACCCAGTTGGCGTTCAGCATGTCGGGACTGTTCCCCGCCTTCAGGCTTTCCAGCGCTTCAGGCGAAGGCTGATCACTTATCTCCGGGCGCAGTTTCAGCGGCAAGACCACGTTTTCACCGAAACTGCCCATGAACATAGTGGGGCGCGATGTTGCGTGGCCGATCCGTTTGGCGATCACGCTTTGATGCATATCGGAAAGCGGCTGGTCCCCCACGGTGATCCCGCCGCTGACAGGCACCAGTTCGCGGGTCAGCACCTCGGCCAGGGCGCGCCGGTCCTCATCACTCCCGGCTGTCACGGCAACGGTCTGTCCCGCCTCGAATGTGACGTTGATGTTGTCCAGCACCACGTTGCCATCGGCATCTTCAACGTAGACATCCTTGATCGTGATGTCCCCTGTCAGATTCGGCAGGCTCTCCGGCTCCCCTTCGAAGTGTTCCTTTTCAATCATGCCCGCTGGCGCGAACCTTTCGGTGATCGTGTCCCAGCGCAGCGACATGTCCTGCAGCTGGTTGTAATAGGCCAACAGCTCTTTCCAGGGGCTCGACAGATCCTTGTAGGCGGCAAGCGCGGCCACAAGGGCACCCACCGTGATCCGGCCGGTGATCGCAAGGTAACCGCCAATGGCGTAAAAGAAAAAGGGCGTGAGCTGACCAATGAAGTTGTTGAGAAACTTCATGAAAAACTTCTTCTGGTAGATCTCAAACCGAAGGTTGTAGACCAGGCCCAAGCGTTCCGAAATCATCGCCATGCGGTAGCGCCAGCCGCCGTTGACGCGCAGGGTACTGGCCCCCACGGCCCCCTCCCCGATCTCGGAAGCAAGCGCGCGGACCTGGATGATCCGTTTCTTGTTCAGCATGTTGATCTGGCGCTGCAGTTTGGGGATCAGCCAGGCTTGCAGCGGGATCAGCGCACAGGCGGCCAGACCAAAGGCCCAGCTTTGCAGGAAAAGAAAGCTGAGGATGGTCAGCATCTGACCGGCCTGCAGGACCGGCTGGGCCACCGCATCCCCCATCAGCCCGCCCATCGGCTCGGACTCGGAGGTGACCATTGAGACCAGCTCCCCCTGGCTGGTCCGTTCGAAATAGGGCGCGGGAAAGCGCAGGATGCGGGCGATCAGCGTATAGCGAAAACGCCGCAACAGGCGTTCGGCAAGAACCCCTTTCATGGTGTTGATCCGCATCTTCATGATGCCGTGGACCAGCACCGCCAGCAGGAAGAACCCGCAAAGCAGCATCAGGAACATGATCTGCCCCATCTCAACGCCCAGCACATTGATGGAGTCAGACGCGGCGCCGATCGCATCGTTGATGATCCGCTTGGGAAGTTCGAGGGTCAGGTAAAGGAGCGGGAACAAGGTCACCGTGACGGCCAGAAGCGTCAGCTGCTCTCGCTTGGAGTATTTCCAGATGAATTCGAAGAGAGAACGTTCGATGAAATCCGTCCAGTACCAGTCGTTTCGCAATGCCGTTCCCTAAGGCTTAGCGCGCAGTTTGCTTTGAAATCAAATTATTTGCGACTTCTGGGTCTTTCGCTAATCTCCCCCGCAGAGGAGTTTGCGTAATGATTGCGCCAGTACAGACGGCTCTGATCCTGCTGGCTTTGCTGCAGGTGAAGCATCTGTTTGCAGATTTTTTTCTACAGACCCCGCGCATGCTGATGGCACGGGGCCGTTTCCTGCATCTTGGGCGGCTGCAACACGTGGCACTGCATGCGGGATTATCGCTGTTGATTTTCTTGGCTTTGGGCGTGCCCCTGATCCTGTCCGTCGTCATCTGCGGCATAGAGCTGCTGCTGCACTACGTGATCGACTTCCTTAAGGGACGGCATGCGGAACTCACCCAGTATGGTCCCGACGATGCCGGATACTGGCGCGCCTTCGGAGCGGACCAGTTGGCCCACCAGTTGACCTATCTGGCAATCATCTGGGGCTGGGCGGTTTTCGCGACATAGACCCTAATCAGGTCTTCAGACCCTGTTCCGCCAAGGTGGTAATCTCCGGATGAACGGTCTGACCTTCGGGGCAGATTGGGCCGAAATCTCTGGTGGGAATCGGTACTCCATTCATTTTCAGGGCTCGGAAGGCGGGTGCGCGCCGATTGTTGCCCTGTTCGAAAAAATACTTCTCGAAACCCGGCATTGATGCTGATCCGGGAACTCCGGCCAGGGAGTCCCGCACTCAACCCATGTCGAAAAGCGTGGCACCCGTGGCCTTTTGCAGTTCATCGGGGGAGACGCTGAAAACCGAATGTGGTGTGCCTGCCGCACCCCAAACCAGTGCATAGGTCAGCAGGGTGCGGTCCATCCATGTCTCTATCTGAGACAAATGACCGAGGGGGGCGACCCCGCCGATGGCAAAGCCCGTCTCCGCCCTGACACGCTTGGCATCCGCACGCTGCAGGGGTTCGCCGAACAATTCCTCCGCACGGCTCAGATCAACCTCGTGTGCGCCGCTAACCAGCAACAGTTTGAGTGCCCCGCTACGCTCCCCTTCGAAAATCATGGATTTCGCGATTTGCCCAACATCGCAATGACAGGACCGGGCCGCATCCGCCGCCGTGCGCGCACCGTCTGGCAAGATCACGATCTGCGTCTCGAGGCCCGCGCCTGCAATCGCGGCTTCCACCCGTTTCATGCTCTTGCTCATCGACCCGGCCTTAGCTTTGCGCAAACCACCAGCGTTGCGGGCCGCGCAGGTTATCGAGCAGGCGCAGGTGGCTGACCTGCGCAGGCTGTACCACCTGCGACAGCAGGGCATAGGCAGGGTGATGACGGTCCGGCTGGGCTATGACCTCGGGCAGGTCCTTCAAAAGGGCCGCATCTGTCAGATCGGCCGCATCGACGAGGGTTTCCCGCAAAGCCTGGCCGCGCACCTCTTCGGCGGGGATGGAAGTAAGCTCAACCTCATCGAACCAGCCTGCGCGCCCGTCCTTGTAATGCCGCGCGATACGTTGGGTGAGCAGTCGCTGACCCGGCGTGAAAGACTTCACCGCATAGAGCCCGGTCCCGATCCCCGCATCCAGCGCGTGGGCGGGCCGGATCACGAAATCCGGCTGCGCAAGGATCAAAGGCAGCGATGGCATAGGCGCAGCGAGGGTGATACGCACCTGCGCTGCGCCCATCGCCTCAACCTCACCTTCCAACCGCGTCGAAAGGCTGGCCACCACATCCTCAGCGGTGAAGAGCGAACCATCATGGAAAGTCACGCCGGGCCGCAAATCAAAGGTCCATACACGGACATCGCGGTCCGCGGTCCAACTGAGGGCCAGTTCCGCCTGCAGTGTGCCGTCGGCGGCCACCTCTGTCAGCGTCTCAAAAACCATCCCCTGTCGCGCGACCTGCATGAACAGCCCATCGCCGTCGGTCCAGCTGTCGCTGCGCGTGGCACCCGACAGCGCCATGCGCAGACGGCCGCCCTTTTGCGGGGCACCTGCGGCACCGACCCCGGTCGCGGCCAGCAGGGCAGCGGCGGCAGCGCTGGAAAAGAGCGCACGACGGTCGATATGGCCTCTGCGGCTGCTCATCAGGTGGCAATCCTGTCCATGGCGCGCACCAGCTCGGCACTGATCCCCGGTTCCGAAAGGGCATGGCCCGCGTTGCGCACCATTTTCAGATCCGCCTTGGGCCAGACTTTCGACAGGGCATAGGCGCTGGTCGGCGGGCATATCATGTCATATCGGCCCTGCACGATCGTGCCCGGCACGTGGGCAATCCGGTCGACGTTCTTAAGGATGTAACCGTCGCTTTCCAGAAAACCCTTGTTGGTAAAGTAGTGGTTTTCCAACCGCGAAAAGGCCCGCGCATATTCTGCCGGACCCTCGTGCGCCGAGCCGGTCGAATAGATCGACGCAAGGGCATTTTCCCAAGCCGCCCAGGCCTTGCCAAAGCGTTGCTCCATCGGCAAATCGCCGGAAAAGAGACGCCGGTGGTAGGCCGCGATCAGATCGTGCCTTTCATCCTTGGGCACAAGGCTGACGAAACGGTCCCAGACCTCGGGCCAGAAGCGGCCAGCGCCGCCGCCGTAGAACCAGTCCAGCTCCGTCTTGGTCATCAGGAAGACGCCGCGCAGCACCAGCTCGCGTACCGCCTCCGGATGCGTCTCCGCGTAGATCAGGCCCAGCGTCGCCCCCCAAGAGCCCCCGAAGACCACCCATTGATCTATCCCCAGAGTGGCACGAATAAGTTCGATATCGGCGACCAGATGCCAGGTGGTGTTGTCAGTGACCGACGCGTGGGGTTTGGATCGCCCGCAACCGCGCTGGTCAAAAAGAATCACCCGGAATCGGGAAGGATCGAAATAGCGCCGCATCGAGGGGCTGCATCCGCCCCCCGGACCGCCGTGCAGAACCACCACTGGTATCCCGTCAGGGTTGCCGCATTGTTCAACATAGACTTGATGACCCTGCCCAACCGCCAGCATCCGCTGATCGTAGGGGTCGGCGGGCGGATAAAGGTACTGAACTGCGCGTTTTTGGTCGGGAAACTTGTCCATAGAGCGCCTATATAGACCAGGTAAGAAGCAGAGCATAGGGAGCAGAACCATGCAACTGGCAGAGACCACCGTAGATGCCTCGGAAATCGCCAAGTTCGAGGCGATGGCCGCTGAATGGTGGGATCCTGCGGGCAAATTCAAGCCCTTGCACATGCTCAATCCCTGCCGCCTGGATTACATCACCGCTCAGATCGCCGGAGAGTTCGACCGGGACCTGAAAACGCTTGAGCCCTTCAAGGATCTGCGCCTGCTGGACATCGGCTGCGGCGGTGGCCTGCTGTCGGAACCCATGGCCCGATTGGGGGCCGAGGTTGTGGGGGCTGACGCCGCCGAAGGCAACCTGCCCGTTGCGCGCGTGCACGCAGCACAATCCGGGCTTGAGATCGATTATCGCCACACCACCGCAGAGGCCTTGGCGGAAGCGGGGGAACAGTTCGACGTGGTCCTCAACATGGAGGTGATCGAACACGTCGCATCACCCCCCGATTTTCTGGCTGCCTGTCACGATCTGCTGAAGCCGGGGGGCCTGCACCTCTGCTCTACCCTGAACCGCACGGCCAAATCCTATGCCGCCGCCATCGTGGGGGCCGAGCACGTGATGCGCTGGCTGCCGCGGGGGACGCACGATTGGTCCAAGTTCATCACGCCGGATGAGCTGTTTGATCTGTTGCGCGGCGCGGGATTGGAGCCGGTAGATCGGAAAGGCTTCGTTTTCAATCCGATCAGTTGGCACTGGTCCATTTCGGACCGTGATCTGAGCGTGAACTACGTAACCGCGAGCCTGCGTCCGAGGTCATAGCAGCGCCAGATTACGCCAGCTTCACCCTGATTTCCCGCAGGATCGGCAGGGCCGCGCGGGCCTGATCCTCGCCCAGATCCTCGACGATGCGTGTAATCAACGGCGCAATCGCTGAGAGGGCATCGTCCCGCGCCTGTTTTCCCGCCGGACTGATCCCGACCATCTTGCGCCGTGCATCGTCCCAATCGGGGCGGATGTGGACATATCCCGCCCATTCCAGCTTGTTCAGCGTATTGGTCATGGCCCCGCGCGTGACCGAAAACTTCTCGGCCAGCCGTGCCGGTGAGGATTCCGTGCCCTGCCAGGCCAGGTGATTGAGCACCGAAAAATGCGAGATTTCCATGCCCTTCGGCAGGACGCTGGTCAGCTTGCCCCGCAGCGCGTGATCCGCCGCCAGAAGCTCGCTGAATAGCATGATCGCGAGGGTGTTCTTGTCTTCGCTCATTGTCGGTCTGTACGCCCCTCAGGGTCCGGTGAACTCACGCGCGTTGGCCAGGCTTGGCACCCTGGCCCGTGCTTCTTCCACTTTTCCCATATCGAGGTCGAATTTGTAAACGCCGGGGTCTGTCCCTGCGTCCAGTACCACTTCTCCCCAGGGATCGACGACCAGCGAATGACCGTATGTGTCGCGCGTGCGTTGATTTTCACTCGCATGGGTGCCGGTCTGGGCAGGGGCGATGACCCAGCAGCCCGATTCGATGGCCCGGGCGCGCAAGAGCGAATGCCAATGCGCGGCCCCGGTGACCGGAGAGAAGGCCGCCGGAACGGTCAGGACATTGGCCCCCGCCCGCGCCAGCGCCCGGTAGAGATGAGAAAACCGCATGTCGTAGCAGATGGTCATCCCGATCCGGGCAAAGTCCGTCTCGGTCAAGACCGCACGGTCGCCCGGACGGTAGCCATCCGATTCGCGCCAGGTCTCCGTTGGGCTGATGTCCACGTCGAACATGTGGAGCTTGTCATATTTCGCGTGAATTCGACCGTCGGGCCCAATCAGGAACGACCGGTTGGCGAAACGGCCATCCGGATCCGTTGTCTTCAACGCCAGCGATCCGATTAACAGCCAGATCCCGGCCTTCTCCGCCTCAAGCCGCATCGCGGCGAGGGTGATATCGCTCTCTTCCGGCTGCAGCACATCGTTCTGGTGCTTGCGGCTGGTGGAAATGCAGTTCGTTACCTCCGGCGTCAGGACAAATTGCGCGCCCGCCGCGATGGCCTCTCTCAGCAAGCCGGCAGTCACCGTCAGGTTCGCCGCCGGGTCATCCGTCACATTCAGCTGGAGCAGTGCGGCCTGCATCAGGCGGCCAGCAAAGCGTCGAGCTTGCCCTGCCGTTCCAGTGCATGCAGCTCGTCTGACCCACCTACATGTTCATCACCGATGAAGATCTGCGGCACGGTGCGGCCGCCGTTGGCGCGCTGGATCATCTCTGACTTGCGCTCCGGCTGCTCCCACACGTCGATCTCGGTAAACTCCACGCCCTTGCTGTTGAGCAGGCGCTTGGCGGCGTGGCAAAAGCCGCAAAGCGGGGAGGTGTAGATTTCAACGGGTTTCATCAGGCATCCTTTCAACGTCTCTGAACGTTGATTTAGGGCGCTTTGTCCACCCGCGCCAGTGTCACAACGCATACCGGCCCTGATCCGGCCGCAAGACAGGCCTCCGTCGCTGCCGCAAGCGTGGCACCGGAGGTCATCACATCATCCACCAGCAGCACCGGGCGACCTACCAGCCGATGCCGCCTGCGCGGATGAACGGTGATGGCATTCTCCAGCGTCGCCGCCCTTTCCTCCCGGTTCATCCCGTCGAGCGACGGCGTCCGCTTGATCCGTCGCAAAAGGTCGGGACAGCTTGCCATCTGCAGCGCGTCCGCCAAGGCCCGCGCCAACAGGGCGGACTGGTTGTACCGTCGTTTCAGCAGTCTTTGCCAATGAAGCGGGATCGGCGCGATAAGGGCCCGTTCGTCCAGAATATTCCGTACCGCGCGCGCCATCCAAAGACCTGCAGGCCGGGCAATCTCTTGCCGGTCCCCGTGTTTGAGGGACAGGACCAGTTTTCGCCCTGTCTCACGGTAAAGCAGTGCCGCACGGCCCCGGACCCAGGGGCGCGGGGTTTCAAGACAGGTGTCGCAAAAGATGATATCGTCGCCGTCATCCCCCGGCAGGGGTGTGCCGCAGGCGTCGCAGACGGCCCCCCCGATGAAAGAGGTGTCCCGCCAGCAGGAACCGCACAGGCCAAAATCGCTTTCCACCACATCGCCGCAGGACAGGCAGCGCGCGGGATAGATGGCGTTCAGGGCCATTTGAAACCCGTTGCGCAAAGAACTACATCCCCCCGATGACCGACAGACCCCGCATGACCGATACCGATGCCCTGAAACGCCACCGCGACCGCGCAACGCCGGAGGGTATGTTCCTGCATTACGCGGCCGCGGATGAAATCAATGATCGCCTGCAGATGATTAATAAATCGTTTACGAAGCAGGCGGTCGTGACAGGTTTTCCGCAGGTCTGGTCGGAAAACCTGCCCGAGGCCAGGATTGTCGGGGATAGTGAAACGCTGGACCTGACGCCGGGTGACCATGATCTTGTGGTGCACGCGCTCGCCCTGCACTGGGCCAATGATCCGGTCGGCCAGTTGATACAGTGTCGCCGCGCGCTGCGCCCTGACGGGCTTTTCCTTGCGGTAAGCTTTGGTGGACAGACCCTCAAAGAATTGCGCGCCTGCATCGGCCAGGCGGAAGTGGAAGTGACCGGCGGCCTCTCCCCCCGGATCGCACCCCTAGGTGAGTTGCGCGATGTCGGTGCCCTGCTGCAAAGGGCGGGCTTTGCCCTGCCCGTGGCCGATGCAGCGCCTTTTACCGTAACTTACGGCGATGCCTGGGCCCTCATGCGCGATCTGCGCGCCATGGGTGAGACGAACGCCCTCACGGACCGGCTGCGCCGCCCGACCAGGCGCGCTGTGCTGAACCGCGCGGCTGAACTTTATGCAGCACACTTCCCGGCCGACGGGGACCGCATCACCGCGACCTTCGAACTGATCTTCCTCACCGGCTGGGCCCCCGACGAAAGCCAGCCCAAACCGCTACGCCCCGGATCGGCGCAGCAGCGGCTTTCGGATGCCCTCGGCACGGCTGAGACAAAGTTACCCAATTGACCCGAAGGCCAAAACCTCTACCTCTCTGCGAAATTATTGTCTAAGGACCGTCGGAATGGATTTATCTAAGGACCACAAGATGCAAGCCGCGCGCCCCGCCCACGCGAACGAGGACCATCCGGCCATTCCGAAACAGAGGGTCGGCGTTTTGCTGGCAAACCTCGGTACACCTGACAATTATGATTACTGGTCCATGCGCCGCTATTTGGGTGAATTCCTCTCCGACCGCCGGGTGATCGATTATTCGCCTTGGCTCTGGCAGCCGCTCCTGCAGCTTATCATCCTGACAAAGCGGCCCTTCACCTCGGGTGCGGCCTACAAATCCATCTGGAACGAAGAGGCGGGCGAAAGCCCCCTGATGACCATCACCAAGGCCCAGACGTCCAAGATCAAGGCCGCCATGAAGGAACGCTATGGCGACGATGTCATGGTCGATTTCTGCATGCGTTACGGCAATCCCTCCACCCGGTCCAAAGTGGAAGAGATGACGAAGGCGGGCTGTTCCAAGATCCTCTTCTTCCCGCTCTACCCGCACTATGCCGGGGCCACATCCGCCACCGCCTGTGACGCCTTCTTTGCCGCCCTGGGCAAGGAAAAATGGCAGCCCATCGCCCGCGTGGTGCCACCCTATTTCGACCGCCCCGATTATATCGAGGCGTTGGCGCAATCCATTGAAAATGCATACGAAATAGCGGAAGAGCGCCCCGATATACTGATCTGCTCCTACCACGGTGTGCCGCAGCGCTACCTGATGGAGGGCGACCCCTACCATTGCCAGTGTCAGAAGACGACGCGCCTGCTGAAGGAACGTCTGGGCTGGAAAGACACCGAAATCATGACAACTTTCCAGTCGAAATTCGGCCCCGAGGAATGGTTGCAGCCCTACACAGTGGAAGAGGTCGCGCGCCAGGCCGAGGCAGGCAACAAGTCCATCGCCGTCTGCGCCCCGGCCTTTTCCGCCGATTGCATCGAAACGCTTGAAGAGATCAACGAAGAGATCAAGGAGAGCTTTGAAGAGGCGGGCGGAGAGCACTTCCTGTATATCCCCTGCCTCAACGATGACAAAGCGCACATCAAATCGCTGTCGAACGCGATTGAGGAAAACCTCAAAGGGTGGCTGGACTGAGGAACGGGCTAACGGTCGCTAACCTTGTTCCGATCCTGGGTTTGAACGGCGGACATCGGTATCGCGCCGAAATGGCCTGACATCAGCTCTTCCATGAAAAGGCTGAGGAACTGCGAAAGAAAATGCACTTGTGCAGTGCGGTATTCATTCCTTGGGGTTTCGCTGTCCGACAGGTCGGACCGTGGGACGACAGCACAGACTGCCGTTCCTTTCGAAAAGCACCAGAAATGGAAGAACAACATCGGCTTGACGTTTGGGTCGCCCCCTATAAGCCAATGCTTATAGCACTTTCGGGATGGGCCGGGCACGTCACGGGTGCCTGGCGGTCAGACGATTTCCGCCAATGTCACCCGCAAACGCAAAAAAAAGGCGGTGCCCAGCACCGCCTTTTTCGTTTTAGATCGCCGTTCCGATTAGTCGGAAGCGACAGCCGCGGCAACCAGAACCAGCAGAAGCAGCGGGATCAGGATACCGGAAGAAGAACCGGTTGCTTCTTCAACAACAACGGGAGCTTCGATGACCGGATCTGCAAGAGAGCCAGCGTGTGCGGTCGATGCGGCTGCGGTCAGGGCAGCGGCGAGAACGAGTTTTTTCATAGTATAACCTCCGAAAATGGCGCTCCACACAGGACGTGCGGAAGCGCACCCAAGACTTACCTCGTGAGACTTTGTAAACAGCATAACCGCAGGAATGCAAACCCGGATTCCGCTGGTCAAAGCCACAGACGCCCGAATGTCGTCAAATAAGCAACACTTGGGTGCCCACATTGGCCATCTCAAAAAGCTCTTCAATATGCTCGTTGTAGAGACCGATGCACCCGTTGGACGATTTGCGCCCGATCTTCCGCGTATCGTGCGTGCCGTGGATCCGGTAATAGGTCCAGCCCAGGTGCAGCGACCGGGTGCCAAGCGGGTTTTCCGGGCCTGGTCCGATGTAATCGGGCCACTCGGGATTGCGCTTTTTCATCGACGGCGTCGGACGCCAGTCCGGCTCGGGGTCCTTAAGGATTACTTTTGTGCGGCCCCGGCGGGTCAGATCCTCGGTCAGGGGGACGGAGGACGGATAGAGCTTGTAAACGCCCAGATCATCGCTCCAGAAATGCACCGCGCGGCTGTCGATATCCACCAGGATCGCGCCGTTGTTAAGGTTATCGAAGTAGGGCTGCCAATCCAGCGTGCGGAAGCTGGAAATGTTGCGGCGCACGGTCTCTGTCAGGTCACGTTCAACCTGGGTGGTCGCGGCCGAATTGACCGCCGCGGCATTGCTCTGTGCCAGCGCGGGCGTTGCCAGCACGGCAGCGCCTCCTGCCAGAAAGGCGCGGCGGCTATGAAGAGTATATCGCTTGTCAGACATCGAAGACTCCAATGGTCAGCAGGGTGCTTAATCGACCGTGTTATATTGCCCGAAAGACGCAGGTTCAATTCAAACTCCCGTCATCGGGCGAGGTAACGCCGATGTGCGTTTGAACTGCAACGAATCCCCCTGTAGGAGGTTCCAAAGTATTTTGCCCGGAGTTACCGTATGTTTCGCCTGATTTCTGTCCTTCTCGCCCTGGTTTTGACCGTGGCGGCCTGTGCGCCTTCCGCGCCGCAGATTGGGGCGGACGGAAAGCCGCTGCCCAAAGCCTACCGGATCAGTGCGCGCGATGCGGGCAAGATCCAGTTCCGCATGCTGGATTCCGTCAATGCACTTCGCGCCGCCGCGGGCCGTCCTGCTGTTCAGCTTGAGTCGCGCCTGAACGCAGCCGCGGCCACTCATTCGAAAGATATGTCGCGCCAGAACCGCCCCTGGCACTTCGGCTCTGACGGCTCTTCCCCCATCGACCGGATCAGCCGAGTTGGCTATGGCGGCCCCCTGGTGGGTGAGGTGATTTCGGAGACCTACGAATCCGAGCTCGAGACCCTCGCCGCCTGGATGGACCAGCCCGACACCCGCCGGGTGATCATGTCAGTAGAGGCGCGCAACATGGGCTTTTCGTGGCATCAGGAATCCAATGGCAAGATCTGGTGGACGCTGGTGATGGGCGGCTGACGCCACACCACCCCTCAGGACAAGGGCACAAGCGCCCCCCTCTTCGTTTTACAGGACAAACTCAGACGAAGCGCCAGCAGCCCGTGTGACGACGGGCCTTGCGCACTGCCATCTCAGGGATTGATCTGAATCGGCGTCATATCGTTCACCATCGCGTAAACATTCTCTATCTCGCGGTTGGTGACGGCAATGCAGCCCCAGGTCCAGTCACCCTTACCTTTGTCGAACGGGTTTTTTTGGCCGTGGATAAAGATATCTCCGCCCGGCGGCGCACCCATTTCCTGTGCCCTTTTGCGGTCTTCCTCGTTCGGGTAGGAAATGCCCAGCGACAGGTGGAACTGGCTGTTGGGATTGCGCCGGTCGATCCAATAGACACCTTCGGGCGTCTTGCCGTCGCCCTCAATCTCCTTGTGGCCGTCTGGGGCAAATCCCAGCTTGATATTATACTGTTCAAGCACCTTGTCGTGGTGAAGCAGGAACATCCGGCGGTCACGCTTGTTAACCACCACATAGGTGACTTCGGGACCGTCGTATCGTTTGAATTTGCTCTGCCCGCAAGCGCCCAGCGCGACCAGCGCCGTACCGCCCAGGATAAGTGTTCTGCGTTTCATCGTTGTACTGCCATATGGTCGAGGCCGTTTCGCCCCTTTTTCGTAGCCCGAACTATAGCCCAACTTATTCGATCCTCAAAGGGGGCAGATAGCCGTTACCGATCACCCGATGGTGAAACAGGAGGTCAGTTCCACGTGCGCCGACCAGCGGAACTGATCAACCACCTGCACCCAGTCCAGCCGGTAACCCGCTTCCACCAGCACGGCGGCGTCCCGCGCAAATGTGACCGGATTGCAGGAAACATACGCCAGCCGCGGCACCCGCGCCCGCACCAACTCGGCCACCTGCGCCTCCGCACCCGCGCGCGGGGGGTCCAGCACGATGGCCTCGAACGACCGTAATTCGTCAGGCAGCAGGGGCCTGCGAAACAAATCGCGCGCTTCGCTCGTCACGGTCTTCAGGCCCTGCGCCATCCGCCATCCGCGATCCAGCGCCGCGATCATCTCCACCGACCCTTCGACCGCGTGGACCTGCGCGCGCCGCGCCAGGGGCAAGGCAAAGGTGCCCACGCCCGCGAACAGGTCAGCCACCCTTGCCGCATCGCCGAGCGCCTCGATCACTGCATCGCGCAGGGCCTCTTCCCCGTGCGCGGTTGCCTGCAAAAACGCACCAGGCGGTGGCACCACGTCACAGCCCCCGAAAGTCTGTACCGGCGGAACGCGCGTGGCGATCAGTTCATCCTCCCAGGCCAGCCGCGCCAACCCGAGCCGCTCACACTGCTGCGCCAGAAGCGCCCGAAGCGGACTATCGAGCGGTTTACCCCCGCTCACCGCCACATCCAGCCCCGCCCGGGACTGCGTCACTGTAACGGCAAGAGCCCCTTTCCGGCTTGCCCCTGCAATTGCCAGTTCCCGCGCAGTCTCCAGCCCGCCCAGCAGATCGGGATGGACCAACTGGCAGTCCGGCACCTCGACAATCACGTCGGATCCCCGCGCGAAGAAGCCCGCCATGGCGCCCTTTTTGGTCCGCCGCGCGGCGAAGGTGGCGCGCCGCCGCGATTGCGCGGGAGAGGTTCCGATCTGCCGCAAATCCGTCTCTAACCCGTGCGCATTGAGGGCCGTGCGCACAATCCCCAGCTTCCAATCGGCTACGAAATCGTCCGCCGCATGTTGCAACTGGCAGCCGCCGCAGGATTTGAAGTGCCGACAGGGGGGCGCCACCCGATGGTCAGATGGCGTAAGGATGCGCACATCGCACAGGGTCTGGCCCTCCAGCCTACCGCTGACCCGCTCACCGGGCAGCGTGACGGGTGCATATACGGGCCCCTCGGCGATCCCGTCGCCGTGATGACCAAGCCGTTCGATCAGATGTTCGCTCATGCCCCGGCCATAGCGTGACCCGGCCCACAACCCAAGCCTATTCAGCCGCCTTTAGGTTCAGGAAACCGCCCGACTGCCGCTGCCAGTAGCGCGCGTAAAGCCCACCTTTGGTCAGCAAGGCATCGTGCGTGCCGCTTTCCACGATCCGGCCTGCGTCCAGGACCACGATCCGGTCCATTTCCGTGAGGGTGGAGAGCCGGTGCGCGATGGCCAGCACGGTCTTGCCCTCCATCACCCGGTGCAGCGCTTCCTGAATCGATGCTTCGACTTCCGAATCGAGCGCGCTCGTCGCCTCATCCAGCACCAGGATCGGCGCATCCTTGAGGATGGCGCGCGCCAGTGCGATCCGCTGCCGTTGGCCGCCCGACAGCTTCACACCCCGCTCCCCGAGGTGCGCATCGTAGCCGGTGCGCCCCTTGAAATCCTGCAGGTCCTGAATGAAGTCATGCGCCTCCGCCCGCTTGGCCGCTGCGATCAGCTCCTCTTCGGTGGCCTCGGGCCGCCCGTAAAGAATGTTGTCTCGTGCAGAGCGATTGAACATGGCCGTCTCCTGGGTGACCATGCCGATCTGCCGTCGCAGGCTTTCTTGTGTGACGTCGCGCAGGTCCATCCCGTCGATGGCGATATGCCCCTTTTCCGCCTCATAGAGCCGTAAGAGCAGGGCAACCAGTGTCGACTTGCCCGCACCTGAGGCCCCGACAATCCCCAACTTCTCTCCGGGCGCAATCCGCAGATTGATTTGATCCACACCACCCGTTTCCCGCCCGTAGGCAAAGCCGATATCGTCAAAAACAATTTCGCCTCGCGCCACTTCCAGCGGCTGCGCATCCTCGGCATCCTCCAGCCGGACGCGCGGTGTCAGGGTGCGCATCCCGTCCTCGATCTCGCCGACGTTGGAATAGATTGCCATCAGCGTGAAGCTGACCCACCCCGTCATCTGCGCAATACGAATGGAGATGGCCCCGGCAGCCACAATGTCCCCCTCGCTGGCCCAGCCGCGCTGCCACAGCAGGATCGTCCCACCGATCAGCAGCACGGGCAGGACGCCCGCCAGGCTCATCAGCGCCAACCGGAATCCGGCGGCGAGATAGCCGAATTCGAGCGCCCTGTGACGGAAGGTTTCCATTGCGCCCAGCGCCGCGCGGTCCTCGTGGTCCGCATGCGCAAAGAGCTTCACGGTCTTCACGTTGGTGATCGTATCAACGACCTGACCGGACACCATCGCCCGTGCCCCCGCGCGGCCCGCTGACCGCCGTCGCACGCGTGGCAGGAACCAGCGGATCAGGGCCAGGTATGCCACCAGCCAGACCGCGAAGCCAATCGCGACGCGCCAATCGATCGCCGCCAGCAGCAGGACGGAACCCACAAGGGAGGCGAGCGCAAAACAGACTACGTTGATCACTTCGGAGGCTACATCGGTGACCGCACGCGCCGCCTGCATCTGCTTTTGCGCGATACGGCCCGCGAAATCATCATCAAAAAAGCCAACGTTCTGGCCCAGTGTCCAGCGGTGCAGACGGCTGAGCACAAGAGGGTTCACATTTGGCTGCACCATGATCGCGTTGGAGGCCGACGAAAGGCCAAAAAGCAACGGCCGCGCGATCAGGAAAAAGCCCAGAGCACCGAGGATCAGACCCAGATTGCGCCCGTCGAAAAAAGCCTCCGGCCCTGCGCTGACCGTCGCGTCGATCACCAACCCAAGGATCAGCGCCGTTCCCGCCTCCATCGCGCCGGCAAGGGCGGAAAGAAAAGCGGCCAAAAACAGCACCGGCCAGGCCCCGTTCAGGCACCAGCGCATGAAGGCGCCAAGGGTCTGCGGCGGTGGCCCTTCGGCGGGTGTAAAGGGATTGATCCAATCGGAGATACGCAAAGTAGACCTCACTCGGCAACGTCCAGCTTCAGGAAACCGCCCGACTGGCGGCCCCAGAAATCTGCATATAGCCCGCCCCGCATCAAAAGCGCGTCGTGATTGCCCTCTTCCACGATCCTGCCGTCATCCAGCACGATGATCCGGTCCATTTCCGCGATGGTCGATAGCCGGTGCGCGATGGCGATCACGGTCTTGCCCGCCATCATACCGTAAAGCGTCTCCTGAATCGCCGCCTCCACCTCACTATCAAGCGCGCTTGTCGCCTCATCCAGCAACAGGATCGGCGCATCCTTGAGGATGACCCGCGCCAGCGTGATCCTTTGCCGTTGACCGCCAGAGAGTTTGACGCCCCGTTCGCCCACGCGCGCATTGTACCCCTGCCGCCCTTCCGGATCTTGCAGATCAAGGATGAACTCATGTGCTTGCGCCTGCTTCGCGGCGGCGATCATCTGCTCCTCCGTCGCGTCGGGGCGACCGTAAAGGATGTTCTCCCGGACCGAGCGGTGCAGCAAGGATCCCTCTTGCTGGACCATCCCGATGTGCTTGCGCAGACTGTCCTGCGTGACCCTGGTGATGTCCTGCCCGTCGATGCAGATCTGACCGCCCTCGGCCTCGTAAAACCGCAAAAGAAGCTTGATCAGGGTCGATTTTCCGGCACCCGACCGCCCTACGAGGCCGATCCGTTCACCCGGCTCAATCGTCAGATCGACCCCCTGTAATCCACCCGACCGCCGCCCGTAGTGGTGGGTCACGCCGCGCATGTCGATCCTGCCATCGGTCAGCTTCAGCGGCTTTGCACCCGGCGCATCGACCAGGGTGATCGGCTGGGCGATGGTCTCCATCCCCTCGGCCACGACACCCAGTTCGCGAAAAAAGGAGGAGAGCGCCCACATGATCCACCCGGTCATGGCGTTCAGCCGCAGCGTCAGGGCAGAGGCGGCAGCAACCACGCCGACGCTTGCCTCTCCCGCATTCCAAAGCCACATTGCCCAACCCACAACACCGACGATCAGCAGACCGTTCAGAACGGTCAGCACCACGTCCATCACAGTGTAGATCCGCATCTCCACCTGAAAGGTCTTTCGCGCGTTCTCGATAGCCTCGCGGGCAACGCTTTCCTCCATGTCGTGATGGTCAAACATCTTTACGGAATGGATGTTGGTATAGGCATCCACCACACGGCCCGTCACCGCAGACCGCGCGTCCGACGCCGCCTGTGACGCGGGCCCGACGCGCAGGATAGTCCAGCGCATCAGCGCACCGTAAAGGACGAACCAGCCCAGCAGCGGCAGCAGCAGCCGCCAGTCGGAGGTCGACAGCAGGATCGCCGCCCCGACAAGGTAGGCCAGCGAATAGGATATCGCGTCGAACGTCTGAAACACCACCTCCCCCGCTGCCGGCGGCGTCTGCATGATGCGGTTGGCGATGCGACCGGCGAAATCATCCTCGAACCAGCCCACCGATTGCCGTAACACCTGCCGATGCGCCCGCCAGCGAAACAGCGTGCCGACGTTGGGCATGATCGCATTGTTCAGCAGCATCACGTCGATGGCCTGCATCAGGGGCCGGATCAGCAGGATGAAGACCGTTACAAGGATCAGTTCGGTGCCGTAGCGCGCCCACATCTCCTCGGGCCCGGCGTTGAGCAGGTCGACCACCCGACCCATGTAGTAGATCAGCCCGATCTCGATCGCGGCAACGATAATCGACATAATCCCAGCCAGTACGAAAAGCCGCCGGAAGGGCCGGGTATAGCTTTTCATGAAGGGCCAGATGTCACGCGGCGGCCTATCCGTCTCCTGATAGGGAACGTAGGGATCGACAAGTTTTTCAAAGAAACGGAACATGGGGAACAAGAGCCTTGGGTCAGAATAAGCAAGATGAACCGGCACCGCTGCGGCGGACCGGTCGGGGATGGATTATGCCAGCCTCAGCTGAACCAGATCCCGCGATACATCTTGCACCCTCCATGTGTCTGTTTCCTGACCTAGCGGAAGATGGCCCTTCTGTCGAGCCTGTCAGGCCCGGTCGATCAGTTCCTGCGCCGTCAGGGCAAAGCCCGAGGCGATCCAATCCGCCTCAAGCGCGCGCAGCTTTTCCCCCAGCGCGGGGCCTTTGTAGCGCGGCATGAGGTCCGCTGCCCTGATCGGAAATTCGGCCTTCGCAGCGTCGGTTATCGTGTCTAAAAAGCACTTTTGCGGGATTTCTGCGGCCACTGCACCCCTGATCAGAAGGGTTTGTTGCGCCACCTCTACCCCTTCGCGATAAGCAATCTCGGCAAGGGTCGTCGCTCCGAACCCGTGGGCCGTCAGCTTCTCCAGCATCCGGCCATCTGCCTTGCTCAGCCTCAGCCACACTGCCACGTCCTCACCTCCGAGGATCGCCAGACGGGCGCGCCAGTCCGCGGGAATGCCTACTTCCTGCTCCAGATGCACCAGAGGCCCCAGCCAGCGGTCATCGCTACCCGGCAAAACCCGGCCCAGCGCGCCCACCTGCCGCATCGCCGCGACCGCTGGTGCAGGTTCGGGCGCGGTCAGCAGGCGCGTCATCTCGTGGCCCAGGCGTTCGGCGGAAAGTGTCTCTAATCCGTCGAGATTCGCTGCGATTGCCGCAAGCGCCTCCGCATCGAAACCAAGGGCTGGATCGCCATAGGTCGCCGTGAAACGGAAGAAGCGGAGGATGCGCAGATAGTCCTCCCGGATCCGCGCTGCGGGGTCTTCGATAAACCGGACCCGGCGCGCCCGCAGATCGGGCAGACCGCCCAGTGGATCGACGATTTCACCCGCTGGCGTGGCGTAAAGTGCGTTCATGGTGAAATCGCGCCGCCGCGCGTCATCGGCAATATCGTCTGAATAGGCGACCACCGCGCGCCTCCCATCGGTTTCGACATCCCTGCGGAAGGTTGTGATCTCAAACGGGTGTCCGTCCGAAACCACCGTGACAGTGCCATGGTCAATCCCGGTCGGCACGGCCTTCAGTCCTGCGGCTTCGGCCAGACGCGTCACTTCTTCGGGCCGCGCGTTCGTCGACATGTCCACATCGCTGACAGGACGCCCCAACAGCGCGTTGCGCACGCAACCGCCCACGAAATAGAGATGGTGCCCCTCGGCCTGCAGGGCGGCACAAACCGCCCGCGCGGCGGGATCGGTCAGCCACGGCGTGTCAGGGGGTATCAGGTTTTCATCCGTTCTGCCCATGCGCGCAACATACGCGCGGTCGCGCCCCAAATGTAATAGGGCCCGTAAGGCACCGTGAAATAATGCCGCCGGGTGCCGCGCCAACGCCGCGATTCGACAAGGTAGTTCGCCGGATTCATCACATGATCGAGCGGGACGGCAAAGACCTCATCCACCTCACCGGGTTCCGGCACGATCCGGAATGAGGCGGAGATGCGCGCAATCACCGGCGTCACCTGAAAGCCCGTCACGGTCTCATGGGCGGGCATGGTGCCCAGCACCTCGACCAGATCCGTCGGCAGACCGATCTCCTCGCGTGCCTCACGCAGGGCTGCGGCAACCACATCTGCGTCCCCCTCATCCTGCTTGCCACCCGGAAAAGCCACCTGCCCCGGATGGTGCTTGAGCGCGGAGGAGCGTTTGGTCAGCAATAGCTCCAGTCGCCCGTTTTGTTCAATCAGGGGCGCCAGAACCCCCGCCTGGCGCAGCCGCCGCCCCTCTGGCAGCGTCACATCGGGGTTCAGATCGAAGTCCGATGTCTCAACCCCCTCGCGCCTTAGCGCGGTGCGGATCTGGTCGAAGGTGTCACTCACCGGGGGAGGTCGCCTCGAACCCGACGGTGGCCGGATCGAGGTCATAGTGGGCGCCGCAGAACTGACAATCCGCCGTGACGCGACCCTCATCGGTGGTCATCTTCTCAATATCGCTGGCGGAGTAGATCGACAGGCTTTGCCGCACGCGGTCCTCGGAACAGGTGCAGCCAAACCGCACCGCCTGTGCATCATAGACCCGCGGCTGTTCTTCGTGGAAAAGGCGCAGCAGCAAATCCGTCGGCGGCACAGAGGGGCCAATCAGTTCCAGATCCTCGACCGTGTCGAGCAGGATGTTCACGCGGTTCCAGTTCTCTTTCTCATCGCCATCAACAAGATCACCGGCGCGCAGGATCTCCCCGGTCCCCTGACCGGAGGCGGCAAAGGGCGATGCCTTGGGCATGTGCTGGAGCATTACGCCACCGCCGCGCCAGTGTTCCACCTCATCCAGGCCGGAAGAGCGGCCAAAGCTGAGCTGGAACCGCGTCGGCAGCTGTTCGGACTGCGCAAAGTAGGCCTCTGCACAGGCGGAGAGCGATCCACCGGCCAGAGGCGTGATGCCCTGATAGGGTTTCATCCCCTCACCCTGGTCGATCATGATCGCGAAATAACCGTCTCCAACCTGCTCAAACGGGTCGCCGTCGGTGACGCGGTCGCGGTCATAGCTGGCGTAGGCACGGATCCGGGCCGAACGCCCCTCTTCCTCGGGCGCGTAGTAATCGGTGGCGATCATGCGAACGGCGCCCTTTGATTGCACCTGCAGCGACAGCTTCCAGCGCAGCTTGACCGTCTGGCCGATCATCGCGGTCAGCAAAGCCATCTCGGCCACCAGCGCCTCCACTTGCGGCGGATAGTCGTGCTGGCCAAGAATCCCGTCCAGAACGCCGTCCAGGCGGGCCACACGGCCCCGGATGTCGGAGGCATCGAGCTGAAACGGCAGCACGCTGTCGTCCCATGCGATCTGTGTTCCGGGCGGCTGTTGCTTGGACATCAGGGGGTTTCCTTATCGGGGGCCGGTTGGCATACCGCATCCATATAGGGGCCGCAACTAAGGGATAAAGGGGCGATGATCAAACGGGTGGGCATGCCACCGATGCGCGACAGAAAGTACCGGCTGCGCGCGGGTGCCTATGCGATATTGCCGCTGGGCCAGCGGCTGTTGCTGACGGCACAGCTTGCGCCCAAAGTGGATGTGCAACTGCCCGGCGGCGGCATTGATCCGGGCGAATCGCCCTTGCAGGCACTGCACCGTGAGGTGTTGGAGGAAACCGGCTGGCGCATCGGTTACCCACGCAGGCTGGGGGCCTTCAGGCGTTTTGTCTTTATGCCTGAATATGATCTTTGGGCGGAAAAGCTGTGCCATGTCTATCTGGCACAGCCCGTGCAACAGATCCGCGCACCGGTTGAGCCGGATCATGCCACCCTGACCCTGCCTGCCCCCGATGCCGTATCCGCACTGGGGAACGATGGGGACCGGATGTTCCTGGCCCGGTACCTGCGTCAGTCGGTCTCGGGCGGGCCTTTGTAATCGAAAACCAGCGCTGAGACATCGTCGGGAAACTCCTCTGATCCCGCGAAACGGGCCAGTTCCCAGATCAGCGCCTCCAGAAAGGCGGTATCCCGGATATCCCTCAGACGGACAATTATCCGCTCTAACCCCTGCTCCCCCAAAAGATTGCCTGCCCGGTCCGGGCATTCGGTGACCCCATCCGACAGGATCATCAGTCGGTCCCCCGGCTCAAGCTGGATCTCAAAGGCCTCGTACCGTGCACCCTCAACCAGACCCACGGGCAGACCGCCGGGCCCCTCCTGTTCCACAAGGCCATTGGCGCGCTGGATGATGGGATGCGGATGACCGGCCTGTGACAGTGTCACCAGGCCCGTCTGCATATCCAGAAAGGCGAGCATGAGGGTAAAGTAATGCTCCGTCTCCATCTCACCCAGGACCAGCTCATTCAGTTCTGTCACCACCTCCGACGGGGGGCGGGGCACCACGCGGTCATCGGCATCACGGCCCAGGGCGATATTGTGATCGGGCGTACCCGCTGTCAGATAGCCCGCGAGGCGCGCGGTCATCAGGGCTGAACTGATCCCGTGGCCCGACACGTCGATCCCGAATAGCCCCAGATGCCGCCCATCGACCGGAAAGAAGCCCACCAGATCGCCCCCCACGTGACCGCTGGACCGCAGCACAAGGGACAGGTTACCGACATCGAAGGCGCGAAACCTCTCGCGGATCAGCGATTGCTGAAGATCGCGCGCCTCCTGCAGGTCCTTGTCGAGCGAATCGTAGACCCGGCGCAGTTCGGCCAGCGTATCGGCCATCTTGCGGTTGGTCTCGGTCAGGGCCCGCTGCATTTCGATGATCCGCTCTCCGGCGGTGATCCGCGCGCGCAGCTCACTGCCGTTGACCGGCTTGACCAGAAAATCATCCGCCCCGGAATCGAGCCCCTCCGCCACCTCGTCCTTCTCGCTCTTGGAGGTGAGGAGGATGAAATAGGCATAGCGGCTCCCCGACAGACGGCGGAACGCTGCGCAGAATTCGGGCCCGGAGAGCCCGGGCATGACCCAATCGCTGAGGATGATATCCGGCCTGTGTGTCCGACAAAGCGACAGCGCCTCATTCCCGTCCTCGGCCTCGATCACGTCAAAACCCCAGCGCAGTAGCAGTTTCACCAGCAACCGGCGCTGCATCCTGCTGTCATCGACGACCAGCACCAGACGGCCTGCACCCTCGCGCGGAAGGCCGCCGTCAAAGCCTTCTTGATCAACGATAAGGACCATCTGCCGGGGCACCCCTGGATCTGTTTCACCCCCGGTACAGCGCCCGGGCTTAACGCCGGATGAAGGATCAAATTGCGCCTAATTCGGACCCAATCCGAGAGGAATTCTTTACCAATCGGGGCAAATTAGGGGTCCGGAGGTAAGCCTTATGATCGAATGGGACCAGGTACGTCAGTTACACGGTGAAGTGGGGCCCGAGGACTTTGAGGAGCTGGTCACGCTGTTCCTGCAGGAGGTCGATGAGGTGGCCACCCGGCTGGAAGCGAGGGGCGAGCCCGAAAAGCTGCAAGAAGATCTGCACTTTCTCAAGGGCAGCGCGATGAACCTGGGCTTTGCGGACTTCGCGCAGGCCTGCCAGCGGGGGGAGACGCGGGCGGCAAAGGGTGACGCAGCGCAGGTTGATCTGCCGAAAATTCTCGAACTCTATCGGCTGTCCAAGTCGGAATTCCTCCAGGATCTGCCGACGCGGCTTTCCCCTCAGACCAGCTTGTAGAAATTCTCGACCGAAACCTCACCAAAAGTCTCAATCGCCTTTGCGCGCAGCATCTGCATGCCACTGACCCAGCGGTCGTGATCGGCTCCGCGATGGGCGGCGTACTTGGCTACGTCGGGATGGGACAGGATCAGGAACCTCTCCGCCTCGACCCCCGCAACAACCGCCTCGGCCACATCATCGGCCGTGAGCAGGTTCGCCCGGGCATCCGCGTCCGACAGGCCCAGCAGGGGCGTCGCAACATACTGCGGACAGACAACGGAAACACCGATCCCGTCCGCGCCGTGTGTGATGGCGAGCGATTCCGCGAAGCTGACGGCGGCATGCTTGGTCGCCGAATAGGCTGCATCGCCGATCTGGTTCAGCAAGCCGGCGGCGGATGCAACGTTGACCAGATACCCGGACCCCCGCTCGATCATCGAAGGGAGCAGCGCGCGTGCAGCATAGACATGCGCCATCACGTGGACCTGCCAGTTCAGCTCCCAGTGCTCATTGGGTTGAGAGGCGGCGTGCGAAGGATCACCCTTGCCCAGCCCGGCGTTCGACACCCAGATATCAACGGGGCCATGGGCCGCCTCGGCCCTTTCGATGACGGACTGGATGGCCGCCTCATCCCCCACGTCGCATTGAACGGCGATCCCGCCGATCTCATCCGCGATGGCCTGCGCCTTGCCCTGATCCAGATCCGCCACGCAGACACGCGCGCCTTTGGCTGACGCCGCCCGTGCGATGGCCGCGCCGATGCCCGAACCGCCGCCGGTGATCACCATGGATTTTTCGTCAAACTGCATGGCTTTCCCTCAGATCACGAATTGCGCAAGCGTTTCGTCGTTGGTGATATCAGTGTAGGTAAAGCCGCTTTCGCCAATCCGCTGAAACAGACTGTCGAAATTCTCGGGCTTGTCCGTCTCGATTCCGATCAGGACTGATCCGAAATTGCGCGCGCTTTTCTTCATGTACTCGAACCGCGTGATGTTGTCGTGCGGGCCCAGGCGGTCCAGAAAATCGCGCAGCGCACCAGGCCGCTGGGGCAGGCGCAGGATGAAGTATTTCTTCAGCCCCGCAAACCGCTGCGCGCGTTCCTTCACTTCCGGCAACCGTTCAAAGTCAAAGTTCCCACCGGTTACGACGCAAACCACCGATTTGCCCTTGATCTGGTCGCGCACATCGCCCAGTGCCTCGATCGACATGGCGCCAGCCGGTTCCAGGACGATGCCTTCGACATTCAACATCTCAACGATGGTGCAGCAGATGCGGTCTTCGGGCAGGTTGATGATGTCCGCACGGTTCACACCTTTCAGCTTCTCAAAGGGCCGCGCGCCGATCTTGGCCACCGCCGCCCCGTCCACGAATGAATCTATGGGCGAGACGTCCACCGGCGCGCCTTCGTCAATGGCTGCTGCAAGGCTCTTGGCGCCCGACGGCTCGACAAAGGTATATCGGCACTCATCCCCGAAATAGCCGACCACACCCGCCGATAGTCCGCCGCCGCCCACGGGCATGATAATATGGTCCGGCACGCGGCCCAGATCCTGCTCAATCTCCACCGCAACCGATGCCTGCCCCTCGATCACGTCGTCATCGTCAAAGGGCGACAGGAAATGCGCCCCCTGTTCGGCACAGAATTCCTGCGCCGCCACCAGCGTTTCGTCGAAATAGTCCCCGACCAGCCGCACTTCGGCATGGTCGCCACCAAACATCCGGGTCTTGAGGATCTTCTGATCGGGTGTGGTCACGGGCATGAAAATCACACCCCTAACCCCAAAATGTTTACACATGAAGGCCACACCCTGCGCGTGGTTCCCGGCGGAGGCACAGACAAAAAGCGTCTGGTCCGGGATCACCTTCCGCATCGCGTTGAAGGCCCCGCGCAGCTTGTAGGAGCGTACCGGGGTCAGATCCTCCCGCTTGAGCCAGATCTCGGCCGCGAACCGCTCCGACAGCAATTCGTTCTTCAGAAGCGGCGTGACGGGAAAAACCGGACGCATCTTGGCTGCGGCCAAGGTCGCCATCGCCTGGAAATTCTCTTTCATCTCCGGTGCCTCCCGATACCTCAGACTTCGATAGGGATGCGCGCACGGGAGGTCAACGCGCCAGCCTCATCTTGCTCAGCCTGCGAAAACCCGATACCTCGCGCGGCAAGTGAGAAAGGAAATCCCATGTCCGCGCCCAAAAAAGTCGTGCTCGCCTATTCCGGCGGTCTTGATACTTCGATCATCCTGAAATGGCTGCAAACCGAATACGGCTGCGAGGTTGTGACCTTCACCGCCGATCTGGGCCAGGGGGAAGAGCTGGAACCAGCTCGCAAGAAGGCCGAGATGATGGGTGCCTCAGACATCTATATCGAAGACGTGCGCGAGGAATTCGTCCGCGACTTCGTCTTCCCGATGTTCCGCGCCAATGCCCTTTACGAAGGGCTCTACCTGCTGGGCACATCAATCGCACGGCCGCTGATTTCCAAGCGCCTGGTTGAGATCGCAGCAGAAACCGGGGCCGATGCCGTGGCCCACGGGGCGACCGGTAAGGGCAACGACCAGGTCCGTTTCGAACTGGCCGCCTACGCGCTGAACCCCGATATCAAAGTCATCGCGCCCTGGCGTGAATGGGACCTGACCAGCCGGACCAAGCTGATCGACTTCGCCGAAAAGAACCAGATACCAATCGCCAAGGACAAACGCGGTGAAGCGCCCTTTAGCGTGGACGCGAACCTGCTGCACACTTCTTCGGAAGGAAAGGTACTGGAGGATCCGGCCATAGACGCGCCCGACTACGTCTATCAGCGCACAGTGAACCCAGAAGATGCGCCCGATACCCCCGAATTCATCGAAATCGGGTTCAAGCGGGGGGATGCCGTGTCGATCAACGGCGAAAAGCTAAGCCCGGCGGAGCTTTTGACCAAGCTGAACGAGCTGGGCGGCAAGCACGGCTGCGGGCGTCTCGACCTTGTGGAAGGGCGCTTTGTTGGCATGAAGTCGCGGGGGATTTACGAAACGCCCGGCGGTACCCTCTTGCTCGAAGCCCATCGCGGCATCGAATCCATCACGCTGGACCGGGGTGCCGCGCACCTCAAGGACGAGATGATGCCCCGCTACGCCGAACTGATCTATAACGGTTTCTGGTTCAGCCCGGAACGTGAAATGCTCCAGGCGCTCATCGACAAGAGCCAGGAACACGTCTCCGGCACCGTGCGTCTGAAGCTTTACAAGGGATCTGCCCGCGTCGTGGGCCGCTGGTCCGACGAGAGCCTCTATTCCGAGCCGCACGTGACCTTCGAGGACGATCGGGGCGCTTATGACCAGAAGGATGCGGCGGGCTTTATCCGTATCAACGCCCTGCGCCTGCGCCTGCTGGCCGCGCGGGACGAACGCCGCAAACAGGACGTGGACAAGCCCGAGGTGCCAGACGCGGGCCTGCCACGGTTCGACTGACAAAGGGTGCAGCCCGGCCTTTCTTCCGGGCTGCGTCGGCAGGGGTGACTACTTCGCCGTAACAACCACCATCACCAGGTTGCCATCAGGCTTGATCGGCCCATCTTCCTTGGCGCCCAGCGTGTATTCAGAGATGCCTGTTTTGCTGCCCCCTTTCTCGCCGTGCAGCATGAGCATCAACATC
>JABDKA010000097.1 GCA_013002405.1 Sulfitobacter sp. | reverse complement strand
GGGGTCGCCCGGACCTGTGTTGCACGCTACTCGGGCTTGCCGACGTTTTCGGCGAAGGCCACCTTGAAGGCTTCGTTCTGGGCGTTCGAGGCGTCTGTCTGGTATTTGGATTTCCATTCATCCATGGTCATCCCGTAGAAAAGCTCGCGCGCCTCTTGCTTGCCCATCTCGATGCCGCGTTCGTTGGCCGCCTCCTGGTACCAGCGGCTCAGACAGTTCCGGCAAAAGCCTGTCAGGTTCATCATGTCGATGTTCTGCACGTCTGTGCGGTCTTCCATCAGGTGTTTCTGAAGGCGGCGGAAGGCGGCTGCCTGAAGTTCGATTTCGGTCTGGTCTGGCATGGCGATCTCCTTTCGTTCAGAGGTGGGCCTGCGGTCCTCTGCTGTCAAGCCAGCAGAAAACTGGTCCAGCCCTCTATCTGCACTGGTTGCCCGGTCGCATTTGTGAAATCTTTGACAGATACGCCAGCGAGGAGTAGGTCGGGCACAGGTTCCGTTACCGCTAACATCGCATAAAAGGACAAATCGAAGAATGAGACGCCTGCGCAACGTAAAGATCGTGGCCACCCTTGGCCCGGCCTCAGAAACCTATGAGATGATCGAGGCTCTGCACAAGGCGGGTGCCGACGTTTTTCGCCTGAATATGAGCCACGGCACCCACGACGAAATCCGCGCCAAGCACGCCATCATTCGAGAGGTCGAAGAGCGGTTGAACAGCACCATCGGTATTCTCGCCGATCTTCAGGGCCCCAAACTGCGCGTGGGGACCTTTGCGGGCGAGGGAGCGGAATTGGAGGAGGGCGCGCCCTTCCGGCTCGATCTCGATGAGGCGGAGGGGGGCGTGACTCGCGTCTGCCTGCCCCATCCCGAAATCTTCGCGGCCCTGAAGAAGGGATCGTCGCTTCTGGTAAATGACGGCAAGATCCGGCTGCGGGTGCGGGATTGCGGTCCGGATTTTGCGGACTGTGAGGTGGTGACGGGCGGCTGGATCTCCAACCGCAAGGGTGTGAATGTACCCGATGTCGTGCTGCCCTTGGCAGCCCTGTCGGACAAGGACCGCGCGGATCTGGAATTCGCCTGCGCGCTGGGCGTTGATTGGCTGGCCCTCAGTTTTGTACAGAGGCCCGAGGATGTTGAAGAGGCCCGGCAGCTTGCCCTTGGCCGCGCTGCGATCCTGTCGAAGATCGAAAAGCCTTCTGCCGTCGACCGTTTCGACGATATTCTTGCGGTCAGCGACGGGATCATGGTGGCGCGTGGGGATCTGGGGGTGGAATTGCCCGTCCAGAACGTGCCGCCCATTCAAAAGCGTCTGGTGCGCCGCTGTAGGGCGGCCGCCAAGCCGGTTATCGTGGCGACGCAGATGCTCGAATCCATGATTGAAAGCCCGATGCCCACGCGGGCAGAGGTCAGTGATGTGGCCACCGCCATCTACGAAGGCGCGGACGCCGTGATGCTGAGCGCGGAATCCGCCGCGGGCGATTACCCGATCGAGGCGGTCACGACGATGGACAAGGTCGCCACAGAGGTGGAACAGGACCCGACCTATACGGAAATCATCGAATCATCGCGCCGTGCGGACCGCATGACGGTGGCCGACGGGATCGTCGCCGCTGCGCGGGAGATTGCCGAAACGACGGAGATCAAGGCGATCTGCTGTTTCACGCAAAGCGGGACCACCGCGTTGCTCACCGCGCGGGAAAGGCCGCGCGTGCCGATCATCGCGCTGACGCCTCTGGTCGGTACCGCGCGCCGCCTGGCGCTAAGCTGGGGCACAAATTGTGTGATTACAGGGGAACTTGACCGATTCAAGAAGGCCGTCGTGTCCGCGGCAAGAGCGGCGCGGCAGGAGGGTTTTGCCGGGCCTAATGATCTGATCGTTGTCACAGCCGGTGTCCCCTTCAACGTGCCGGGCAGCACCAACATCCTGCGCGTGGCGCCCTGCGATGAGAGTTTGATTTACGCTTCCGATCCGGAATAGGCTAAGTCCAATCAGACTTGGGAGAATGCCATGGACCCTGATCTCGCACTGGTGCTTGGCCTTATCGTTGCCGCCTTTTCGATCCCGTCGATCCTGTCGGCCTTTTCGGACAGTCGCGCGCCCCGGGCCTCTGCTGTTACCATCCTGATAGGCGGCGGCCTGATCCTCTATGCCATGCAGTCCAGTCCGGGTGGCTATACGCTGGCCGAGATCCCGGATGTCTTCACGCGGGTGTTGGATGCCTACATGCCCTGACTGGGCACCTTCGCCGGTGTGTCCTGGCTGAGGATGTTGATCCATCCCGTCGGAGCACGCTGCCAGATCGAACTGACATACATCGTCTCCCCCTTGTCGTTCTTCGCCCGAAGATATTTTGCCCGATAGCTTAAAACAGCATGATCAGGTCCCAAGGCACGGGTGTGAAAGCTGTCCAGGCGATAGGACCAGATGCTGGGGCCAGAAGAGAGCTGCGCCAGGTGGTCGGCCCTGCCCGAAAATCCATCCGGATAGATGCCCAGGAAATCGCCGCTGAGCAGCCGCTTATCAGCCTCCGCATCACCTCTGACAAGTGCCTCCCAGACCTCATTTTCCGCACTATGCAAGTCGCCTTCGAGGGCGATGATGTCCGCTTTTGTCATATCTGTCTTTCTGCGCCGGTTCTTTCGTCATAATTGATGCAGCCAAGTATCAATGCAAAGGGGCGATTGTCGGACCCTTATCCCCCTTGCCAAAGCTGCATCCGCCCCCTATACGGCGCACTTCAACCCGCACGTCCGGCCAATGTGGCATGCCGAGTCGTGCGCTTACCGAACTCAATACACGGAGACGGAAATGCCTAAGATGAAGACGAAATCGAGCGCCAAAAAGCGCTTCAAGATCTCGGCGACCGGCAAGGTCATCGGGGGTCAGGCTGGCAAACGCCATGGCATGATCAAGCGGCACAAGAAGTTTATCCGCGACGCACGCGGCACGACAGTTCTGTCAGAGCCCGATGCAAAGATCATCAAGGGCTTCATGCCCTACGACCGCTGATAGAGGAGAGCTGAGATGTCCCGAGTTAAAAGTGGTGTCGTAACCCACGCCCGTCACAAGAAGATCGTCAAGGCCGCCAAGGGCTATTACGGTCGTCGCAAGAACGTTTTCAAGGTCGCCACGCAGGCGGTCGACAAGGCCAACCAGTATGCCACGCGTGACCGCAAGAACCGCAAGCGCAACTTCCGTGCGCTGTGGATTCAGCGGATCAACGCCGCCGTCCGCAGCCACGACGAGGCGCTGACCTACAGTCGCTTCATCAATGGTCTGAACCTGGCCGGTATCGAGG
>JABDKA010000093.1 GCA_013002405.1 Sulfitobacter sp. | reverse complement strand
TGAAACGGCGGACGATGGGACGCTGGCGGGCATGAACTTCTATGTCGAAGGCATCACGGGCGACATCCCGCAGTAGGCGCTGCGTTTCGAGTTTGTGAGAAGGGCTGACCATCGGGTCGGCCCTTTTTTTTCGAGAAGGGTAGCAGGTCGAGGTTGAGGGATGGCCGGAGTGCCGACAGAGCGGCCCTTCACTGCCCCTACACCAATGGCTGGTCTAGGCTGGTGCACTGAAACTTGCCGAAGTTCTGTTGACCCGCTTGGAAAACCCGATCTCCTCGCAACTAGAAGAAGGAGTTGAAATGATGTCCGCAAAACTGGATTTCAAAAAGGAGTTGAAGCAATTATACCAGCCCCCTTCTACCAAGTTTGTGGATATTGAAGTCCCGGAATTGACCTTTGTAATGGTTGATGGGGAGGGTGATCCAAATACTGCTGATGCTTACCCGAAAGCACTGGAATGGTTGTATTCTACAAGCTACGCAATGAAGTTCTCATCGAAAAACAGCTTGGATCTTGACTATGTTGTACCTCCGCTTGAAGGGCTGTGGTGGGCCGACAATCCCGCGGATTTCGTAGCTCGCAATAAAGCAGCTTGGAAATGGACGATGATGATAATGGTGCCAGAGTTCGTCACAGACGATATGTATGCAACCGCCACAGAAAAGGCGATGGCAAAACTGGGGACGCCGCCTTCTACTCTGCGCCTTGAATCCTTTTGCGAAGGTTTATGCTTGCAGACAATGCACATAGGCAGCTACGACGACGAAGGCCCCACACTGGCAAAACTCCACGATCAGATAATGCCAAAACGGCGGCTCGCTTTTAACGGACCTCATCACGAAATCTACATTGGTGATCCTCGCAGGGTTCAACCGGACCGTCTTAAGACTGTTCTGAGACAGCCCGTAACGTGAACCCGCGCCAATACTGAAAACACGATAATTTGGCTACGTGCTTAGGGCTATTCCCCACGACCTGAGAAGCGACCATTCATTTGTGATGCAGCATCCGTGGATTTGGGCTCTTCATCGCCGTTCGCCGTGCAATCAATGAATAACAGGTCTCGAATGAGGAGGCCTTTCGCTATACGGTGCATCAATGGGCGAGAAGCGGGACGAAGCTGACATCCGGCCAACTTTTTGCGTAGGCGGTCCTTGAGGTGCCAAAGCGGGCGACTTCACGCAAAAAAAGTTGTTCTGACGTCACAAAGCGCGGACGGGAAAATTTTGGTCCAATGTTCCAAAGTTCAGCTAAAACTTGCAGATCCGTGCGCGTTGCGACGGTTGCGACTATCGGTTTATTGGGAAGCAATTGTTGCCAGGATCTTCGGTGATCCGTCGTGGTTGATGCAAAAAATCTGGTGCTCAATGCCCTACCATGCTTTGTGCCGTAGATATTCCAGCGTGTTGGGTCGCTGGGATGATGGTTGTTCTGTAGCGGGGTCATCGTGAGATACTTTGTTTTTCATATTTTGATGAACTTGAAAAAGCCCTTCTCTGCCGCTGCGCGAAGACGAAGGGAAAAGATTTTCATTAATAGGATGGACATTCGAGGGGGAGAGAGCATCATCGACCTCGGCGGCACGGTCGAGTTTTGGCGAGATTTCCCGGTGCCGCTAAAACTTACAATCGTGAACCTACCGGGCTCGGTTCCTTCGGAAAGCGTGGCTTCGAAGCATGAGGTAACTCTGCTTGAAGGAGATGCGTGCGACGTAAGCTTCGCTTCAGATATGAAGTTCGACATCGCATTTTCGAACAGCGTCATCGAACATGTCGGCGATGCGAGTCACAGGAAGCAAATGGCCACAGAAGTCCTCCGCCTCGCGCCAAGTTACTGGGTGCAGACACCTTCTATTTGGTTCCCCATTGAGGCGCACTGCAACATGCCATTCTGGTGGTTCTATCCGGAGTGGCTCAAATCGCGGTTCATTTCAAGCTGGGAAAAAAAGCTGCCGGCGTGGACTGAAATGGTTGTGGGGACCACCGTTCTTCGCAAGTCGGAACTTCACAGTTTGTTTCCCGGGTGTAGCATCTGGACCGAATGGAAACTGGGATTTCCAAAAAGCTATGTTGCCTACAATCCGCCCAAAATGAATTAGGGGGTCCACGGTATCCGCGTTGCATTTTGTTTCTAACCCCTTGACCGAGTACTCGCTCGATCTTTTCTGAAGGCCAATTAGCTGGGGTAGTTTGTAGGTCCTCATTGTCCGCAACCCGGACATCGACGCCCAAAATTACGCTGCGCCATGAATAATCGGCCGCTTTTCTTTCTGCATCGCAGCTGACGGTTCCGGTCGTTTGATTACTGCAACTGCGAGCGTTAAGAGCAGAGCAGTTCCGGCATGGGCCCTTTGCAGACAGGCGGTAGCACGGCACAACCCGTCGCGTCGCGTCGAACGTCTACCGATTGTCGGTCCGAGCTCAGCGCGGCTATCCCCGCCCGAACAGCCCTCGCCGCTTTGTGCCCGCTTTACCACAGGCCCCGCGCCGCCTCTTGCACCGTGGCCCTACCCCGCCTATATCCGGCGTCAGGGTCAGGCCCCTGCCGTCCGCAATTCGGTGAAGTCCTGAGTGACAAACAAACCTTCAATCTCGCTGATTGACGGGCAACGCGGACCCCCTTCTTCACGGGCGAGACAGGAGCGTTTGATATGACACATCCCATCCCCACCCGCGACCTTCTGAAAGCGCAGGCCAAGCGGCTGCGCGCCGACCTTGCCAGCCGGGGGCAGTCCATCACCCATAGCGAAGCGCTGGAAACCGTAGCCCACCAGTGGGGCGCGCGGGACTGGAATACCCTGGCGGCCAGGGCCGCAAGCGCCCATGCGGGCTGGGCCCCCGGTCAGCCTGTGGCGGGCCGCTATCTGGGCCACCCTTTCACCGGCCATATCAAGGCCGCGCGGCAGGCAGCTTCTGGCTACTGGTCGCTGACCCTGCGCTTTGATGAGGCCATTGACGTGGTCGCCTCGGACCATTTCAGCGCCTTTCGCAGGCAGGTGAACACCACGGTCAACGCTGAGGGGCATTCTCCGCAAAAAACCTCGGACGGGCAACCGCACGTGGTCCTGCGCGCAGCCTGACATCAGCGTGCGGCGGCTTCGGCCTCCGCACGTGCCCGGTCCATAACGAAGGTGTGGATTGTAAAGATCACCGCCTGGGTTTTGGGCATGCGCAGGATGCACTGACGCTCCGACCTCAGGAAAGGGTGCAGGGCCCGGTCTGCCCGCCGTGTCGGCTGATGCAGATCGGGGTTGGCGTAGGTCAGGCGGTTGAAGCGCCAGAGCGGCCGACCCGCTCGGACCCCGTCAAAGAGCCGCTGAACCCGGCGGGCAACTTCATCGTCATAGTCCTCGACCGGCGCATGGATGCCGGTCAGGGGCCGCATCGCCTTGTCCCCAAGCCGCCAATTGGCCGGAAAGCATAAGATAGCACCGGTCAGCACATGCTCTGCCCCGCGTTTTTCAAGGATGCAGATATCCTCCTGCACAAGCTGCCCCAGGGTGCGCAATGGGTCGGCACCGTTCAGATGCACCTGCGCCCCATCCGGGCAATGCACCGCCTCGTCGCGCAGATCAAAGCCAAGCCCCGGCAGCAGCTTAAGCGTCTCCGCCAGCATCTCCTGTGCGGCGGGCAGGGCTGAGGGATCAGACCAGAGCACAGCTTCCCCCTTTTCCTTAAGAAGCCGACGTTTATAGGCCATCTGCGCGCCATAGACCTCATCCACCCGCAGCCAGTCATCGGGCGCGCAAGGCGCGACTCCCGGCAATGGTCGGGGATGGTGCATTTCATCAGGTAGGGCGATTTGCAGGATCTCGGTCATGGCGGCCTGTTTGAAAACGACGTCCCATAGTGTCGCAATCCACCAAACATGGCACGGCTTTTTGTCCAAAGCTGCTGGGCAGGAGGGCGGAGCAATACCATGAACCAGCATTATCGGGACACCCGCAAGATCGACCCGACCAGGGGGGACACCCTGGCCGATGGCACCCCGAACAATCAGGACCGGGTGGAAATCGGGCCGACACGGCTGGCTTTTGATGAATGGGCGGATGCGGGGCTGACCCTGCCCAACCTGCCCGAAATGCGGCGCTACCGCTGGCAGCGCCTTGTTGATCATGTAGTTGCGCGCGATTATGGCGGACTTCTCGTCTTCGACCCGCTCAACATCCGCTACGCTTCTGACAGCACCAACATGCAGCTTTGGAACACGCACAACCCCTTCCGGGCACTGCTGGTCTGCGCGGATGGCTACATGGTCATGTGGGACTACAAGAACGCGCCCTTCCTGAGCAAGTTCAACCCGCTGGTACGCGAACAGCGTTCCGGGGCGGATCTATTTTACTTCGACCGGGGAGACAAGGTGGATGTGGCCGCGGACGTCTTCGCCAATGAGGTGCGGCTGCTGATCGCAGACCACGGCGGCGGCAACCGACGACTGGCCGTGGACAAGCCCATGCTACACGGCCTGCGCGCACTTGAAGCCCAGGGGTTCGAGGTAATGGAAGGCGAAGAGGTCACCGAAAAGGCCCGCTCGGTGAAGGGCCCCGATGAAATCCTTGCCATGCGCTGCGCCTCGCACGCTTGCGAAGCCGCCATGTACCGGATGGAGGAGTTTGCCCGCACCGAGGTCCCGCGCGGGAACGTATCGGAAGATGACATCTGGGCCATCCTACACGCCGAGAACATCCGCCGGGGCGGCGAGTGGATCGAGACGCGGCTGCTGACCTCAGGCCCCCGCACGAACCCCTGGTTCCAGGAGTGCGGCGGGCGGATCGTCCAGAACAATGAGATCGTGGCCTTCGACACGGACCTTGTGGGCAGCTATGGCATCTGCGTCGACATCTCCCGCACCTGGTGGGTCGGGGACCGCAAACCGCGGCCCGACATGATCTATGCCATGCAACATTCGGTTGAGCATATTCAGACCAACATGGAGATGCTGAAACCCGGCGTCACGATCCCGGAGCTCTCGGCCAATTGCCACCGGCTCGACCCGCAGTACCAAAAGCTGAAATACGGCTGCATGATGCACGGTGTCGGCCTTTGCGACGAATGGCCCCTGGTCGCCTACCCCGACCAGGCCGTACCCGGCGCATATGATTACCCGCTGGAACCGGGGATGGTTCTCTGTGTCGAAGTTCTGACCTCACCGGAGGGGGGGGATTTCTCCATCAAGCTGGAGGAACAGGTGCTGGTGACCGAAGATGGTTACGAGAACCTGACGAAATACCCCTTCGACGATGCGTTGATGGGGCGGTAGCGGATCGTCAACGATCCAATGGCTTGATTGCACAGTCGGAAGAAAGAGATAGGAACTGGTTCCTGTGCCCAAACAGGCTTCAACCAGGACAAAACCTTTGAACTGCTTGATAATCCCATAGACCGTGGACAAGCCCAGACCAGATCCCGGATTCATTGTGGTATAGAACGGCTCAAAGATCTTCTGCAGCTTGTCCGCTGGGATGCCTTCGCCACCGTCACTTGCTCTGACCCTCACGTCTTCTCCAGGCGGTACGGTCACGTGGTCATACCCACCACCCTCTTGGCAAATTCGGCATCAGCTACTGCCCCAGCGCCTGCGCCAGGTCTGCCTGCAGGTCCCCAATATCCTCGATCCCGACCGAAAGCCGCAGCAGCCCCTCCGGGATACCTGTGTGCGGCTCGATGGTATGGCGATGCTCTACAAGGCTCTCCACGCCGCCCAGTGAGGTCGCCCGCAGGAAAAGCTGCAAACGGCCCGCAACGCGCAGGGCCGCCTGTGCACCGCCCTTCACGACAAAGGACAGCAACCCGCCATAGCCGCCCGTCATCTGACGGCTGGCAAGAGCATGGCCCGGATGGCTGACAAGACCGGGATACATGACCTCTTCCACCTGCGGATGGTCCGAAAGGTACTCGGCCAGGGCCAGCGCATTGCGCG
>JABDKA010000090.1 GCA_013002405.1 Sulfitobacter sp. | reverse complement strand
ACTCGATATGGGTCATGCCCCTGTGGTGCGCCGGATTTGCGTGCGGTGCAAGGGGTCAGCCGCGCGGGATCTCCATCCCGGGTGGGGCAAGGGTGAAGCCATCGAACTGAAAACCGGGCGAGACGGTACAGCTGACAAGGGTGAAATCGCCCGTGCTGCGCGCCGATTGCCAGTGATTCTCGGGCACGATCAGCTGCGGTGCGCCCCTGCTCAGATCCGGGGTAAGGAGATGGTCGACGGCGGGGCCTGCCTCCTTCCCGGCTGTCGACAGGACCAGCGGGGCGCCAGAGTGATAGAGCCAGATCTCTGTCGCGTCGACCCGGTGCCAGTGGCTTTGCTCGCCTGCGCGGAGCAGGAAGTAGATGCAGGTGCCTGTCGGTCTGCCCTCGTTCTCGGCCACCCAGGTCTGGCGGTAGTGGCCGCCTTCGGGGTGGGGTGTGAGGCCGAGATGGGCGATGATCTGGTCAGCAGTCACAGCCGCTTCTCAAAAAACACGAGGTGAGGCAGGACGTCCTCCGGAATGGGCTCGTAGGGGCCGCGCCTGTCAAAGCCAAGACTGTCGTAGAGCGCCTGCGCCGCTGCCAGGTTGCCGGAGGTGTCCAGCACCACACGGGCGTAGCCGTCGCTACGGGCCTGGTCGATCAGACGGCGGCAGAGGGTACGGGCAAGCCCTAGGCCGCGAGCTTTTTCAGTCACGAAAAGCCTTTTTATTTCAGCAGTCTCCGCGTCCAGTCCGTGGAACATGCCGCACCCAAGGGCCAGCCCTTGGGCGTTCCGGGCCAGAAGGATGATCCCGGCAGGGCGGGCGTGGGCAAGGGCCAGCTGATCCATCAGGTCACGGTATTTCGGCTCGGGATAAAAGGTCTCGGTGATCTCGCGATCGACGGGGGAATTGCCCAGAAGAAAATCCCGGTAGGCCCAGCAGAGGCGGCGCACCGCTTCCAGATCGGCCTCTGTTTCTGCAGGGGCAATGGTGATCTCGGTCATGCCGCACACTCTGCCATCAGATCGGGGGAGAGGGGAGCCGTGCAGGAGACCTCTCGCGCCCATCGGTCAGGGTTTTTTACAAGGCCCCTCCGGCGGCGGTTTTCGCGGAAGGTCTTCGGGTCCGCCATTGCGGTGACGTACAGCCAGTCGCCGCGCCTTGCGGGCCTGCGCGCCGCACTGCCGCTGTTGATCGGAGAGAGCCAAAGGTGAGGGCCCAACCTGTCATAGAGCTTGCCACTGTCAAAACGGTAGATTCGGGTCGGGATTTCGAAACTGCCGTGAAAGGCATCGTCCTGACGGACGGGCCAGAAAAAGATGCGTGAGTCCAGTTGGGCGGCCCAGGAGGCGAGACTGTGGCCCTCCAGGAATTCGCTGGCCTTGCGCCGCCCCAACAGGAGCGGCCGCTGGTGATTGAGCCGGGCGTCGATACCCCGGCCCCGCAGCTGGATGCGCCTGTTGCGCAGGGCGAGGCGCGCAGGGTCTTCGCCCGCCGCAAGGGCCAGATCGGCGGCGGATTTCAGGCCCCGGGCGGAAATGCACTCTGAATTGGTCGCGGCGCTGATGTGTAGCAGGCGCGGCCCGGTGAGTGAGAGGAAAGCCTCCCGCGTCATTTCAGGATGCTGCGGCCTGCATATTCGGCGGTCTGGCCCAGCATCTCTTCTATGCGGATGAGCTGGTTGTATTTGGCCAGCCGGTCCGAGCGGGCGAGTGAGCCGGTCTTGATCTGACCGCAGTTGGTGGCCACGGCAAGATCGGCGATTGTGGCATCCTCCGTCTCGCCCGAGCGGTGGGACATGACGTTGGTATAGCCCGCGCGGTGGGCCATATCGACGGCGCGCAGGGTCTCGGTCAGGGTGCCGATCTGGTTGACCTTGACCAGCATCGAGTTGGCCGCCCCCTTGTTGATGCCTTCCGAAAGCCGGGCGGGGTTGGTGACGAAAAGATCGTCACCGACCAGCTGCACCTTGTCGCCCAGCTTCTCCGTCAAGGCCTGCCAGCCTTCCCAGTCGTCCTCGGACATGCCGTCTTCGATGGAGATGATGGGATAATCCTTCACCAGATCGGCGAGGTAGGCGGCGTTCTCAGCGCTGGTAAGAGATTTACCTTCGCCTGCAAGCTCATATTTCCCGTTCTTAAAGTATTCTGTCGCGGCACAGTCGAGCGCAAGATAGATTTCATCACCCGGTTTGTATCCAGCCTTTTCGATGGATTTCAGAATGAAATCAAGCGCATCTCTCGTAGAGCTTATGTTGGGTGCAAAGCCGCCTTCGTCTCCGATGCCGGTTGAGAGGCCCGCGGCTGAGAGTTCCTTCTTCAGCGTGTGAAAGACCTCGGCCCCCATGCGGACCGCGTCGCGGATGTTTTCCGCGGCTGCGGGCATGATCATGAATTCCTGAATATCGATCGGATTATCAGCGTGTTCGCCGCCGTTGATGATGTTCATCATCGGAACAGGCAGGACCCGCGCGGAAGTGCCGCCGACGTAGCGATAGAGCGGCTGGGTGCAGTACTCCGCCGCCGCCTTGGCCGCCGCAAGCGAGACGCCAAGGATTGCATTGGCCCCAAGGCGCGCCTTGTTGTCGGTGCCGTCCAGTTCGATCATTGCCTCGTCGATCTCGACCTGTTCTGTCGCTTCGATGCCCACCAGCGCCTCTGCGATCTCTCCGTTGACAGCCGCGCAGGCCTCCAGCACGCCTTTGCCCAGATAGCGTCCCTTGTCCCCGTCGCGCCGCTCCACGGCCTCGTAGGCGCCTGTGGAGGCACCGGATGGCACCGCTGCCCGGCCCATCGTCCCATCCTCGAGTGTCACATCGACCTCGACCGTGGGGTTGCCCCGGCTGTCCAGGATTTCGCGGGCGTGAATGTCGATGATGATGCTCATGTGGGCGGTCCTTTGCGTCTGTTGGGTGCCTAATACAGGCCGGACGGATGTTATAAAAGGGGGCTTGAGCGTATGTTGGCGTTGGCGAACCGCGACTTCATGGGATGACACCGATCCGCCGCTCGCGCCAGACGGTGTAGATGCCGGAAGCGACGATGACGGCAGCCCCGATCAGGGTCAGGGCATCGGGCCTTTCGCCGAAGACGAAGACGCCCGCGATGAGGGCAAAGAGCAGGCGGGTGTATCGGAAGGGGGTGACGAAACTTACCTCACCCACGCGCATCGCTGCGACGATGGCGTAGTAGGCACAGACGCCGATACCGAGGGCGGTACAGATGTAGACCCAGTCCCAGCCGCGCAAGATCACCATTGGTGTACCCTGCGCCCCCATCAGGAGCAGGCCTGCAGGCACGATCACCAGAAAACCCAGGAATGAGAGCTGCATGGTGGAGATTTCGGCGGGCGTCCGCCTTGTGGCCAGATCCCGCAGGGCCAGGCAGAAGACTGCCGCGACAGCCAGCAGGGAAAGCACCTGAAAGTTTTCCAGGCCGGGGCGGATGATCACAAGAACGCCCACGAGCCCCGTCATAATCGCACTCCATCGTCGCCAGCCGACAGGTTCGCCCAGAAAGAGGGCCGCACCCAGGGTGACCACCAGTGGGGTGGCCTGCAGGATGGCGGAAGCGCTTGAGAGAGGCGTCAGGACGATGGCCGAGACAAAGCAGATCGTGCCCACCATTTCCCCCACCGCGCGCAGGGCGATGGGCAGAGCGATCATGTTGGCGGAAAAAAGCGGACGTCCCTGCAACAGGACAACGGCCCCGAAGATGATCGAGCCGCCAAGGCCCAGCATGGCCAGGATCTGACCCACGCTGATCGCATCCGCCAGAAGCTTGATGAACATATCCTCAAGCGCAAAGCCAAGCATGGCCAGCACCATCAGGGATGCGCCGCGTATGTTGTCCATGGAATTTGTCCTGCTGCCTTGAGCCCCTCCAATGGCCTCTTTGCGGGCCACCGACAAGGGGCGCTGGCGGGCTTAGCCCTGCGATGATAGCAAGGCAGCCATGCGCGGACCCGCCAAGACCTTATCAGTGATGCTGACGCTGCGGACCCTTGCGGTGGCGGGGATCGGGGCCTTGCTGGCCTGGGGGTTGAACACTCCGGTCTACATGCTGCTGGGCCCGGCACTTGCGGTGTCGCTGGCCAGTCTGGGGGGACTGCGCAGCGCGGTTGATCCGCGGCTGCGGGACATCTGTTTCGTGGTGCTGGGCGTCGCGGTCGGAACAGGGTTCGACCGCGATGCGCTTGGTACGATGCTGCGCTGGCCGATGGCCTTTCTCTTCATGGCGGGGGTGATCTGGGCGATTGTAATCCTCTGCCGGATAATGCTGGTGCGTTTTTTCCGTTTCGATGCCCGCTCCGCCATTCTGGCGGCTGCGCCCGGACACCTCAGCTTTGTCATCGCGGCGGCGGGGGAGACCGGATCGGACGTGGCGCGCATTTCGATCACTCAGTCGGTGCGTCTGCTGTGCCTTACCCTGATTGTCCCCTTCGTGGCTCTTGCCATGGGCCTTGAGGTCAGTGGCAACATCGCGCCGCAGGGCGATCCGATGAGCCTGCCGCTTATGGTAGGGGTGTTCGCGGTCGCGGTGCTGGTGGGGCTGCTCTTTCGGCGTCTCTCCGTCCCGGCACCGCTGCTGATGGGGGCGATGGTCTGCTCTGCCCTCGCGCAGCTGACCGGGGTCAGCCCCGGCGTCTTGCCATCCTGGCTTGTCTTACCCGCCTACCTGACGCTTGGCGCGCTGATCGGCACGCGCTTTTCGGGTATGACGCCCGCCCATCTGACCAGTGGTCTGGCCGCAGGCCTCGCAATCACTGGTGTTGCGACGGTACTGGCCGGGGCAGGGGCGGTGCCCGTGGCCTGGGCGCTTGATATGCCGGTGGCCCATGTGCTTATCGCCTTTGCGCCGGGCGGGTTCGAGACAATGATCGCCATGGGCGCGGTTCTGGGCGTTGTGCCCGGCTTCGTCGCGGCCTGCCACATGGCGCGGCTGCTGGTGCTGACGGTCCTCTTGCCCGCGATGCTCGCGCGGGAGGCCCGGCAGGATCAGTCGGTGTCGCGCTTGAGCGGAACCCCATAAAGTTCCAACCGGTGCCCGCGCAGCTCATAGCCTAGCTTGCGCGCGATGCGCTCCTGCAGGGCCTCTATCTCTTCTTCGACGAATTCAATCACCTCACCCGAGTTGAGGTCGATGAGGTGGTCGTGATGGTCCCGTTCCGCATCCTCGTAGCGCGCGCGCCCGTCGCCGAATTCCAGCTTGTCGAGGATCCCAGCCTCTTCGAAGAGCTTCACGGTGCGATAGACGGTGGCGATGGAAATCCCCTCGTCGCGGGCGGAGGCGCGCGAGAAAAGCTCCTCCACGTCCGGGTGATCGTCGCTTTCCTCGATCACACGCGCGATGGTCCGGCGCTGGCCCGTCAAGCGAAGCCCCATGTCTTCGCAGCGTTTGAGGATGGGTTTGCTCATCGGCGGCCTCGGATCGTCAGTGCGCCCCGTTTAGCGATATTTTTGGCGCGGTGCCACCGGGAATACGCGGGGCGGTTGACTTCGGGCCCCCGCTCCCCCATGTGAGGGTGAGCGAAGCCTTCTGCCGCGTGAGCAGTTCCCGTGCCCGGCCATGATTGGTCTCTGAGGCACCGGCTTGAAAGGCCCGCCAATGTTCCCAAAATCACGCGTGGGGCCAGACGCCAGTGGACAGGTGTCGGGCATGTGGCCTGTACCTGCGATCCGTTTTGGCGCGACCCGGGCTACGCATAGGCGTGGCGAAAGACGGCGTGCACCTGCGCGCCGGGAAAGAACAAGAATGAGCGATTTCGATATGATGGACTTGCCGCCGAAGCTGGTGGCACGTCTGAAAGAGATGGGGATCAAGGACCCCACACCGATCCAGAAACAGGCAATCCCCCACGCGCTGAACGGGCGCGACGTGATGGGCCTGGCCCAGACCGGCACGGGTAAAACGGCGGCATTTGGTGTGCCGCTGGTGGCCCAGATGCTGGAGAACCCCCGCAAACCCAGCCCGCGTTCCGTGCGGGCCCTGGTCCTGGCCCCGACCCGCGAGTTGGCCCAGCAGATCATGGAGCACCTCAAGGGCTACTGCCAGGGCACGCCGCTGAAGGCGCAGATGGTCGTCGGTGGTCAGAACATCAACCCGCAGATCAAGCGGCTGGAGCGGGGCGTGGACATGCTCGTTGCCACCCCCGGCCGTCTGTTGGACCTGATGGACCGCCGCGCGGTGCGTCTGGATGAGACGACCTTTCTGGTGCTCGATGAGGCGGACCAGATGCTCGACATGGGCTTTATCCACGATCTGCGAAAAATCTCTTCCGTGATCCCGAAGGAGCGTCAGACGATGCTTTTCTCGGCCACCATGCCCAAGCTGATGAACGAGATCGCGAACAGCTATCTCAACCGTCCGATCCGGGTTGAGGTCTCTCCTCCCGGCAAGGCGGCCGACAAGGTGCGCCAGGAGGTCCACTTCATTGCCAAGGCGGAGAAGACATCTCTGCTGATCGAGCTGCTGGAGCAGCACAAGGGCGAGCGGGCGTTGGTCTTCGGAAGGACCAAGCATGGCTCGGAAAAGCTGATGAAGACGCTGGTAAAGGCCGGTTTCGACGCGGCCTCCATCCACGGCAACAAGAGCCAGGGGCAGCGTGATCGCGCGATTGCCGGGTTCAAATCCGGTGACATCACGGTCCTGGTTGCGACCGATGTGGCCGCGCGGGGGCTCGACATTCCGGATGTGCAGTACGTCTACAATTACGAACTGCCTAACGTGCCCGACCAGTATGTGCACCGCATCGGTCGGACCGCGCGTGCGGGCAAGGATGGCGCGGCTGTCGCCTTCTGTGCGCCGGATGAGATGGATGATCTGAAGGCCATCCAGAAGGTGATGAAGCTTTCCATTCCCGTAGCCTCCGGCCGCGCCTGGGAAAGCCATGAGATCCCTGATGCACCCAAGAAGGGCGGTCGGGGCCGTGGCCGTGGCGGACGCCCCGGCGGTGCCCCGCGTGGGGCAGGGGGCGGAGGCGAGGGGGCAACGAAGCCCGCGCGCAATCGCAACCGTCGCCGTCGTGGCGGGGGCGCTGCCGGTCAAAAGGCGGCCTGACCTTGTTCCAACGCAGTCCCGGCCCCGGTGCCGGGACCTCTTGCTTCAATAGATGAGGCCCCGGATCAGATCCGGGGCTTTGTTGTTTCTGATGTCGTCTGGCTACGCATAGAGCGAGGGCACGCCAAGCTGGCTGTGGATCTCATTGACCTGGGCTGGTTTCATGCCAAGGCCCTGCGCCAATTCATGCAGATACTTGGCTTCGTCCTGAGTATCGAGGTCAATACCAAGCACGGACATGGCGTAGACCTGGGCCCCCATGCCATCGGGCGTCTGCCGCACCAGGCCCTCTACATCCACCGGCGCTTCCATCTGGGCGCGCACAAAGGCCGCCTCCTGCGCATCGACCTCTCCAAGCTGCCCCATAAGCTTTTCGCGTTCGCTTTCGTCAAATGTCCCGTCGGACTTGGCCGCCTGGATCATCGCCGCCAACATCAGCGCAGCTGTGGCTTCCTGTTCCTGTGAAGGCTCGATCTCGGGTTCGGGTGTTGCGTCGAACTGTGAATTGAGCACCGCACCAAAGCTGGAGTCGTTCTGTGCAGGTCGTTTCTCCAGGCTTTTCCCGGCACCTGCCAGAAGTCCACCGGCCCCCGCCGCGCCGGCAAGACTGCCAAGAAGACCGCCTAAACCGCCGCTGCTGCCACTGGACGCACCTCCAAGGCTTTCCAGCAGGCCACCCAACCCGCCGGGCGCCCCGCCACGGCTGCCCGCTGCGCCGCCCAGCAGACCGCCAAGCATATCCTCAAGCCCGCCGCCCGCGCGCGACGTGCCAGCACCGCCGCCCGCGAGCCCACCGAGCAGACCGCCAAGGCCGCCAGCCTCACCACCCCCACCCGAGGATTTCCGCATCATCGCGCTGGCACCTTTGGCCACGGCTACACCTACGGCCACCTTGGCCAATGTCTTCATCAAACTCATTGCAGTCTCCCATGTTTGGATCTCTGCGCGCACTGTGCCACGTTTCGCGCCCCGCGTGCGGGGAATTTGGGCTTTTCCGGCGCACTGGCGGGCAATTGCACATTGACATCATCCGGTGGCTCCCCGCTTCTGACGGGATGGAACGCAAGGACCACATAGACCTGTTCGGCGCGGTCGCCCTGATCGCGTTCGCCCTGCACCTTGCCTTCAACCAGGTGGTGGTAAAGGTCACCGCGGGGGGCTTCAGTCCGGTTTTCGCCGCCGGCGTGCGCTCTGCCGGGGCGATTCTGGTCCTCATGCTCTGGATGTGGCTGCGGGGGGTGACCTTTCAGGTGCCGCGCAGTGCCTGGCTGGGGGGATTGGCCTCGGGTCTTTTCTTTGCGCTGGAATTCCTGTGTCTTTTCATTGCTCTGGACCTCGGCTCGGTCAGCCGCACATCGGTCATTTTCTACTCCATGCCAGTCTGGCTTACCCTCATGGCGCATTTCCTGCTGCCAGGGGAGCGGCTGTCAACGCGCAAGGTTGCGGGCCTTGCGATGGCCATGGGCGGCGTGGCGCTGGCGCTGCTGGACCGGGATGCGGCATCGGGCGGTTGGACCGCTGACCTGTTGGCGCTGGCTTCGGCCTTTTGCTGGGCGGGCATCGCGCTTTGCGTCCGGATCACACCCCTGTCAGAGGTGCAACCCGCGCAGCAACTGATGTTTCAGGTGGCCATCTCCGCGCCAATCCTGCTGATCCTCGCCCCCCTCTTTGGCCCCCTGATAAGGGAAATCGCGCCGATTCATATCGCGGGGCTGCTGTTCCAGATCGTGGCGGTGGCAAGCCTCGGGTTCCTCGCCTGGTTCTGGCTGATGAAGATCTATCCGGCCTCTTCGGTGGCCTCATTCAGCTTCCTTTCACCGGTCTTTTCGGTGATCCTTGGCTGGCTTTTGCTGTCAGAGGAGGTGGCCCTGTCGGTCTGGATGGCGCTTGCGCTGGTGGCCACCGGCATCTGGCTGATCAACCGCAAACCGCGTTAGTGGCCGCGCTTAGATCACGTCCCGCAGAAGGTGGCGGGGACGATCTCTTCCTGCGTCGGCGGGCGGTGCAGATCTGGATCAGTCGCCTCGAAGGGCCGCGCCAGCGCCCTGTTCAGCCGCTCGAAAGGTTCCATATCGGCGGAGAGGGCGGCCTGTATCATCTGCTCGATCCGGTGGTTTCGCGGGATGATTGCCGGGTTGGAGCGGGTCATGAGTGCCTGGGGATCGGGCTGGCTCTCGATCCGGTCCCGCCACTTGACCGCCCAGACGTCAAAGGCCTCACGGTCGGTGAATTGATCGCGCGCGTCCGCCTTGCACAGGGCGTGGAAGCTGTTTGTAAAGTCAGCCCCGTCCTTCTGCATGAGGGCCAGCAAGTCCTCGATCAGGCCTGTGTCCGCCTTTGTGGGTGACGAAATCCCGACCTTGGCCGCGAATTTCTCCAGCCAAAGCCGCTCCAACTGCTCCGGTACCGCGTGGATGATTGCCGTCGCTTCTTCGACCGCCGCCTCCTTGTCCTCGAACTGCTGCACCAGGCTGGTGGCCAGTTGCGCCAGGTTCCAGACCAGAATGCCCGGTTGGTTGCCGTAGGCGTAGCGGCCCTGCTGGTCGATGGAACTGAAGACGCGGGCCTGGTGGAAGGCATCCATAAAGGCGCAGGGGCCATAGTCGATCGTCTCGCCGGAGATGGTGCAGTTATCGGTGTTCATCACCCCATGGATGAAGCCGACGGCCATCCAGGAGGTGACCAGATCGGCCTGCGCGGCACAAACCGCCCGCAGGAGCCCCATGGGCCCATCCGCATCCGGATAATGGCGTTGGATCGCGTAGTTCGTGAGGGTTTGCAGATGTTCCGTCTCGCCCCGGTGGGCAAATACCTGGAAGGTGCCAACCCGCAGGTGGCTGGCCGCGACACGGGTCAGGACGGCACCCGGCAGCGCGCCTTCTTCGCGCCAGATCGGTTCGCCAGTGCTGACGGCGGCAAGGGCGCGGGTGGTGGGAATGCCAAGGGCGTGCATCGCCTCGCTCACCACATATTCGCGAAGGACGGGGCCCAGCCAGGCGCGCCCGTCACCCATCCGGGAATAGGGCGTGGGGCCTGAGCCCTTGAGCTGGATATCGCGGCGCACCCCGTCTATGCCGATGACCTCGCCCAATAAAATCGCGCGGCCATCGCCAAGCTGCGGGTTATAGCTGCCGAACTGATGGCCTGCGTATAGCTGGGCGAGGGGAGCGGCCCCCTGAGGCACGGCATTCCCGCCGAAGACACGCGCGGCCTCCGACAGATCCCCGGCTTCGATGCCCAGGAGTGCGGCAAGATCGTCGTTGAAGGCCAGCAGGCGGGGCTCCTTGACCGGGGTCGGATCGAGCCGGGTGAAAAAGCCTTCGGGCAAGCTGGCGTAGGAGTTATCGAATGGGATCAGCATCACAGGCGCTTTGACATGAACATGTAGCCGTCGCGCGGGTGAAAACCGGCGCGGCGGTAGAGTTTGATGGCCGCCTCGTTGGCGCGGTCCACTTCAAGGTGCACGGCCCGCAACCCGGCAGAGGAGAGGGCGCGCGGCAGCGCGATAAGGGCCTCCGTCGCGACGCCACGGCCACGTACACCGGGGCGGATGTACAGCTCGTCTATGATGGCGTCGAGGCCGCCGAACTCTACCGACCATCCGAAGCAGATCACGATATAGCCAATCGGCGCGCGGGCCGGACCGATGAGATAGATGGCACCGTAAGGGCTGCCTTCCAAAAGCGGCGATAGGGCGGCACGGCGGGCATCATCGGTCTGTTCGATGCCCGCATCGGCGTGAAAGGCGGCACAGAGCGGCAGGAGCCGGTCAAGGTTCTCCGGCTTGGCGAGGGTCAGCGCGGCGCTCATAGCCGTCCCAGCCGTTCCGTGAGCAGGGCAAAGAACCCGTCGGCGTCAATGTCGCCCATGAAGGTGGCATTGGGCCTGCGATTGGTGACACCCCACCAATCGGCGACGGTCATGCCCATGGTCAACTCGGACTGAGTTTCGATCTCCACATTGATGTGGCGACCAGTGAAGAGGTCGGGCTGAAGCAGATAGGCGGTGACGCAGGGATCGTGGAGCGGGGCACCGGCGGAGCCGTACTTCTCCTTGTCGAAGCGTTCGAAGAAATCGGTCATCTCGGCGACTGCAACGCCAACCGAGGTGCCAAGCGCGCGGAAAGCATCGTTGCGTTTTTTCGTGACCAGCGCCTTGTGGGTAACATCCAGCGGCATGACCACGATTGGAACGCCTGATCTGAAAACGATATCAGCGGCTTGCGGATCGACGTAAATATTGAACTCTGCCGCAGGCGTGATGTTGCCCCCTTCGAAATAGCCGCCGCCCATGAGGATGATTTCGGCCACCCGTTCCCGGATCTCCGGCGCGCGCTCGAAAGCGGTTGCGATGTTGGTCAGCGGCCCAAGGGCGCAGAGCGTGACTGTGCCCGGCGGTTCGTTGCGCAGGGTTTCCATGATGAAGTCGACCGCGTGGGCCTCCTGCAGGGGCATCTGCGGTTCCGGCAAGGTTGGTCCGTCAAGGCCGGTCTTGCCGTGCACGTGTTCTGCCGTGACCAGATCACGACCCAATGGACGGTCGCAGCCCGCATGAACCTTCACATCAGGTTTGGCCGCCAACTCGCAGACAATGCGTGCGTTTTTCGAGGTCAGATCGAGCGGGACATTACCCGCCACGCAGGTGATCCCAAGCACCTTGATCTCTTTGGGGCTGGCGAGCGCAAGCAGGATGGCGACGGCGTCATCCTGACCGGGATCGGTGTCGATGATGATCTTGCGTGGTGGGGGCATTTGGTTTCCTCTTTGCCCCTCAGATAGGCCATTGCGGGGTCAAGCGAAAGGCCCGCTCAGCCTGTCTTGGCGCGGGCCCGCTCATCTTCCTTGGCCGCGTCCCAGAGGGCGTCCATCTCCTCCAGATTACTGTCGTTGGGGGTCTTGCCCTGGGCGGCGAGCCGGTCTTCGATGGATTCGAAGCGGCGCACGAACTTGGCGTTGGCCCCGCGCAGTGCCGCTTCCGGGTCCAGCCCCAGATGGCGGCCCAGATTGGCCATAACGAACATCAGATCGCCGAATTCCTCTTCGATTTCCGCCCGGCTGAGGTGATCCCGCGCTTCTACCAGTTCGGCGGCCTCTTCCGTGATCTTGTGGATCACCTGATCGGTTGAGGGCCAGTCAAAGCCCACCCGGGCGGCGCGTTTTTGCAGCTTGTAGGCACGTAGCAGGGCCGGCAGGCCGATGGCCACCCCGTCAAGCGTGCCCCGCTGGGCCTTGCCCGCGCGTTCGGCTGCCTTGATCGCTTCCCAGTCGCGGGTCTGCTGTTCGGCGCTCTTATCGCGGCTCTCGTCGCCGAAGACATGCGGATGGCGGGCGACCATCTTGTCCGAAATGTTGCGCACGACCGACTGAAAGCTGAAAAGCCCGGCCTCTTCTCCCATGGCAGTGTGATAGACCGATTGCAGCAGAAGATCGCCCAGCTCCCCTTCCAGTTCCGCCCAGTCGCGGCGCTGGATCGCGTCAGCCACTTCATAGGCTTCCTCAATCGTATAGGGGGCGATGCTGTCAAAGTCCTGTTCAATGTCCCAGGGGCACCCTGTTTCGGGATCGCGCAGGCGGCGCATGATTTCCAGAAGCCGCTCAATCCCGGCGTCCGGATCGTGGATCAGCGCGTCGGAATCTGGGGTATGTGGCATTGCAGCTTGGTCCTGTCTGGTGTCAGATGCACCCTGATCAAGCCCGCCCGAGGAGTCCACCCCATGCCCGTCGTCAACCGCATCGCCGATTTCAGCGCCGACATGGCCGCCTGGCGGCAGCATCTGCACACCATTCCAGAGCTTGGGCTGGACTGTCACAAGACGGCCGCCTTCGTGGCCGACCGGCTGCGGGAATTCGGAGTGGATGAACTGCACGAGGGGATTGCCCAAACAGGCATCGTGGCCATCATCGAAGGGC
>JABDKA010000086.1 GCA_013002405.1 Sulfitobacter sp. | reverse complement strand
TCGGCCCCGCGTGCGGCCAGTTCAACGGCCAGCGCACCGGTGCCGCAGCCCGCGTCAAGGATGCGCACGCCGCGCAGGTCAGTGGGCAGTTGGTTCAACAGGAGGTCGCGCATCCGGTCCCGGCCCGCGCGGACGGTGGCGCGGATGCCTGATACGGGCGCATCGGAGGTGAGACGCTCCCAGGTGCGGGTCGCGGTGCGGTCGAAGTAGTGTTCGACGCGGTCGCGCGTCACCTCATAGTCGCGGGCCTGAACCGGACCCTCCTGGCCAACCTTGAGGCCCCCCCGGATCAAGCCCGGGGCTGCGTCGGTATGAGAGGCGTCAGACATCAGTCAAACCCCAGAAGTTCAAAGATTTCGCGGTCGGGCAGGGGGGCTGGCGCCAGCGGCTCCGTCCCGTTCCAGAGCGTTTCAGCCAGGCGGATGTATTCCTTCTGGACGGCGGCGATGTCGTCGTCCAAATCCATCTCAAAAAGCGTCTTCTTCTTCAGCCGCGACCGGCGGATGGCATCCAGATCGGGCATGTGGGCGATGCGGTTGAAGCCAACGGTCTTGCAATAGCGGTCCACCTCATCCGTTTCACGGCTGCGGTTGGCGACACAGCCCGCCAGCCGCACCTTGTAGTTGGCCGACTTGGCCTGCACGGCGGCGATGATGCGGTTCATGGCGTAGATGCTGTCAAAATCGTTGGCCGTGACGATCAGCGCCCGGTCGGCATGCTGCAGAGGGGCGGCAAAACCGCCGCAGACCACGTCGCCCAGCACGTCGAAGATGACCACGTCGGTGTCTTCCAGCAGGTGGTGCTGTTTCAGCAGTTTCACCGTCTGCCCCACCACGTAGCCGCCGCAGCCCGTGCCCGCAGGCGGCCCGCCGGCTTCCACGCATTTCACGCCGTTGAAGCCTTCAAAGACGAAATCCTCGGCGCGCAGCTCCTCGGGGTGGAAATCCACCTCCTTGAGGATGTCGATTACCGTGGGGACAAGGCTGCCCGTGAGGGTAAAGGTGCTGTCGTGCTTGGGGTCGCAGCCGATCTGCAGAACCCGTTTGCCCAGCATGGAAAAGGCCGCCGAGAGGTTCGAGGAGGTGGTCGATTTGCCGATGCCCCCCTTGCCATAGACGGAAAAGACCTTGGCACCTTCGATCTTGGCGCTGTCGTCCTGGTGCACCTGGACGGAGCCCTCGCCATCGAGGCCGCGCAGGGTAGGGGGTGTTCTGTCGAGTGCCATTAGGTCTCCGATCCGCTGTTCTGCAGCGTTGGTGATGTGTGTCTCGCCCCGGACGTGATCCGGGAGCCTGCCCCGGACTTGATCCGGGGTCTCGCTGTTTGGTCGTGGTCCCGGGTCAAGCCCGGGAGGGGTGTATGTTTATTGTCGCTCATTCCGCCGCGATCCCCTCAAGCTGATCCTCAATCGCGTCCGCCGCCGATTGCAGGGCGGCGAGCGTTTCGGCATCCGGCTGCCAGTACTCGCGGTCCGAGGCCTCCAGCAGACGGTTGGCCATGCGCATGGAAGCCTGCGGGTTGAGATCGGCCAGGCGCTGGCGCATGGTTTCGTCCAGCACGAAGGTCTCGCTCAGCCGTTGGTAGACCCAGGGCTCCACCTCTCCGGTCGTGGCCGACCAGCCGACGGTGTTGGTGATGTGCGCCTCGATCTGGCGCACGCCCTCGTGGCCGTGGTTCAGCAGCGGTTCGTAGAATTTCGGATTGAGGCTGCGCGCGCGGGTCTCGAGGGCCACCTGATCCTGCAGCGTGCGCACCCTGGCCCCGCCGCGGGTCTGATCACCGATATAGACGGGCGTCGCATCGCCCCCCTTGGCGCGCTTTACGGCGGAGGCGATGCCGCCAAGCGTGTCAAAGTAGTGGTCAACGGTCGTGACCCCAAGTTCGATGGATTCAAGGTTCTGGTAAGCCAGATCGACGTTCTTCAGCGTATCCTGAAGCAGGGCGGTCTGGGCCGTGGCGGCCCCGTCGGTGCCGTAGGCGAAGGACTTGCGCGCCTCATAGGCGTCGGCAAGGTCCGCCTCGTCCTCGAAAGCGGAGCTGTCGACCAGCTGGTTCACGTTGGAGCCGTAGGCCCCTTCAGCGTTGGAAAAGACGCGCAACGCGGCGGTCTTCATGTCGCACTTGTGGGCCGCCATGAAGGCCATGGCATGTTCGCGGATGGGGTTGAGCGCCGCGGGCTCTTCGGCTTGCGCGCATTGCAGGGCCGCATCGGCCAGCAGCTTGGTCTGGAGCGGGAGCAGATCGCGGAAGATGCCCGAGAGGGTCATGACCACATCGACACGGGCGCGGCCGAGCTTCTCCAGTGGGATGAGATCGGCACCGCAGAGCCGCCCGTGGCTGTCGAACCTGGGCTTGGCACCCATGAGTGCAAGGGCCTGACCGATGGGTCCGCCATTGGATTTGATGTTGTCGCTGCCCCAGAGAACCAGCGCCACGGTGCGCGGCAGGGTCCTATGTGTGTCGATTAGGGCCTGGGCCTGTGCCGCGCCGTCCTGCATGGCAAAGGCGGTGGGCATGCGGAAGGGGTCGAAGGCGTGAATGTTGCGGCCCGTGGGCAGGATCTCGGGCGCGCGGATCACGTCGCCGCCGGGAACGGGGGCGATGAACTGACCGTTCAGCGCGCGCATCAGGGCGGGAAGCTCATGCTCCTGTGCCAGCAGTCTGTCGGTGGTGGCGCGGTCCTTCGGTGTGTCGAATTCCATCAGGTCCAGCAGATCGGCACGCTTTTCATCCGAGAGCGGCTTGCCGACGATGTGCAGACCGTCGGGGATCAGCGCCTCTTCCGTTTCCAGCAGTTTCAGCCACAGCCTAGCGGGATCGCTGCCGTCCAGGTTCACCGCCTCCGCCTGGGCCAGCATCAACTCGGCCAGATCGGCGCGGGTCGGGTCATCATCCCTCAGGGCGCGCCAGCGGGTAAGCGTGTCCTTGAGGTCCGCCAGACCCCGGTAAAGGCCCGCCGCCTGCACGGGCGGTGTCAGATGGCTGACGGTGACCGCCCCGGACCGTCGCTTGGCCAGCGTTGCCTCTGACGGGTTGTTGGCCGCGTAAAGATAGACGTTAGGCAGATTGCCCATCAGCCGCTCGGGCCAGTCGTTCCCGCCAAGGCCATTCTGTTTGCCCGGCATGAATTCCAGCGCGCCGTGCATACCGAAGTGCAAAACCGCGTCGGCCTGCAGATCCTCACGAATGTATTGGTAGAAGGCGGAAAAGGCGTGGGTGGGGGCAAAACCGCGTTCGAATAGCAGGCGCATCGGATCGCCTTCGTAGCCAAAGCCGGGCTGGACGCCGACGAAGACCCGGCCAAAGTGGGCCCCCAGCACGAAAACCTCGCGTCCGTTGGACTGGACCTTGCCGGGTGCGGGGCCCCAAGTGGCTTCGATCTCTTCCAGCCAGGGGGTCCGCGCGACCAGTGCGTCGGCGCTGACGGTGGCGGCGATGTTGGCCTCCTGGCCGTAGGTCTTGGCGTTGCCCTGCAGGATGGTCTGACGCAGGGCATCGACCGATGAGGGTGGCTCCAGCGCATAGCCTTCTGCCTTCAGACGATGCAAGACATTGAAAAGGCTTTCAAAAACGGAAAGGTAGGCGGCCGTGCCCACGGCGCCCGCATTGGGCGGGAAGCCGAAGAGGACGATGGCAAGGGTCTTTTCCGCGTTGCGCTTGCGGCGCAGAGTGGCGAGGCGGTGGGCCTTGTCGGCCAGCGCCTCGATCCGTTCCAGACAGGGGGCCATGGCCTTGATGTCGCCTCTGGCACCGCAGGCCTGGGCGCAGCCCTTGCAGCCGGATGGCCCGTGCCGCCCCGCAAAAACAGTGGGGTTGGTCGCCCCGTCGATTTCCGGCAGGGCGATGAGCATGGTGGCCTCCACCGGGCTCAGCCCCATGTCGCCGCCGGCCCATTCGGCGAGGGTCTGGAATTCAAGCGGCTGGGCGGCCAGGTAGGGCACGTCGAGCGCGGCGAGCGATTTCACCGCCGCGTCGCTGTCATTGTAGGCGGGTCCCCCGACAAGCGAAAAGCCGGTCAGCGAGACAAGCGCGTCGATGCCGTCGAAATAGGCCGCCATCGCGGGTCGGCCGTCGAGCCCCCCGGCAAAAGCCGGGATGACGCGCATCCCGCGCGCCTCAAAGCTGCGAATGACGTGGTCGTAGTGGGCCGTGTCCCCCGCCAGAATGTAGGAGCGCAGCATCAGCAGACCGACGGTGGGGCCTTGCCCGCGCTGGGGCAGATCCGCCCGGTCCGTGGTAATGGGGTGATCCGCCAGGTCGGGGTGATAGAGGCCAAGCTCCGGGTACTCGACCGGCAGGGCGGCGTCACAGCCGCGCCATTCGGGGCGGTGGGCGTAGCGGGAGATCAGGAACCGGACGAGGTTCTCGATATTCTCGTCCGACCCGCCCAGCCAGTACTGCATCGACAGGAACCAGGCGCGCAGGTCCTGGCTCTTGCCGGGGATCAGGCGCAGGATCTTGGGCAAGCGGCGCAGCATCTTCATCTGCCCCGCGCCGGAGTTGCCGGATTTGGAGGCCGGTTTCAGTTTCTTCAGCAGCGCCATGGCCCCCGAGGCAGGGCGCGCCATGTCGAGTTCGCCCATCCGGGTCAGCTGCACGATTTCCTGATCGGCGATGATGCCCACCATGGCATCGCAGCTCTCGCGGCGGGCCCTGAGATCGGGGACGATGGCCTTGATGTGATCTTCGAGAAAGATGACGGAAGAGATGACGATATCCGCCCGGGCAATGTCGGTCTGTGCCGCCTCAAGTGCGCCTGGATGCTTTTCCCATTCGGCCGCGGCATGGATGGAGAGCCGCAGGCCCGGGAAATCGAGCGCCAGACGGGGCGCCGCCCGCGCGGCGGGGCCCGCCGCGTGGCGGTCAAGCGTCAGGAGGACGACGCTGTAGGGCTTATGGCTCACATCATCGCGCAAAATGGGCCTTCGCTTCGTAAAGGGTGTCGAGGTTGATCTCACGCAGGCCCTGCTCGGCGGCGAATTTCTCGGTATTCCTGCGGGCTTTGCCGCGCACAAAGAAGGGGATCTTCTTCAGCTCGCGCTCGGCCCGGTCCAGCCAGATGACCTCGCCACCCGCTGCTGTCTCTTTTTCACCGGAAATACTTCGGGGAGCATGAGGGGCTGGCCCCTCATCCGCGAACGCAGGTTCGCGGTGCGCGCTCGCCGCAGGCGTGTGGCCTCCATGATGCGAAGGCCCCGCCGCATCGTTGAATTCGAAATCCTCGCGGAACATGTGCAGGAGGTGCTCTTCAAGCCCCATGACCAGGGGATGGACCCAGGTGTCGAAAAGAACATTGGCCCCCTCGAACCCCATCTGGGGTGAGTAGCGGGCGGGGAAGTCCTGGACGTGGACTGGGGCGGAGATGACGGCGCAGGGTATGCCCAGGCGCTTGCCGATGTGCCGCTCCATCTGGGTGCCGAGGATCATCTCGGGCTGCAGCGCCTCGATATGGCGTTCCACCTCAAGGTAGTCGTCGGTAATGAGCGCCTCGAGCCCGTATTCCCTGGCCAGCGCCCGAACCGGACGGGCCATCTCGCGATTGTAGCACCCCAGCCCCGCCACCTCGAAGCCCATCTCGTCGCGTGCGAAGCGGGCGGCCGTCATAACGTGGGTGCCGTCGCCGAAAAGAAAGACCCGCTTGCCGGTGAGGTAGGTGCTGTCCACGGAACGGGTCCACCAGGTCTGGCGCAGGCCCCGGTCGTCGATCTGGCCCGTGGCACCGGAGAGGGTGCGGACCTCTGCAATGAAGTCGCGTGTGGCGCTGACGCCGATGGGGATGACCTTGGTAAAGGGCTGGTTGAGATTGCGTTCGCACCAGCGCGCCGCCGCCTCGCCCGTTTCGGGGTAGAGGAGAACGTTGAAGTGGGCAGCCCCCATCCGCCTGATGTCCGACGGTGTCGCGCCCATGGGGGCGGTGACGTTCACTTCGATCCCCAGCTCATAGAGCAGGTTGGTGATTTCCTGGATGTCATCGCGGTGGCGGAACCCAAGCGCGGTTGCGCCAAGGATGTTGCAACTGACCCGTTTCGTTTTCTCCATCGGTTTGGCGAGGTGGCGGACGATCTGAAAGAAGGTCTCATCCGCGCCGAAGTTTTCCTTGCGCTGGTAGGAGGGCAGCTCAAGCGGAATGACGGGGACGGGCAGGCCCATGGTTTCGGCCAGACCGCCGGGATCGTCCTGGATCAGTTCCGCCGTGCAGGAGGCGCCGACGATAATGGCTTCGGGTTTGAAGCGGTCGTAGGCCTCCTGGCAGGCCTGCTTGAAAAGGCTTGCCGTGTCGGAGCCCAGATCCCGGGCCTGGAAGGTGGTGTAGGTGACGGGTGGGCGGTGGTCGCGCCGTTCGATCATGGTGAAGAGCAGGTCGGCGTAGGTGTCGCCCTGCGGGGCGTGCAGAACGTAGTGCAGACCCTTCATGCCCGTGGCCACCCGCATGGCGCCGACGTGGGGCGGTCCTTCGTATGTCCAGACGGTGAGCTTCACGCGCTGTGCCTCTGGCAAAACGACAGGACGAGGCCATGTCCGGCAAGGCCGGGCGCGTTCGCGCCCCTTTGCAAAACTGAGCGCAGATAAGTCATTCCGCGGCCACCTCCAGGATGCTTTTGCGGCGCAGGGGCCGCGCGAAGAGGGCGGCGAGGTCACCGGCCTGTTCGTAGAAATGCACGGGCGTGAAGACCAGTTCGATGGCCCACTTGGTGGAAAGGCCTTCCGCCTCCAACGGGTTGGCGAGGCCGAGGCCGCAGACCGTCAGATCGGGGCGCGCGGCCCGGCAACGGTCCAGTTGCAGGTCCACGTCCTGCCCTTCTGAGATCTGCGGACCCTGGGGCAGCAGGTCCAGGTCGGGGCCGTGGATTGCGTCGTGGATGTAGGGCATGCCGACCTCGATGGCGCTCATCCCGCATTCCCGGGTGAGGAAGCGGGCGAGGGGCACCTCAAGCTGGCTGTCGGGAAAGAAGAAGATGCTCTTGCCACGCAGCGGCTCGGAGGCCTGGGCGATGGCCTGTCGCGCGCGGCGGCGTGGGGCTTCGGTCACTTCCGCGAAGCGGGCGTCGGAGACACCGAATTCCACAGCGATGGCGGCGAGCCAGGCGGTTGTGCCTTCCTCGCCAAAGGGAAAGGGGGCGGCGATGGGCCGGGCACCGCGCCGGGTGAGGGCGGCGTGGGTTTCGCTCAGGAAAGGCTGGGTCAGGGCAAAGACCGTGTTGGGCCCAATGCCCACCTCATCCTCGACCGAGCGGGCGGGGAGGACGCGGACCGGGCCCACGCCAAGATCTTCCAGAAGGCTCAGCATCTGGTCCTCAACCACGTCCGGCAGGGCGCCGACCACGAGCAATTCGCGCGCCGCGCTTTCGGGCAGCACGGGGACCATGGCGGCAAGGCAGGCGTCTTCGCCTTGGGTAAAGGTCGTCTCGATCCCCGAGCCGGAATACTCCAGCACCCGCACCGACGGGGCGAACTGCTGTGTCAGCCGTTCAGCGGCGCGGGAAAGGTCGAGCTTGATCACTTCCGACGGGCAAGAGCCCACAAGGAATAGCTGCCGGATGTCCGGGCGGCGGGCAAGGAGCTGTTCCACGGTACGGTCAAGTTCAGCGTGCGCGTCATTCAGCCCGGCAAGGTCCGATTCTTCCAGAATGGCGGTGCCGAATCGTGGCTCAGCAAAGATCATCACGCCGGCGGCGGACTGCAGAAGGTGCGCACAGGTGCGCGATCCCACGACCAGAAAGAAGGCATCCTGGATCTTGCGGTGCAGCCAGATGATGCCCGTCAGACCGCAGAAGACCTCGCGCTGTCCCCTCTGCTTGAGAACGGGGGCAGAGCGGCAACCGGGTGCCGGGGGCGGGGCGAACTGATCCGTCACGTGAGCGCCCCCGACTGGAGCCGTGCGGCGCGCAGTTTCCACAGGAACTGACCGGCGTTCAGGACATAGGCCGCGTAGGCCAGAAGGGCGATGACGATAAGCGTCATGGGCGCCATACCACCCCAGAAAAGTCCATAGATATAAAGCGAGTGGAGGGCGATGACCGCGAAGCTGAAGAGGTCTTCCCAGAAGAAGGCGGCGGCGAAGAGGTACTGTCCGAAGACGACCTTTTCCCAGATCGCCCCGGTCACCATGATCAGGTAGAGAAAGCCGGTTTTCACGACGATCGACCAGCTTGCGATTTCGTAACCTTCGCCCGTGGAAA
>JABDKA010000038.1 GCA_013002405.1 Sulfitobacter sp. | reverse complement strand
ATCAGCGACGCCGATCTGGACCGACTTGTCGAAGGACTGCCCGCGCACGTGGTCCTTGTGATCGATGGGGCCTATACTGAATATGCCGAGGGTTACGACGGCGGCCTGCGCCACGCCCGGATCCGGCCCAATGTGCTGATGACCCGTACTTTTTCCAAGATCTACGGGCTGGGTGGTCTGCGCATCGGCTGGGGCTATGGTCCGCAAGAGATGGTCGACGTGATGACGCGCATCCGCCAGCCCTTCAACCTCTCCGTCGTACAACTGGCGGCGGCCGAGGCGGCAGTGCGAGACACTTCCTGGGTCGCGCATTGTGCAGCGCTCAATGCCGAACAGCGCGCGCGGCTGGTGGGGGCGCTCGGCCAGTTGGGCATTGCCTGCGATACCTCCGACACCAACTTCGTTCTGGCTCGCTTTGCCGATGCGGCAGAGGCGAAGTCGGCTGAGGCCGCACTTGCGTCGGATGGCATTCTGGTGCGCGGTGTGGCGGGCTATGGCTTTCCCGAAGGGTTGCGCATTACCGTGGGCGATGCGGACCAGACGGGCCGCGTGATTGACAGCCTCAACCGCTGGCGGATGGCGGCATGAGCGTGATCTACGACCGCGTGGCCCTCATCGGGTTGGGGTTGATCGCCTCTTCTATGTTCTGGGCGATGAAACGCGGCGGACTGGCCAAAGAAGTCGTGGGCTACGCCCGTTCGGCCGAGACGCGGGATACCGCGCGCGAAATCGGCCTTTGTGACAGGGTCTGCGACTCCATCGCTGAGACGGTCGAGGGGGCGGACCTGATCGTGCTGTGCGTACCTGTGGGTGTCATGGCGGATGTGGCCGCTGAAATGGCCCCCCATCTCAAGACCGGGGCCACGGTAACCGATGTTGGATCGGTCAAGGTGGATGTGATCCAGAAGGTGGGCCCCCATCTGCCCGAGGGTGTTCATTTCGTCCCAGCGCATCCCCTGGCCGGGACCGAGCATTCGGGACCCCGTTCAGGCTTTGCCGAGCTTTTCGATAACCGCTGGCTGCTGATCGTCCCCGTTGCGGGCAGCGACCGGGCGGCCGTTGGACGGCTGCGGGACCTGTGGGAGGCCATGGGCGCCAACGTGGATGAGATGGATGCCGAGCATCACGATCTGGTCGTGGCGGTTACCTCTCATGCGCCGCACCTTATTGCCTATACGATGGTGGGCGTGGCCGACGATCTGCGCCGCGTGACCGACAGTGAGGTGATCAAGTATTCGGCGGGCGGGTTCCGGGATTTCACCCGCATCGCCGCGTCGGATCCGACCATGTGGCGCGACGTTTTCCTGACCAACAAGGAGGCAACGCTAGAGGTCCTTGGCCGCTTCACCGAAGAGCTTTTCGCCCTGCAGCGAGCCATCCGGCAGGGCGATGGTGAGCATCTTCACGCCTATTTCACCCGGACCCGCGCCATCCGGCGTGGCATCATCGAGGCGGGACAGGATACAGATGCTCCTGACTTTGGGCGGAGTGGGCGCAAGAGCTGATGCGGATGATGCTGATCGGGATGATTGTGGGGTGGGCCGGAATGGCCCTGGCGGATGCGCCCAATACCTCACAACGCCCGGTCCAGCGGGGCGGCAATGCCGTCGTTCAGCTGATTGAGCTTGATCGCTCGGGTGCCCTCGCGCAGCCGCGTCCCGGCACCGCTGCGGAGCGGGCCGAGGGGCGGGGCGGGCTTTTCTCCTCGTTGCGCCCCCTGTTTCGATCCCGCACCGCTGAGAAAAAGGGGCGCAAGCAGCGCAAACTGCGCCAGAAGGGGGCCGTCTGCGGCGATATGGCCATCCAGGGGGAGCAGGTTGGCCGGGTGAAAGGAAAGTTGAACGGGTGCGGCGTAGAGCAGGCCGTTCGTGTGCGCGCGATTTCAGGCGTCGCGCTCAGCCAGCGGGCGGTGATGGATTGCAGGACCGCAGGCGCGCTCAAGACCTGGTTGGAGGCGTCTGCCAAACCTGCCATGGCGCGCAACGGCGGTGGACTGAAGAGCCTGCGTATCGCCGCCCATTACGCCTGCCGGACCCGTAACAGCCGGAAAGGCGCGCGGATTTCGGAGCATGGCAAAGGGCGGGCGATCGATATCTCAGGCTTCCGGCTGCATAGCGGCAAGGAGATCAGCGTGCTTCAGGGCTGGAATGCGCCAATGACACGAAAGGCCATGCGGCGGATACACAAGGGGGCCTGCGGGCCCTTCGGGACCGTGCTGGGTCCGAATGCGGACAAGTATCACCGCGATCACTTTCATTTCGACACGGCGCGCTATCGCAGTGGCAGCTATTGCCGCTAATCAGCGCAGGTGTGGTGCGGGGCCAAGCTGGATCGTGCCGAAATACATCTCTCCGCCTTGGAAGCGCACCGGCAGGGTGAGGGTTTCGGGATCATCGCCCCGGTTGGCTATGGCCTGCAGGATCACCCTGGCCCGATCGGCGGTTTGTTGGGCCAGGCCCGCGGCAACGGCCAGATCAATGAGCCTTTTCCACTGTTCAATCCGCATATCAAAAGTGCCTTCGGGCACGCCCTCCGCGTTGAAGGTAAGGTCAGCCTGCCCGGTGATACGGATGTCGCCCCAGGCAACCTCCAGATCCAGCAACTGCGCGGCGGTCGGGCGCGGCGGGGCGTCATTGAGCGCGTGCCGGTCAAGCGGCGCGTCGAAAGAAAGGTTCAGGGTGGCGCTGAAGGCGTCGAAGGCATCGGGCAAGTCGGTCGGGATCTGCGCGGCCGCGCGCAGCGGTTCGCCCGGGCTGAGAGCGGTGCTTTGCAGCTTGAGGCGGTAGCTGTTGTGTGGCGCGTCTGTTTCAGTGATCTCGGCCGACAGGCTCTCCGCGCTCAGCAGGTTGCCCGAAAGGCCGTTAATTTGCCAGTTCCCGCTTCGGAGGCGCGCGGCCTCAAGCGCCAGGGCGGAACCGGGATGGAGTTTCAGTTCCAGGCGTCCGTCCGTCAGGCGCAAGAAGTAGGGGCCTGCGGGCGTGGTGACGGTGATCACATCCTCGGGCAACATCAGTGTCGCATCCCCGGGCCAATAGGTGGGCGCGGATAGGGTGAGCGAGGGCAGCACGAGGCCCGTTGACGTGCCCGGATCCGAGAGCGCCAGGTCGTGCACCTCTGTTCTGAGTTGCAGGGGAAATCCCGCGCTTTCTAGCCTGCCTACTTCGGCGATTCGTCCCTGCGCGCGCTGCGCTTCGAGCGCGGCCGTCACGCTGCGCACGACCATGCCGGAAGCCAGCCACCACCAGCCGGACCAGAGCAAGGCCGGGATCAGCAGCACAATGACCCATCTGCGCATCGGCCAAATCCCCTTTTCATCCGGTCCGCGATGCGGTTTACCCAAGCCAGCGGTAAAGGACCAGTATGATGGCGATGTGGGTATTTGGATACGGCTCCCTGCTGTGGAATCCCGGGTTCGATGTGGCCGAAAGCGTTGTGGCACGGTTGCCGGGCTATCACCGCTCCTTTTGCATGCGTTCCATCCATCACCGCGGCACGGTCGAAAACCCGGGTCTTGTGCTGGCGCTGGACGAACAGCCCCACAGCGAATGCCGCGGCATGGCCCTGCGGGTGATGACAGGTTTGGAAGAGCCGACGCTGGAGTACCTGCGCGAGCGGGAGCTGATTTCATCCGCCTACGTCGAGAGGGAGTTGCGCATCTACCTGGAGGATGGGCGCGATGTGACGGCGGTGGTCTACGTCATCGACGAGGAGCACGTCCAATACTGTGAACTGACCCTCGAAGAGCAGGCCCAGATCATCGCCCGGGCGGTCGGCGGAAGGGGGCCGAACACGGAATACCTTTTCAACACCGCGCGCCATCTGACAGAGGTTGGTCTGCACGATCCGGACCTTGATTGGCTTCAGCACAGGGTCCGTGCACTGGCGTCATAAAGTCTTGGCAAAGCGCGCATAATCTAGTGTAAGCTGCCCGAAACGAGAGGCAAGCAGGGTCAGGAGCAAGGCCGAATGGCGCAGCCAGACCGACAACAGCGACCACAGTTTTCCCAACCCTTCCGGCAGATTTCTCTGATGCTGATTGCGTTGGGTCTGACGGGTGTTGGCGCCTTTCTGGCCTTACCTTCGGTTCTGCCGATCTTTGCCGCGAACCCCTGGCTGAACGGGGTGATTATCTTTGTCTTTGTCATTGGGGTGCTGGCCTGTTTCTATCAGGTCTTTCAATTGATCGGTTCGGTTCGCTGGATTGAGAGTTTCGCCTCGGACAGTCCCAGCCCGGAAACCTCGGCCCCGCCGATGCTGGCCCCCTTGGCCGCTTTGCTGCGGACCCGAGGGGCGCGTATGCAGGTCAGCGCGACTTCAACCCGGTCGATCCTGGATTCAGTCTCCACCCGAATAGACGAGGCGCGGGAGATCACCCGCTATATTGTCAATATGCTGATTTTCCTTGGCCTTTTGGGAACCTTCTATGGCCTCGCGACGACCGTGCCTGCGGTTGTCGACACGATCCGCAGCCTTGCGCCTGCCCAAGGGGACGGGGAAGCGGACGGTGGTGTGGCGGTCTTTTCCCGTCTGATGACGGGGCTTGAGGCGCAGCTGGGTGGGATGGGCGTGGCCTTCGGCTCCTCCCTGCTGGGTCTGGCCGGATCGCTGGTTGTGGGGCTTTTGGAGCTCTTTGCCGGGCACGGGCAGAACCGCTTTTACCAGGAACTGGAGGACTGGCTCAGCTCCATCACGCGGGTTGGATTTACCGCCGGTGACGATGCGACGGTGGAGCAGAACATCATGGCCGGTGTGGTGGACCACATGGCCGAGCGGATGGAGGGGCTGCAGCAGCTATTCTCCGAGGCGGAGGCGAACAGGTCCCAGACGGATGCGAAGCTGGGCGCACTGGCCGTTGCGGTGGAGCGGATGATGGGCCGGATGGAGAGCGGCCCCCGCTCGGGCGAGGGACTGGAACGGATCGCCGATGGGCAGGAACGCATGATCGCGGCGCTGGAAAAGCGGGCCGATGACGGGATCGACGCGGAAAGCCGGATGCGCCTTCGCTCCATCGACGTGCAGATGCTGCGCATTCTCGAAGAAATCTCTGCCGGGCGGCAGGAGACGATGGCGGAACTGCGGCAGGATATTTCCCTGCTTGCCAAGGCTCTCTCGGGCAGCAAAGCCCCGCAGTCGGGCCTGCGCCGGGTCCGGACGCCCGATAAGCCGACAGGAGAGGATAGCTAGTCATGGCGCTGTCCCGCAGAACCGGTACACGGTTCCAGGGGTCCATCTGGCCCGGTTTCGTGGATGCGATGACCGGGCTTTTGCTGGTGCTGATGTTCGTCCTGACGATCTTCATGATCGTTCAGTTCGTGCTGACGGAGCGGATTACAGGCCAGGAAAGCCAGTTGGACATTCTCTCCGGCGAGGTTGCAGCCCTGGCCCAGGCACTGGGGCTGGAAGAGCGGGAGAATGCCCAGCTTGAGGCGCGGCTTGGCGCACTCAGTTCCTCACTGAATGATGCGCGGGACGAGGCGGCGCAACAACGTTCGATCATTGCATCTTTGACGCGGGAGAGCGACCGGCAGGCGGATGATCTGACGGTTGCACGCGCCCAGATCACGGATTTTGAGGCGCAGGTTGCGGCCCTTCTGTCGCAGCGGGATGATGCCCTGGGGCAGGTGGCGGAGCTGCGGGGCGAGCGGACGGAGTTGCTGAGTGAGCGGGAGGCGCTGAACCTTGCCCTGGCCAATGCCCGTGGGGAGATTGATGCCCAGACCGAGGCCGCCCGCCTTGCTGCGGCCCGGCGTGAGGCGCTTGATGCCTTGGTCGCCGATCTGCGCGCGCGCAACGCGGAGGCCGAGGCGGAGGTGGCCTCCCTCAACCAGGAGGTGACCGCTGCGGCGGAGGCCTTGAGTGAGGAGGAGGCCGCGCGGCTGGCCGAGGCCGCTGCGGCGGAGGCCCTGAGGAAGCGGCTGGAAGAGGCAGATGCGGAACTGACCGCCATGACCCTCGCGCTGGAGCGGCAGCGAAAGGATGCGGAGGATACCCTTACCCTGCTGGCCGCGGCGCGGTCGGCCCAGGGGGATCTGGATCAGCAACTGGCCGAGGCGCTCCTGCTGTTGCAGAGCACCGAAGCAGAGGCCGAGGCGACCAATCAGAGTGCGCAATCCCAGATCGAAGCGCTCCAGTCTGAGGTACTGCGGTTGCAGACGGCCCTGACGGAGACGCAGAACTCCCTCACCGCGGATCGTGAGACGCTGAGCGCGGAACTGACCCTGTCGCAGCAGGAAGTGGCGGCCCTGAAAGAGCAATTGAAGGAGACGCAGGCCGCACTGGGTGCGGATCGTGATGCGCTGGCGGCGGAGTTGAGGCTGTCACAGGAGGAGGTCGCGGCGCTCAAGGTGGAACTGGCGGAGACGCGCAGTGCCCTCAACGCTGATCGCGATACCCTGCGTGCGGAATTGGCGGCGGCGCAGCGGGATGCCGCAGCGCTGCGGGCGCGGTTGGCCGCCTCCCAGGAAACCCTTGAGACAGATCGAGAGGCACTGCGCGCGCAGCTGGCCCGTGCACTGGCGGCCCGATTGGCGGCGCGGGAACTGGCCGACGATGCGACCACGGATGCCGAGCGGCAGGCGGCCCTGCTAGCGGCCGCCCGCCAGCAACTGGCCCAGGAAGAGGCGACAAGTGCAGAGGCGCAGCGCCAGACCGAGCTTTTGAACCAGCAGGTGGCCGAATTGCGGGCGCAGTTGGGGAACCTGCAAGCGTTGCTGGATGACGCCAAGGTGCGTGATGCGGCAAAGACGGTGGAGTTACAGTCTCTTGGGGCGGACCTTAACACCGCTCTGGCGCGGGTGGCCGCCGAACAGCGCCGCCTTGCCGAAGAGCAGCGGCGCCGGGCCGAGCTGGAAGCGGCAGAACGCGAGAGGCTGGAGCGCGAGGCGCGGGAGCTGGAAGAGCAGGCCCGGAACCTTGAGGCGCAGACCAAGGATCTTGAGCAATATCGGTCAGAATTCTTTGGCCGCTTGCGGGATGTCCTGGGCCGACAGGAGGGTGTGCGGATCGAAGGGGATCGGTTCGTCTTTTCTTCCGAAGTGCTGTTCCCGCCCGGTGGCGCGAACCTGTCTTCGGAAGGTCAGCAGGAGGTCGCCAAGGTGGCCGATATTCTGCGCGTCGTCGCCAACGACATCCCGCCCGAGCTTGATTGGGTAATCCGGGTAGATGGCCACACCGATGACACGCCGCTGTTGCCAGGGGCGGAGTTTGCGGACAATTGGGAATTGAGTCAGGCGCGCGCGTTGTCGGTGGTGAAATACATGATCAACTTCCTAAGCATTCCGCCGGACCGGTTGGCCGCGAATGGGTTTGGCCAGTATCAGCCCGTGGCCCTTGGAGACAGCGACGAGGCGCGGGCGCAGAACCGTCGGATCGAGCTGAAGTTTACCGAAAAGTAGGGCTTTGGCCGCCGGTTGCCGCGAATGCCTGGGAGGTAGAGGTCCCGCATCGGGTCCGGGATTGCGTGGCGCTCAATCGCTGACGATGACGGTTGTTCGAAGGCTGTTGATTACCTCACCGTCTCGGACCAGTGCGGCGGTGCCCTCGTACTGGCCCGCGGGCCAAGGGGCTGACCGGCGTCGCTTGCCCACGGCGCGGTAGGCCTGGGCCTGCGTCCGCTTCACCGTGACCCGCTGGTCGATGAAGGGGCCTTCGGGTCCCTTGATCCTGAGATCAAACACATCCCCTTTGCGGGTGCCGAAGGCGTAGGCAAAGATCACGAGGGCAGGCGCATCGGGGGACAGGACATTGCGCGCGGCGGTCCCCGCCTTTACGGCGCTGTAGTCGGGAATGGCGTCGGCAAGACCGATGTCGATAAGGCCCCCCGGCTGGTAGGCGGGAGGATCCTGCCAGAGGGTGCTGTCGCCGGGCGCACCGCAGGTGAGTGTGCCATCGGGATCGAACGGATCGATCTGTCGGCCATCCTTGCGGACCGAGAGGTGCACGTGGGGGAATTGCGCACGGCCCGATTGGCCCACAAGGCCCAAGGGGGTGCCTGCGTCCACCTTCATCCCTGCCTCAACCCTCACGCTGCCCTGCCTGATGTGGCAGTACTGCGTTTCCCAGCCCCCCGTGTGGCGGACCAGGACGCCGTTGCCGCATTCGCGGCCTGCGACAGTATGTGCGGTGTCTTTGGTAAAACCGGTGTCCGGCATGCCGTCCCGCACGGCGGCAACGGTGCCGGGGGCAGCGGCGACGACGGCAACGCCAGCCGCCATGTCTGACAGGGTGGGCAGGGCAAAATCGGTGCCCTTGTGCCCGTCATAACTGAGCCCCGCGCAGGTGTAATCCACGGCTCCTGCGCCGGGATCACGGTCCATATATTGCTGGATATAGCAGGCATCACCACTGAGATCGCAGTCGATGGGGGGTGTCACCAAAGAAAAACCCTCCGCCAGCGCGGGGCTGGCGAAGGGCAAGAGGACCAGCAAGGCCCGTTTGATCATTCCGCCGTAAGCAGCGGGGGTTTGTTACCGGAAAGGCGGCGCGTTTCCGGGTCGAGAATGGTCAACTCCAGCTCACCCTTTTTAACACCGACCTTCACGACACCACCCTTGGCGAGCTTGCCGAAGAGAAGCTCTTCCGCCAATGGCTTCTTGATGTGCTCCTGGATCACGCGGCCGAGAGGGCGTGCGCCCATCTTGTCATCGTAACCTTTGTCGGCCAGCCATTCGGCGGCCTTTTTCGTGAGTTCGAAGGTCACGTTGCGGTCCATCAGTTGGGCCTCAAGCTGTAGCACGAACTTCTCGACCACCCGCAGGATGACTTCCTTCGGCAGCGGCGCGAAGGAGATGACAGCATCGAGACGGTTCCGGAATTCCGGTGTGAAGGTCCGCTCGATCGCAGCCGTATCCTCACCGGTGCGGCGATCCCGGCCAAAGCCGATAGCCTCTTTCGCCTGTTCTGCGGCACCGGCGTTGGAGGTCATGATGAGCACCACGTTGCGGAAGTCCACGGAACGGCCGTTGTGATCGGTCAGCTTGCCGTGGTCCATCACCTGCAGCAGGATGTTGAAGACATCCGGGTGTGCCTTTTCCATCTCATCAAGCAGCAAGACGCAGTGCGGATGCTGGTCAACGCCGTCGGTCAGCATGCCACCCTGGTCAAAACCGACATAACCCGGAGGGGCGCCGATAAGGCGGGAGACGGCGTGCTTTTCCATGTACTCAGACATGTCAAAGCGCAGCAGTTCCACACCCAGCGTAGCGGCCAACTGCTTGGCTACCTCGGTCTTACCCACGCCGGTGGGACCGGCGAAGAGGTAGTTGCCGATAGGCTTCTCGGGCTCACGCAGACCTGCACGGGCCAGCTTGATCGCCGATGAAAGCGCCTCAATCGCCTTGTCCTGACCGAAGACCACCCGCTTGAGCGATGCTTCGAGATCCTTCAGGACCACCACATCGTCCTTGGAGACGTTTTTAGGCGGGATGCGGGCGATCTTGGCCACGACGCCTTCGATCTCCTTCGTGCCGATTGTCTTGCGGCGCTTGGAAGGGACAACGAGGTGCTGTGCAGCGCCTGCCTCATCAATCACGTCAATCGCGCTGTCGGGCAGCTTACGGTCATTGATGTAACGGTGGGCCAATTCCACCGAGGTCTTGATCGCGTCGGCGGTGTATTTCACACCATGGTGATCCTCGAAATAAGGCTTGAGGCCCTTGAGGATCTTTTGCGCATCATCCACCGAAGGCTCGTTCACGTCGATCTTCTGGAACCGGCGGCTCAGCGCGCGGTCCTTCTCGAAATGCTGGCGGAACTCCTTGTAGGTGGTTGAGCCCATGGTGCGCAGCTTGCCACCCGCAAGCGCGGGCTTGAGCAGGTTGGAGGCATCCATCGCACCGCCAGAGGTGGCACCGGCACCGATCACGGTGTGGATTTCGTCGATGAACAGAACCGCGTCTTCGTGATCCTCAAGCTCTGACACGACAGCCTTCAACCGCTCTTCGAAATCGCCGCGATAGCGGGTTCCGGCCAGCAGCGCGCCCATATCAAGCGAGTAGATGGTGGTGTTTTCGAGCACTTCGGGCGTCTCACCGGCGACGATCTTGCGTGCAAGACCTTCGGCGATGGCCGTCTTGCCCACGCCGGGATCGCCCACGAGAAGCGGGTTGTTTTTGCGACGGCGGCAGAGCACCTGAATGCACCGCTCAACCTCGTCTTCGCGGCCGATCAGCGGGTCCACGTCGCCATCCCGCGACTTGGCATTCAGATCCACACAGTATTTCTCAAGCGCGGTTTCCTTTTTTTCGCCTTCGGTCACGCCCTGGGTCTCTTCTTCGTGCTCAGGCGCGCCCGCAACGGGGCGGCTTTCGCCATAGGCGGGATCCTTGGCCACACCGTGCGCGATGTAGTTGACCGCATCATAGCGCGTCATGTCCTGCTCCTGCAGGAAGTAGGCGGCGTTGGATTCACGCTCTGCGAAGATGGCAACGAGGACGTTGGCCCCGGTAACCTCGGTCCGGCCCGAGGATTGGACGTGGATCGCTGCGCGCTGAATCACGCGCTGGAAGGCCGCTGTCGGCACCGCTTCGGAGCCGTCGATATCTGTGACAAGGTTGCTCAGATCCTCATCCACGAATTCCACCAGGGTATCGCGCAACTCATCCACGTCGACCGAGCAGGCCTTCATGACCTGCACAGCGTCGGGTTCATCGATAAGCGCCAGAAGCAGATGTTCCAGCGTTGCGAATTCGTGGCGGCGCGCGTTCGCAAGCGCGAGCGCGGAATGGATGGCCTGCTCAAGGGTCTGGGAGAATGAAGGCACTTCAGTGCTCCTTATCATTCGGGGTCGGCGAGGAACGGTGGGATAACTGGTCCCCTGACCGACCATGGTCGCTTACTATTAGAGTTTGGTTGATCGCGGGCCGTCTTCAAGCACTTTCTTGGATTTAGTGCTCACATTTCCCGTGATCGCGGCGTTTTGGTCAGTTATGCCGCAGGCCTGAGGATCAAAAATTGTCCTTAAGTTTACGGATTTCCGCAAAGACCTCGGCGTCTGACGCGTCTTTCATCCCAAGTGTGGCGCGGATGCCCGGATCGGCGGGGCGCAGGAAGGGATTGGTTTCGAGTTCGGTTGAAAGTTGCGATGGGACGGTCGGCACCCCCTTGTTACGGGCGGCGTCAATGTCGTTTGATCTTGATATAAGTGCTGTGTTTCGTGGATCAACCGTGAGCGCGAACTTGGCATTAGAGGCCGTATATTCGTGTCCCGAACAGATAAGCGTATCGGCGGGAAGTTTCATCAATTTCTGCATGCTGTCCCACATCTGCGGCGCGGTTCCTTCGAATAGTCTTCCGCACCCCAGGGCCATCAGGCTGTCAGCAGTGAAACAGCACTGCGCACCGGGCACGTAATAGGCGATGTGGCCGACGGTATGACCGGATACGTCCAGGACCTGCGCCTCCAAGGTGCCGAGCGTGACCCTGTCTCCCTCTGAGACGGCAAGATCGAGTTTCGGCAGGCGCCCCTCGTCGGCCTTGGCACCGACAACCTTGGCGGGGTGATCGGTCAACAGATCAGCCAGACCGTCCACGTGGTCCCAATGGTGATGGGTCAGCCAGACCTGGCTCAGGGTCCAGCCGCGTTTGACCAGTTCTGCCTTGATCGGTCCGGCTTCGGGCACGTCGATCAGGGCCACCTCGCCGCTTTCGTGGTCATGCAGCAGAAAGGCATAGTTGTCGGACAGGCAGGGGATGGTGATGAGGTCGAAAGTCATGGCGCAGCGGGTCTCCGTCGAGTTATGGTTGGCAGCAGAGTGACACCCATCAGGCGGGGCGGCAATGCACCTGGACGTCCAGGATCTGCGGAACTTCTACTATCGTAGCACCCTGGGCCGCGCCGCCCAGAAGTCTTTGCGCGACCGCATGATTGAGCTTTGGCCCGAGGCGAAGGGCCAGACGGTGGTGGGCTTCGGCTTTGCCGCGCCCCTGCTGCGTCCTTATCTGGCCGAAGCGCGCCGGGTCGTGACGCTGATGCCGGGGCCGCAGGGGGTCATGCCCTGGCCTGCCGGGATGCCAAATACATCCGTCTTGACCGAAGAAACCCTCTGGCCGCTTGAGACGGGCCATGTGGACAAGCTGGTGCTGCTGCATGGGCTGGAAACCTCCGAGCGGCCCTCCGATTTGCTGGAGGAATGCTGGCGGGTGCTGGGGCCGGGCGGCCGCGCGCTTTTCATCGTGCCGAACCGGGCCGGTCCCTGGGCGCGGCGGGACGGGACCCCCTTTGGCTATGGCCGCCCCTATTCGCCGGGTCAGCTTGAGGCGCAGCTCAAGCGCCACCAATTCATGCCGGAGCGGCACGTGGGGGCGCTTTATCAATTCCCCTCACAGCGACGGCTCTGGATGAAATCGGCGGGCCTTTTCGAGCGGATCGGACGGCATGTGCCGACCATGATGGCGGGGGGCGCTTTCATGGTTGAGGCGACCAAGCTGGTCTGGCCTCCCAAGGGCAAAACCAGCCGCGCGCCCAAACGGGTAAGCGTGCTGGAGGGTCTGACCGAGCCCGCTATTGGCCGCGCCCGCGGGGCGCCTTCCGCCTGAGCGGCGGCTTTAGGGTCAATTCCCTTGCGCGATCCGGTGCCTGCGGCGCAGGATGGGGGGCAAAGGGAGGAATTCACGTGAATGATCAATCACAGACGGCCCTCGGGACGGGCTTTGATGTTCCCGATCCCGCTGACCTGCCGACCCTCAAGGGTGACGTGTCGGAAGAGGAATGGTGCCTGCGTTGCGAACTGGCGGCGACCTACCGGCTCTGTGCCCTGCACGGCTGGACCGATCTGGTTTTTACCCATATTTCCGCCCGTCTCCCGGATGAGAAGGGGGAGGAGCGGTTCCTCATCAACCCCTACGGCCTGATGTTCGATGAGATGACGGCCTCGTGCCTTGTCAAGATCGACCTTGATGGCAACATCTGTCAGAAGACGCCCTACTTCATCAATCCAGCGGGCTTTACCATTCATTCGGCCATCCACTCCGCCCGGCAAGATGCGGGCTGCGTGATCCATGTGCACACGCCCTACGGTGTGGCGGTTTCGGTCCAGAAAGACGGGTTACGGCGCTACACGCAGTTCTCGATGGTGGTGAACAATGACCTAGCTTATCACGACTACGAAGGGATCGCGCTGGACCTGGATGAGCGCGAGCGGATCGTGAATGATCTGGGCGATAAGAACCTGCTGATGCTGCGCAACCACGGGACCCTGACCGTGGGCCAGAACTGTGCCCTTGCTTTCCTGCGCATGTACTTCCTGGAGAATGCCTGCAAGACCCAGATCTTTGCCCAGGCGGCGGGGACGGAGAACCTTCACGAAGAACCACAGAGTATGGCCGACACAGTGCAGGCGCAGTCCGCGGCGGCCTTTCAGCCCGGTGCGGGGGATAACCTTGTCTGGCCGGGCCTGATGCGCAAGCTCAGGCGGCAGAACCCCGGTCATGACCAATAGGGAGCGCTTGACTGCGGCCCTTGATTCAGCGCAAGAACGGCGCTCTGTCGCCGCGCCACCTATTCTGCAACATAGCCCATTGGAGGGGGAGAGATGCCCGAGATTTCAAAACGCAAGGTCGCCCAGATCATTCTCTACGGTCACGAGATCGAGCGCGCGGAAAACGAGTTGCGCGGCTTTCTCGAAACACTGAGCGAGGAAGAACAGTATAGCCTGATTGCCGTGATGTGGATCGGGCGGGGCAGTTTTGAGCCGGACGACTATGACGAAGCCCTCGAGACGGCCCGCCAGGAGGCCCATACGCCGACGGCGGATTACCTTATTGGGACACCCCATTTTCCCGACCATCTGGAGAGCGGGATGGAGGCGCTGGGTCTGTCCGTTTCAGATGAGGAAGAGGACCTGCTTTAGCGGGTCTTTTCTTCCCCTACGGCATACAGCCCTGATGCGGCAACAACGCCCAGAAAGAATCGGCTAGCGCAAAAAATTAGCGGATTTGTGCAGTTGCAGAAAAACCGAGCCGGAAGGTATCGCCTTGCACTCCTTTAATAAAGTCTGAAACGCGCTGCCCCGCTGCAGGATACTGTGTTGCGGGATGAGGATCGCTCTGCTACATGGCCCCTGATTTAGCCGTCTTGAAACGCTTCAAGCCGCGCCAACGACCCGGTGACGCGACCCTTTCGCACATCCGGCCTGAGTGAATGAGAGGATGGACGTGTCCGAAACAGCTTCGATCTCCACCGGCATTGCACAGCGTTACGCCACCGCCCTTTACGATCTGGCCAAAGAGACCAAGAAGGTCAAAGACATCGAAGGTGATCTGGACGCCCTGCAGGGTGCGCTTGATGATAGCGACGATTTCCGCACCTTGATTCAGTCCCCCGTGTACAGCCGCGACGAACAACGCCTTGCGATCACGGCCATCGCCGCCAAGATGGGTCTCAGCGATATCATGGGCAATACCCTGGCACTGATGGCGACCAAGCGCCGCCTGTTTGTGTTGCCCGCGTTGGTCCGTTCCCTGCGCGAGCAGATCGCAGAGGACAAGGGTGAGATCACCGCAGAGGTCACGAGCGCCAAGGCGCTGACCAAGACACAGTCCGACAAGCTGGCCAAGTCGCTCAAGGCGACAACCGGCAAGGACGTAACGCTTCATGCTTCCGTCGATGAAAGCCTCATCGGCGGTCTTATCGTAAAAGTGGGCTCCAAGATGATCGACACCTCGATCCGCTCGAAGCTCAATTCCCTCCAGAATGCAATGAAAGAGGTCGGATAAATGGGTATCCAAGCTGCAGAGATTTCTGCGATCCTGAAGGACCAGATCAAGAACTTCGGTCAAGAGGCCGAAGTGGACGAAGTGGGCCACGTGCTCTCCGTCGGTGACGGCATCGCGCGCGTCTACGGTCTGGACAAGGTGCAGGCCGGTGAGATGGTCGAATTCCCCGGTGGCATCCAGGGCATGGCGCTGAACCTTGAATCCGACAACGTCGGTGTCGTGATTTTCGGCTCCGACCGGGACATCAAGGAAGGCGACACCGTCAAGCGCACGAACTCCATCGTGGACGTGCCCGTCGGCAACGAACTGCTGGGCCGCGTCGTGGACGGTCTGGGCAACCCGATTGACGGCAAGGGCGCAATCGGCGCGAAAGAGCGCGGCATCGCCGACGTCAAGGCACCCGGGATCATCCCGCGTAAATCCGTGCACGAGCCCATGGCGACCGGCCTCAAGGCCATCGACTCCATGATCCCCATCGGCCGTGGTCAGCGGGAGCTGATCATCGGCGACCGCCAGACCGGCAAGACCGCCGTTGCGCTTGACGCGATCTTGAACCAGCGTCAGGTGAACGAGGCCGCTGACGGTGACGAGAGCAAGAAGATGTACTGCGTCTACGTCGCTATCGGTCAGAAGCGCTCTACCGTGGCGCAGCTGGTAAAGCGTCTGGAAGAGTCAGGCGCCATCGAGTATTCCATCGTGGTGGCTGCTACCGCATCCGACCCCGCACCAATGCAGTTCCTTGCCCCCTACGCCGCGACCGCCATGGCGGAGTTCTTCCGCGACAACGGCCGTCACGCCCTGATCATCTACGATGATTTGTCCAAGCAGGCCGTATCCTACCGTCAGATGTCCCTGCTGCTGCGCCGCCCGCCGGGCCGCGAAGCCTATCCGGGCGACGTTTTCTATCTCCACTCCCGCCTGCTGGAGCGTTCGGCGAAGCTGAACGAAGACTTCGGCGGAGGGTCCCTGACGGCCCTGCCCGTGATTGAAACCCAGGGTGGCGACGTGTCGGCCTTTATTCCGACCAACGTGATTTCCATCACCGACGGTCAGATCTTCCTTGAAACGGAACTCTTCTACCAGGGCATCCGCCCCGCTGTGAACACCGGTCTGTCGGTGAGCCGCGTGGGTTCATCGGCCCAGACCAAGGCCATGTCCTCGGTCGCCGGTCCGGTGAAGCTGTCGTTGGCCCAGTACCGCGAAATGGCGGCTTTCGCCCAGTTCGGTTCTGACCTTGACGCCGCGACCCAGCAGCTGCTGAACCGTGGTGCGCGTCTGACCGAACTGATGAAGCAGCCTCAGTATTCGCCCCTGACCAACGCCGAAATCGTCTGCGTCATCTACGCCGGTACACACGGCTATCTCGACAAGCTCGAAGTGTCCGAAGTCGGCAAGTGGGAGCAGGGTCTGCTCAACCACCTGCGCGGCAAGCATGACGATCTGCTCAAGGACATCACCAACAACGATCGCAAGGTGAAGGACGAGCTGGAAGAGAAAATCAGGTCGGCTCTCGACGCTTACGCCGCTGACTACGCTTAAGGAGAGATAAGGCAATGCCAAGTCTCAAGGACCTTAAAATCAGGATCGAGTCGGTCAAATCGACCCGCAAGATCACAAAGGCCATGCAAATGGTCGCCGCGGCCAAGCTGCGGCGGGCGCAGGAGGCGGCAGAAATGTCGCGCCCCTACGCCGAGCGTTTCAATGCCGTCATGGCGCGGCTCGCGGCCTCCGTCGGCGGCTCTGACTCCGCCCCCAAACTGCTGAGCGGGACTGGATCGGATCAGACGCATCTCCTGGTCGTGATGACCTCCGAACGCGGTCTTTGCGGTGGCTTCAACACGAACATCGTGAAGAAGGCCAAGACACATGCGCAGGAACTGCTCGCATCTGGCAAGACCGTGAAGATCCTCACGGTCGGCAAGAAGGGCCGGGATCAACTCAGGCGCGACTACGGCGACCACCTGGTCGGCCACGTGGACCTGACTGACGTCAAGCGCATTAGCTATGCTGACGCGCAGGGCATTGCCAAGGACATTCTTGGGCGCTTTGACGAGGGTGAATTCGACGTTGCGACGATTTTCTATTCCGACTTCGTCAATGTGGTCAGCCAAGTACCGCAGGCCAAACAGATCATCCCCGCAAGCTACGACGAGGAAGACCAGGACGAGAGCGGTTCGACACTGTTTGACTATGAACCGTCCGAGGAGGAAATCCTTGCAGATCTGCTGCCCCGCGGCGTGGCAACCGCCATCTTCTCGGGCCTGCTGGAGAACGCAGCCTCGGAACAGGGCGCGCGCATGTCCGCGATGGACAACGCAACCCGCAACGCGGGCGAGATGATCGAAGACCTTACGATCGAGTTCAACCGCTCGCGTCAGGCCGTCATCACGAACGAGCTGATCGAAATCATTTCCGGCGCGGAAGCGCTGTAGACAAAACCGGAGAAACGACATGGCAAATGCAGTCGGCAAAATCACACAGGTCATCGGCGCCGTCGTAGACGTCCAGTTCGAAAAAGACCTGCCCGAGATCCTGAACGCCCTGATCACGGACAACAACGGCTCCCGGCTGGTGTTGGAAGTGGCGCAGCACCTGGGCGAGAACACAGTTCGCGCCATCGCGATGGATGCGACCGAAGGTCTCGTGCGCGGCGCGCGGGTCGAGGACACTGGCGGTCCTATTCAGGTGCCCGTCGGCAAGGCGACACTGGGCCGGATCCTGAACGTGACCGGCGACCCGGTTGATGAAAAGGGTCCCGTTGAGACAGACGAGACACGCGGCATTCACGGCGACGCGCCTTCCTTCGCCGCCCAGTCCACCGAGACGGAAATCCTGACGACCGGCATCAAGGTCATCGACCTGCTGGCCCCCTACACCAAGGGCGGCAAGATTGGTCTTTTCGGCGGTGCTGGCGTGGGTAAGACGGTTCTCATCATGGAACTGATCAACAACATCGCGAAAGTGCACTCGGGTCTGTCAGTGTTTGCCGGTGTGGGTGAGCGGACCCGTGAAGGCAATGACCTTTACCACGAGATGATCGAATCCGGTGTTATCGTTCCTGATAGCCTCGCGGACTCCAAGATCTCGCTGGTCTACGGCCAGATGAACGAGCCTCCGGGTGCCCGCATGCGCGTGGCTCTTTCCGGATTGACCTTGGCAGAGCAGTTCCGGGACGAGTCCGGTTCCGACGTTCTCTTCTTCGTGGACAACATCTTCCGCTTCACGCAGGCCGGTTCCGAAGTGTCCGCTCTCTTGGGTCGTATCCCTTCCGCTGTTGGCTATCAGCCTACGCTGGCCACTGACATGGGTGCCATGCAGGAGCGTATCTCCTCGACCAAGAGCGGTTCGATTACTTCTGTGCAGGCCGTCTACGTGCCTGCGGACGACCTGACCGACCCCGCGCCCGCGACCTCCTTTGCCCACCTTGACGCAACGACCGTTCTAGACCGTGCAATTTCGGAAAAGGGCATCTATCCTGCCGTGGACCCACTGGGCTCTACCTCGCGCCTGCTGGACCCCCAGATCATCGGGGAAGAGCACTACAAAGTGGCGACCGACGTTCAGCAGATCCTTCAGCGCTACAAGTCGCTGCAGGACATCATTGCGATCCTCGGCATGGACGAACTGTCCGAAGAGGACAAGATGACCGTGGCCCGTGCCCGGAAGCTGGAGCGTTTCCTGTCCCAGCCCTTCGACGTTGCGAAGGTCTTTACCGGCTCCGACGGTGTCCAGGTGCCGCTGGAAGAGACTATTTCCTCCTTCAAGGCGGTTGTGGCCGGTGAGTATGACCACTTGCCCGAAGGCGCCTTCTACATGGTGGGCGGCATCGACGAAGTGAAGGCGAAAGCCGAGAAAATGGCAGCTGACGCGGCCTAAGGGGATCTGACGCAATGGCAGACACGATGCAATTCGATCTGGTGTCGCCCGAGCGGCGGCTGGCCTCAATGAAGGTCAATTCTGTCCAGATCCCCGGTGCCGACGGCGACATGACAGCGATGGAGGGGCATGCCCCAACCATCACCACCCTGCGCCCCGGTATCCTGTCGGTCGAAGGACCGGAGGGTGGGGCAGATTATGTCGTCACCGGCGGCTTCGCCGAGATCAGCAGCGGCGGCGTATCAGTCCTGGCTGAGCGCGCGGTGCCGAAGGGTGACATGACCCAAGAGCACCTGGATGAGATGATCGAGGAAGCGCAGCAGACCTATACCAAGGCCAAGGAAGCGTTCGAGAATGAGCCCGGTCCGGTGGATGATGCGGCCAAGCTGTTGTCGGATATGGTGGCCATTGGGGATGAAATCGGACTTTCGTCAAAGCAGCCCAACCTCTGATCTGTCACTGAATTTTCTTGCGAGGGCCCTGCATTTGCGGGGCCTTTTCACTTTTCCCTGTCCCTTGAATTGCCCCCTCCGGGTCAAATACCGGCCTCATCCGTCTGGCACCGTTCCGGCACTTCTTTGAACCGGAGGATTTTCTGTGAACCGTATTTGCATTGCCGCTCTGCTGGTCCTGCCCGTGCCGCTCAGCGCCCAGCCTTACAGCGAAAGCATGGCCGACTGTGCCTCTTTCTACCAGAATGCCGCCCAGTGGGTCCGGACCGACGAAAAGGCCGAAGAGATCATGCACGCCGTCCGAGCCTGGTACGAGGCTGCTCTTGATCAGGCGCAGGCAGAAGGGCGAAGCATCAGTGCCGACGCCATGTGGGACAAGATCGACGCCAGGACAGGCGACTGGGAAGCCAAGGGGGTTTATTTCTCCTTTACCGAGGAGTTTCGCGACTGGGCGTCTTACTGCCGCAAGTTCGCCAGGCACAATGGCATTCAGCTTTCGTTCTGAGCAAGCGTCCCGGGTCGGCCGACCCTCTTCCACGTGAGCCGCTTGTCGGGTATTCCCTCCGGAACCCGGATGATTTGGCACGGACCCGAGAGCGTACGATGAAGAAACTCAGAAGTCATACGGTCGGGATCGAGAGTGACGACGTCATCCTCTTTTCCGATTATGAGGACGGCGGGGAAATGTGGACCGGACGGGGCCAGCGGGAACGCAGGCGGCGGATCCGTTTTTCGGAGAAATTCAAGGCAGTGCCGACGGTCCAGCTGTCTCCGTCCCTGTGGGATCTGGATGCCACCACGATCATGCGCGCGGAATTCGCAGCCGAGGCAGTGACGCCAGGCGGTTTTGATCTGGTGTTCCGCACATGGGGCGACACGCGCATCGCCCGAATGCGGGTTGCCTGGATAGCGATCGGCGAGCTTTCGGAGCTGGATGACTGGGACGTGGAATAGGCCGCTCAGTCGTTCTCGTACATACCGTCGTAGATCGGCCCCAGCGTATCAGCCTCGAAGAGCGAAGAGACCGAGGTGCCATTCCAGATGTTCAGGATCGCCTGGGCAAAGATCGGCGCGGTGGGCACGATCCGGATGTTGGCGGCGTTCTTGATAGGGTCGGTCGGCGCGATGCTGTCGGTGATCACCAGCGATTTCATGACGGACTTCGTCACCCGCTCCACGGCTGGGCCGGACATGACGCCGTGTGTAATGTAGGAGTGGACCTCCTTGGCGCCTTTTTCCATCAGCACCTCAGCCGCCTTGCAGAGCGTGCCAGCCGTGTCGCAGATATCATCCACGATCAGGCAGATCTTGTCCTGGACTTCACCGATAACGGTCATTTCTGCGATCTCACCCGGCTTTTCGCGGCGCTTGTCCACGATGGCCAGTGGTGCATTGACCCGTTTGGCCAGTTCACGTGCGCGGGCCACGCCGCCGACATCGGGTGAGACGACCATCAATTCGCCCATCCGGCCCTTGAAGTGGCTCTTGATATCAAGCGCGAAGACCGGGGAGGCATAAAGGTTGTCGACCGGAATATCGAAGAAACCCTGGATCTGTGCGGCGTGCAGGTCCATCGTCAGGACCCGCTCAATCCCCGTGCCGACCAGCATGTTCGCCACCAGCTTGGCGCTGATCGGGGTGCGCGCCTTGGTGCGGCGGTCCTGGCGAGCGTAGCCAAAATAGGGCAACACCGCCGTGACACGCGCAGCGGAGGACCGGCGCAGGGCATCGGCCATGATCAGCAGTTCCATCAGATTGTCGTTGGCGGGGTTCGAGGTGCTCTGGATGATGAACATATCCTCCCCGCGGACGTTCTCAAAAACCTCGACGAAAATCTCACCGTCGTTGAACCTTTCCACCCGTGCATCGACAAGGCCCACGTTGACGCCACGGTGAAGCGACATGCGCCGCGCGATAGCTTTGGCCAGTGGCATGTTGGCATTGCCGGAAATCAGCTTAGGTTCAGAGGTCTGAGGCATCGGGGGAGGGGCTCCGTGGCAGCGGAAGTATGACAGATTCGTGACGTTGAACCCCGCTTAACACGCAGCTAACGTGTGGCAAAGCTGCCAAGCCCTATTGGAGGTCCGAATGGCCCAGATCGACTATTTTTTCGCGACACTGTCCCCCTATTGCTACCTGGCCGGGTTGCGGTTGGAGGAGGTGGCCGAACGGCAAGGCGCAACAATCAACTACAAACCCTTCGACATCATCGCGGCCTTTTCGCGAACAGGGGGCACGCCGCCCAAGGACAGGCACATCAGTCGTATCGAGTACCGCGCAATGGAGCTGCCGCGCCAGGCCAAGAAACTTGGGATGCCCTTCAACCTGCAACCGGCCCATTGGCCCACGAACGGTGCCCCGGCCGCCTATGCTTTTATCGCAGCACAAAGTGCTGGAGGTGGCAATCTGGGACTTCTGGCCCATGTGATCACGCGGTCGGTCTGGGCGGATGAAAAGGACATCGCGCAGGACGACGTGATCCGCGCCTGTCTGGAAGAGGCCGGCTTTGACCCGTCACTGGCTGACAGTGGTCTGTTGCAGGGGGCGGAGACCTACGCCCGCAACCTCGAAGAGGCGGTGGAACGGGGTGTCTTCGGCGCGCCTTTCTACTTTATTGATGATCAACGTTTCTGGGGTCAGGACCGGATCGCGGATCTGGAGCTTTACCTGAAGGGTGAGCTGTGAACCTCCGCCCCGACTTTTTTCCCCATGTGATGACGCTCGGCACCGGCCCACGACGGGCCCTGGCGCTTCACTGCACCATGGCCTTCGGTGGGGCCTGGGGAGGTCTTGCGAGGCTTCTGGGCGAGCGTCTGACGCTGGTCGCCCCCGACATGCCAAGCCATGGCAAGAGCGCCGACTGGGACGAGGTCAGCGAATTCAGCGAAACGGTATACCAGGCGACCCTGTCCGCTTTGGACTCAGAGCCAATGGATCTGATCGGTCACTCCTTCGGCGCGGTTATCGCGCTGCGGATTGCGCATGAATATCCTGAAAAGGTCCGAAGCCTCACGGTGATCGAGCCTGTGTTCTTCGCCGTTGCGATGAGGCGGCGACCGGAAGTGATGAAGGATCACGACGAACGTTCCGAGGCCTTCTATGCGGCTATCGAGGAGAGAGACTGGCCAACCGCGGCGCGCACATTCAATCGCATGTGGAGCGACAAGAGCCCGAAATGGGATACTTTGCCGGAAAGAACACGTGCGGCGATGATACGAGGCGTGCACGTTGTTCCGGGG
>JABDKA010000030.1 GCA_013002405.1 Sulfitobacter sp. | reverse complement strand
AGGTAGGCCAAGGCCATGGAGTTTTCGGATACATACCGCGAACAGGTGATCCTATCCCGCAGTGACCGGTCCCGGCGCGCGATGTTCTGGTCGCGAATCCTGGGTATCCTGCTGATGCTGCTGGTCGCTGTTATCCTGCGCACGGAGCCGCAGTTGCGCTCCGATTTGCTGCGCGTGGGGATCGAGACTGCCATGAAGCTGACCCAGCGGTATGACCCTCAGGCCCTTCCGGTTCGGGGTTCGGAGGAAACCGAGAACGGCGTTCGTATCAACCGCCCCGGTACTTTCCCGCGGTCCACCGACGATGTGCTTGAGACCGCGCGCGAGGTCGGCAAGAGGCTCAGCGCGCGGCCTGTGGGGCCTTCGGTGGAAGCCGATTAACCGTTGATCGACACCAGTTCGATATCGAACTGCAGATCCTTTCCCGCCAGCGGGTGGTTGGCGTCCAGTGTGACGGTCGCCTCATCCACTTCGACCACGGTCACGGGCAGTGCCTGACCTTCAGGTGTCTGCATCTGCAGCTGCGTGCCCACATCAAGCGGGATATCTGCCGGGATGCCCTCACGCGGGACGGCCTGACGCATCTCGGGGTTTATGGGCCCGTAGGCATTCGCCGCCTCGATCTTGACCATTTTCTTGTCGCCCACTTCCATACCCGGAATAGCCTCGTCCAGGCCCGGAATGATCTGACCCGAGCCAACCTCGAAAGCCAGGGGTTCGCGGCCCTCAGAGCTGTCGAAGGTGCTGCCGTCCAGCAGAGTGCCGGTGTAGTGAATTGAAACGTTGTCGCCTGGTTTGACCTCGGCCATCGGTAGACTCCAAATTTTGAAGGGGGAAAGGGGGAGGCCGCGTATCTGCGCGGGTGCTCCGGATTCGTGCCACCCTGTCAAAGCGGCGGTACTCTGTAAACCCCGACCCCTTGTCGGGCCTTTTTCGGTACAATTTCGGGTCTTTTCCACCCCCGCTTGCCGTGACAGTCTGCGCTCTAGGAACCGGGAGAGGACACCTATGCCCATCACGACCTGCGTCTTTGATGCCTACGGCACGCTTTTCGACGTGGCAGCCGCCGCGCGGCAGGCCGCATCCGAGCCTGCCTTTGAAGAGATTGCAGATGATTGGTCGGTGGTTGCCGAACACTGGCGGCAAAAACAGCTGTCCTATTCCTGGCTGCGGGCCATCGTCGACGCCCACACAGATTTTTGGGAGGTCACCCAGAACGGCCTCGACTGGGCGCTGGAAAGGACTGGTCACAATACCGACCCGGCCCTGCGCCAGCGCCTGCTGGACCTCTACTGGGAACTCCAGGCCTACCCGGAAGTGCCCGAGATGCTGGGCGCACTCAAGAACGCAGGCTTGAATACCGCGATCCTATCAAACGGATCGCCAGAGATGCTGGAAGGGGCCGTGAAATCGGCCGACATCGGAGAGACGCTCGATGCCTGCCTTTCGGTCCAGAGCGTCGGCATTTTCAAGCCCGACGCGCGGGTTTATGACCTGGTCAGTCAGCACTTCGGCTGCGCCAAGGAAGAGGTGCTTTTCGTCTCTTCCAATGGTTGGGACGCGGCGGCGGCCAGCGGCTACGGCTTTACCTGCGCCTGGGTCAATCGCGCGGGCGAACCGATGGACCGCCTGCCTTGGACCCCGCAGCACGTCCTTACCGATCTCAGCGGCATCCCTGACCTTGTGAAAGCATCCTGATGGCAACTTTTCAATCCTCCGATGGCCTCAACCTTTACTACGAAGATGAGGGCGAAGGCCTGCCCATCCTCTGCCTGCCGGGGCTGACCCGGACGACGGCGGATTTTGACGATGTCACGCCCCATCTGGCGGGCAATCGTCTGATCAAGATGGAGTACCGGGGGCGCAACCGCTCCGACTTTGATCCCAATTGGCAGAACTACAGCCTGCCGGTCGAAGGGCGCGACGTGCTGGAACTGCTGGCGCATCTGGGGCTGGAACAGGCTGCGATCCTCGGCACCTCGCGCGGCGGGATGATCGGTATGGGGCTGGCGGCCATGGCCAAGAAGCACCTGCTGGGCGTGGCGCTGAACGATGTGGGGCCCGACCTGGACCCGAAGGGGATAGAGTTCATCATGGTCTACCTGGGCCGGAACCCGGCCGCCCGGACCTATGAGGAGGCTGCCGCCGCCCTGGCTCACGTCTTTGCGGGGCAGTTCCCCGGCGTGCCGGATGAGATCTGGCTGCGCGAGGCCCGGCGCAATTACACCCAGAGCGATGAGGGCTTGCAGATCACCTATGACCCTAAGCTGCGCGATGCCATCGAATTGACCCGCGGCGCCCCCCTGCCCGATCTCTGGCCCTTCTTCGATGCCATGGCGGGCCTGCCGCTGGCCTGTATTCGGGGGGCGAATTCCTATCTGCTGAAGCCCGAAACGCTTGCCAAGATGCAGGAACGGCGCCCCGACATGATCACCGCCGTGGTGCCTGACCGGGGCCACGTGCCCTTCCTGAATGAGCCTGAGGCCGTAACGGCCCTGCAGGCCTGGGTGGAGCAGATGAAATGAACATCGACATGATCCGCGCTGCAGCCGGAAGGCTTGAGGGGCACGTGAGGCACACGCCCCTGCTCAATTCCCCCTTCCTTGATGAGATTGCCGGTAGGCGGCTTTGGGTGAAGCCGGAATGCCTGCAACATACCGGCAGCTTCAAGTTCCGCGGTGCCTGGTCGGCCCTCTCCTCCCTTGATCCTAAGGTACGTGCCAAAGGTGTCATCGCCTTTTCCAGCGGCAACCACGCCCAGGCGGTGGCCTATGCCGCAAAGCTGCACAGCGTCTCCTCGGTGATCGTCATGCCCGCCGACAGCCCCGCGCTCAAGATCGCCAACACCCGCGCCTACTGGGCGGAGGTCGTGCTATATGACCGTGAAACTGAAAGCCGCGAGGAGATCGGCACACGCATCAGCGAAGAACGTGGCCTGACCCTGATCAAGCCCTTCGATGAGCCGCAGGTCATCGCGGGTCAAGGCACCTGCGGGCTGGAGATCGCCGCCCAGGCGGCGGAGCAGGGCATCACGGAGGCCCAGGTCATCGTCTGCTGCGGCGGTGGAGGGCTGACCTCAGGCATTGCGCTGGCGCTGGAGGTTGATGCCCCCGGCCTGCATGTCCGCCCGGCGGAACCCGAAGGTTTCGACGACGTCACCCGTTCCCTCCGCTCTGGCAAGATCGAGCGCAATGCGCGCACCTCTGGCAACATCTGCGACGCCATCATCTCCCCCCAACCGGGAGAGATCACCTTTCCCATCATGCAACGCCTGGTGGGGCCGGGCCTGCTTATCTCCGAAGAGGAAGCGCTGGGGGCCATGGCGCAGGCCTGGAACAGGCTCAAGATCGTGGCGGAGCCCGGTGGAGCGGCAGCTTTGGCTGCAGCTCTTTACCGCAAGGACGAGATTGAGGGCGATCATGTGATCGTCACCGTCTCAGGCGGCAACGTGGATCCGGCGATGTTCAAGCGGGCGCTGGATACACTTGCATGACCGAAGTCACGATCGCCTCTTTCAACGTCAAGAACCTGATCGGGCCGGACAAGGAATACTACCGGTTTCAGACCTACACGCCCGAGGAATACGCCTGGAAAGAAGGCTGGCTGGCCGATCAGATCGTGACGATGAACGCAGACGTGATCGGTTTTCAGGAGATCTTCGAGGAAGAGGCCCTGCGCGACACCATCGCCCGCGCCGATGAGCTGGGCGCACAGAGCAACAACGCGGCACTTCCCGACAATGACAAGCGCTACCGCAAGAAGGCCATCTTTCAGCATCTCGCTTATCACGACTACCGCGACGCCTCCCTCGCTTTTGCGCCGAACATGCACGACGGTGGGCCCGGCAGCCGCAGACCGGGCGTGGCGATCCTGTCGCGCTTGGGCTTTGTCGAAGAGCCGGAGATCATTCAGGCGCTGGACGCGCCGATGAAGATCCCCTTCCAGACCTTCGGGGACGAGGCAGGCGGCCACTACACAATTCACAAGCTCAGCCGTCCGATCCTCAAGGTACGGGTGCCAATAGGCGGTCATGTGACAACCGTTTTCAACTGTCACCTGAAATCCAAACTGGGCGAGTATATCCGCGTCGAGGGGGCCGAGTTCGCTCCGGAAAGTGATTTGACCGACTACGATCCCGTCGGACGGGCCCTCGGGGCGGCCCGCTCCGCCATGCGCCGGATGGCAGAGGCCTGGGTGCTGCGCGGGGCGATCATCGCGGAGCTGCGACAGGGCCGCCCGGTGATCGTGCTGGGCGATTTCAACGATCACGAAAACGCCGTCAGTTCAGAGATCATCAGCGGTGAGGTACCTTTCAAGAATTACGAATGGATGCTGCGCCACGATGCCCAAAGCCCGCGCGACCGTTACAGCGCCGAAGAGGCCGCGCAGATCACCGAAAGCATCGAGTCAGTTCGCCTTCATTCGGCGGAAAAGATGTTCGTGCGCAAATCCCTGCGTGATATGGTCTATACCTCGGCCTTTGGCGGGGTTTTCGAGAGCATAGACCAGATCCTGCTCTCGCGGCACTTCACGCCGGACTGGCGCGGGGCCATCGGGCAGATGAGCTATTTCAGTGTGCTCAACGACCACGAAAACGCCGTCAGTTCAGAGATCATCAGCGGTGAGGTGCCTTTCAAGAATTACGAATGGATGCTGCGCCACGATGCCCAAAGCCCGCGCGACCGCTACAGCGCCCAAGAGGCTGCGCAGATCACCGAAAACATCGAGTCAGTTCGCCTTCATTCGGCGGAAAAGATGTTCGTGCGCAAATCCCTGCGTGATATGGTCTATACTTCGGCTTTTGGCGGGGTTTTTGAGAGCATCGACCAAATCCTGCTCTCGCGGCACTTCACGCCGGACTGGCGCGGGGCCATCGGGCAGATGAGCTATTTCAGTGTGCTCAACGACCACCTGACCGACGGCAGCCACCCTGAGGCCCCCTATAACAAGCTCGCCTCGGATCACGGCCAGATCATGGCGACGATAGAGATCAAGGAGGAGTGACAATGCAGATCTTCGATACCGGCGAGGTGCGGCTGCACTACCGCGTGGATGGGCCCGACGACGGGCCGCCCGTGGTTTTCTCCAACTCCCTCGGCACCGACATGCGCCTTTGGGATCCGATCCTGCCGCTGCTTCCCGAAGGGTTGCGGATCATCCGCTACGACAAGCGTGGTCACGGCCTCTCTTCCTGCCCGCCCGCGCCCTATGCGATGGGTGCGCTGGTGTCGGACGTGGAGCGGCTGATGGATCATCTGGGCGTCAAGGATAGCCTCTTCGTCGGTCTTTCCATCGGCGGGATGACGGCCCAGGGACTGGCGGTCAAGAGACTGGATCTGGTGCGCGCGATGGTCCTGTCGAACACGGCCGCCAAGATCGGCACGCCCGAGATGTGGGATGAACGCATCGCCGCGGTGGAGAAGGGCGGGATCGAGGCACTGGCAGATGCAGTGATGGAGCGCTGGTTCTCGGACGATTTCCGCGCCACGCCCGAGTTGGAGCTTTGGCGCAACATGCTGGTGCGTGGCGAGGACGCGGGCTATGCCGGATGTTCCGCCGCCATTTCCGGCACGGATTTCTTCACCACCACGGCCAGCCTGCGCCTGCCGACGCTGGGCATCGCGGGCGCCGAAGATGGCTCCACGCCGCCCGATCTGGTGCGCGAGACGGTGGGGCTGATCCCCGGCTCCCGCTTCCACCTGATCCGCAAGGCGGGCCACCTGCCATGTGTAGAGCAGCCCGAGGAATATGCCCGCGTGCTGACCGATTTCATGCGGGAGGTGGGCCATGTCTGAGCGCCGCGACCGTGGCATGGAGGTGCGCAGCGAGGTTCTGGGCGAGGCGCATGTGCACCGCGCGCGAAAGGCCACCACCGACCTCGACGCGCCCTTTCAGGAGTTGATCACCGAAGGGGCCTGGGGCACTGTCTGGGCCTCCGACGCGATCACGCGGCGGGAAAGGTCGATGCTGACCTTGGCCCTGCTGGCCGCCCTTGGCAATTTCGAAGAACTGGAAATGCACATCCGTGCCTGCGCCAACACCGGCGCCAGCCAGCGCGACGTGATGGAGGCCTTTCAACACGTCGGCATCTATGCGGGCGTGCCCCGCGCCAACCAGGCCATCAAGATCGCCAAGCGGGTCTGGGACGACAACAGCATCACGGACAGGTAAGCCATGGCAGCCAGCCCCTTCGACAGCCCCCTCTACGCGCAGCTCTTCGACACGTCGGAGGCCGGGAGGCTTTTTTCCGACACGGCGACGATCCGCGCCATGCTGCTGGTCGAAGGGGCGCTGGCCAAGGTGCAGGGCAATCTGGGCGTGATCCCCGAACTCAGCGCCGCCGCGATCCACCGCGCGACCCTTGAGGTACAGATCGACCCCGGAGCCTTGGCCCGTCCGACGGCAAGCAACGGCGTGCCGGTACCGGGCCTTGTCGCCGCATTCCGGGAGGAGATGAAGGCCCCAGAGCACGCGCAATATGCGCACTGGGGGGCCACCTCGCAGGACATCATAGATACGGGCCTCATGCTGCGCCTGCGCCAGGCATTGGCCCTGGCCGAGGAAGACATACGTGCCATCGTGACGTCTCTGGGCCAGGCAGCGGAAGAACATGCAGCCCTGCCTATGGCCGCGCGGACCTACGGACAGCATGCCACGCCCACCTCATGGGGTGCGGTCCTTGCCCAGTTTGGCGCACCTCTGATGGATGCGCTGGCCGGGCTTGATCAGGTCCGGGAAAGTGCGCTCTGGGTGTCCCTGTCCGGTGCCTCTGGCACTGCCTCAGCGCTTGGCCCAAAGGCCGCTGAG
>JABDKA010000008.1 GCA_013002405.1 Sulfitobacter sp. | reverse complement strand
TCCTTGCCCGCGACCATCATCAGGTCCGCCATTTCATCCACGATGACGACGATGTAGGGCAGGGCCTCGGGTTTCGTCTCTTCCGTCTCGAAAATGGGTTCACCCGTCTCCTCATCGAAACCGGTCTGGACCGTGCGGCTGAACATCTCGTCCTTGGCCAGCGCCTCGCGGACGCGGCCGTTGTAGCCTTCGATGTTGCGCACGCCCAACTTGGACATCTTGCGGTAACGCTCCTCCATCTCGCCCACGGTCCACTTGAGCGCGACGACCGCCTTCTTGGGGTCCGTCACCACCGGGGACAAAAGGTGCGGAATGCCGTCATAGACGCTGAGTTCCAGCATCTTGGGGTCGATCATGATGAGGCGGCATTCTTCCGGGGTGAGCTTGTAAAGCAGGCTCAGGATCATGGTATTGATGGCCACCGACTTGCCCGAACCGGTGGTCCCCGCGATCAGCAAGTGGGGCATTTTGGCAAGGTTGGCTACAACCGGGTCACCACCGATATCCTTACCGAGCGCGAGTGGCAGGCGCATGTTGCTGTCCCCGAAATCTCGAGCCGAAAGGATCTCTCGGAGGACCACCTTCTCGCGGTTCTCATTGGGCAGTTCAATGCCGATTACCGAACGTCCCGGCACGGTTGAGACACGGGCCGAAAGGGCGGCCATCGAACGAGCGATATCATCGGCGAGGCCGATGACACGGGAGGCCTTGAGACCGGGGGCGGGTTCCAGTTCGTACATGGTAACCACGGGGCCAGGGCGGACGGCGACGATCTCACCTTTGACACCGTAATCGTCCAGAACCGACTCCAACATGCGGGCATTCTCTTCCAGCGCTTCATCGCTGAGGTGCAGACGCTGGATTTGATCCGGGTTTTCGAGCAGCGAAAGGGGCGGCAATTCAAACCCCGGGTGGGTATCCTCAAAGCTCAGCGTCGGCTGCGCCTCTGCCCTGGCCTGTCTGGAGGGTTGAACGGTCTTGCGGGAGGGCTGCTGCACCACCTTGCGCGGCTCGGCCACGGGGATCGTCAGCATTTCCGGCTCGACCACAGGTTCCAACGGCAGCGCTTCGGGCTCAACCATCTCAATCGGCTCAGGCGGCGCGGTGTCGATTGTCAGGCCACCGTCATGACCTGTTGGCGGCGGTGCCGCGCGGCGCAGGGCGGCCGTCAGGGGCGGTTCCGGGGGCAGGGCCGCAGACCGGTGTCCATCCAGCAGCAATGGATCGGGGCCGCGCCCGCGGCCCTTGGTCAGCGGTGCGGTGGTCGGCGTGTGGACGGCAGTGGTGCTGCGCACACGGTTCTTGATGACGTCGGCAATCTTGGATTTGATCCTGTCTTCGCCGTATTCCTGCTCATCGAAGACGGCCTCAGCCCCGGTATCAACCAGTTCCGGTTCGGGCATCGTGTCCGGCCGCTTGATCAGCCCAGGCATCCTGGACAGCAGGCTTGGTTTTTGTACTTCCTCTTCCGCATACTCTTCGACTTCGGGCGGCGGCGCAGGGAACGCCGCGCGCTCCGCCGCGCGCTGCGCGGCCAGTTCCTCAGCCGCTTCTGCCTCTGCCCGCAGCCGCTCACGGCGGTCGGCCTGACGGGCCTGCAGCCTTTGCGCCGCGTGGATCGCGCCATAGGCACCCCGGCCCAGAAGGTTCATGCAAAGCGCGTAGATCATGATGATTCCGATCAGCAGGAAGCGCCCGGCGCGCATGATCTCCGCCCGATTGAAACCCAGCACAAAGGCCCCGAAGATGACAATGGAGGCCCCCATGATCAGCGACATCAATTTGACCGTGAAGGTGGAGCCGACGGGCATGACCGTCAGAAAAAAGCCCATGACCGTATCGCCAAAAAGCCCGCCGAGACCAAAGCTGTGGGTCTGAAGCCAGACTTCGCCGGGGGCCAGCGTGGCGGCGTAGATCGCCCCAAGGGCCACGGCAATCGGGGCAAAGATCAGGCGGCCAATCGCCCTCTGCTCACCCGTATGCAGGGCAAAGCGCACACCCCAGACCAGCAAGACGATGGCCACGCCCCAGGCACCCCAGCCCACGATCATGAAAAGAGGTGCGGCCAGCGATGCCCCCATGCGACCCATCCAGTTTTGAACCGGCGCATCGGTCGAGACCATCCAGTTGGGATCATCCGGCGTGTAGCTGCCAATCATCATGGCGGCCATCACGCCGAGCACGATCAGGATCAGGCCCAGCAGTTCCTTGCCCCGTTTTTCGATCGCCTCGGCCATGTTGCTGTCAAGCAGCGGATCGCGCCCACGTGTTTGATATGCCATGCCTTTTCCCTCGCCTCTTATGCATAAAGACAGTCGCGGATCAGTGTCAGCCCGCGTTCCGTCTCATCCTTTGGGGCCACCAGGGCGACCCTTATGTATTTCTTGCCGGGGTTTTCCTGCCCCGGAACTTCCTGCGCCAGATAGCCGCCGGGCAGTACCTTGACCCCGGTCTCGCGCCAAAGCCTGACGGCGGCTTCCTCGTCATCCTCCACCGGGAGCCACAGGAAAAAGCCCGCCTCGGGGCTGCGATAGCCGGGGACATTGCCCAGGATCCGGTCGGCCAATGCGTATTTCTCAGCGTAGAGCGCGCGGTTTTCTTCCACGTGCGCCTCATCGTCCCAGACGGCGGCGGCGGCGTGTTGCAGGGGCAGGGGCAGGGGGGCACCCGCATAATTGCGCAACTGCTTGATCTCGCGCATCGTATCAGGTCCGCTGGCCACAAAGCCCGAACGGATCCCCGGCAGATTGGATCGTTTGGAAAGCGAATGAAAAATCGCGACCCGATTGCGGTCTGCACCCATCTCTTCGACCACCTGCATCGCACCCGGTGGCGGTGCGTCGCGATAGATCTCTGAATAGCATTCGTCGGCGAAGACGATGAAATCATAGGTCTCTGCCAGTTCGATCAGTCGCGCCCAATAGTCCCGGTCCGCGACGGCGCCTTGCGGGTTGGCGGGCGAACAGATGTAGCAGGCCGTGGTGCGCTGCAGCAGATTGGCCGACAGGCTTTGGAAATCCGGCAGATGCCCGGTGGCCTCCGTCGCGTTGACCATGATTGGATCGGCATTCCCGGAAATCGCGCCAATCATGTAGACCTGATAGAAAGGATTGGGCATCAGGATGGCCGGTTTCTGACCGCGCTTTTCCTCGGGCGACAGGGCGATGACCGCGTTATAGAGCCCCTCGCGCGTGCCGTTCAGCGCCATGACCTCCGTATCGGGGTCCATCTCAACACCGTAGCGCCGCTTGATCCAGCCCACGATAGCTTGGCGCAGTTCGGGGGAACCGTCATTGGGCGGATAACTGTTAAACCCTTCCGCCGCCTTGGTGATCTTGTCGGTGACCCAGGCGGGAAAGGCGTGCTTCGGCTCGCCGATGGTCATCTGAATGAGTGGCCCACCGCCTTCGTGCACGTCCAACAGGGCGCGCAGGCGCGGCCACGCATGGGCCGGAAGGGTTGAAAACCGCTCAGGATAGATCATTAAAACTGCCTCGGGTCGGGATCATTGGCGTCCCGTTGCGCTCAAGAGTATCCAAGCGCCCGAGGTGCGTCCAGAGAAACCGAAAGGCAATCAGACGGTTGTGGCTTTTCGGTCGAACCTAGTGCAGCGCCTCTTCCACCGCCGCAGCAACCCGCAAAAGCCGCGCTTCGCCCATGGGTTGCCCCATCAGCATGAACCCGCAAGAAGGCACGCCCGTGGGCAGGGTCAGCGCGCTTAGGCCCATCAGATTGCCGATCCTGGTGTTGCGCAGGGCCAGGAGGTTGGCCCTGACGTAATAGTCGTGGTCGGTGGTCAGCCGTTCAAGGTTCGGGGCCAGGATCGGGGCCGCGGGCAAGACGATGGCGTCATAGCCCGCCGTTACCGCTGTGTATTCCATGCGCAAATGTTCAAGCTTGTCCCAGGCTGCGACATAGTCGGGACCGGAAAAACCCTTGCCCAGGCGAAACCGCTCCAGGATCTCGGCGTACATCGCTTCCGGATCCGCCTCGATCACGTCGCGCCAGAGACCGTATGCCTCGGTGGTGAAAAGACATCCGCTAAGCGGCATGGCCTCCGACACCTCCGGTATTTCGATCTTGTCGAAACGGACCCCTGCATCGCGCAGTTGTGCGACGGTCTCATCAAAGGCCCGTTGCGGGGCCTCTTCCAGATCATCCTGCGCCACGGTCTTCAGGACACCGAACCGCAATCCCTTGAGGGGCGGATGGTGCTGGTCGGCTGCCGCACTGTCTTCGAGCGCGGCCAGCAACAGGGCGGCATCTTCGACCGTTCGACAGAGGGGGCCGATGGTGTCGAACTTCTTGGCCAGCGGCACGACGCCTTCAAGGGTGAGGCGCCCCGCCGTGGTCTTCAGTCCCACCAAGTCATTCCAGGCCGCAGGGATACGTACCGACCCGCCGGTGTCGGATCCGATTCCGGCCGCCGCCAGACCAAAGGCAACAGAAGCGGCCGCACCGGACGAAGAACCGCCGGAAACCGCCGCCTCATCGTTCACGCAAGGTGGCGTCGCCGTTGAGGGATTGTGGCCCAGGCCGGAGAAGGCCAACTCGCTCATATGCGTCTTGCCCAGGCAAACCAGCCCCGCGGCGGTCGCATTGCGCAACACAATTGCGTCACGTTCCGGCACCCGGTCCTTTAGCAGTTTCGATCCCGCCTCCGTTGCGATGCCCGCCGTATCGAACAGGTCTTTCCAGGAGATCGGGACACCGTCAAGCGGGGACAGCCGGTGACCGCTTTGCGCCCGCGCCGCAGCAGCCCGCGCTTCGGTCCTTGCCCGGTCGTGTGTCACGCGGGCATAGATGCGGTCCTTCAGCGGATGGGCGTCGATGGCATCAAGATAGGTCTGTGTCAGGGCGACAGGGTCGATCTGCCCCGCGCCAATGCCGCGCCCCAGTTCCGCGGCACTCATCCTCAGCCAGTCTTGCATATTTGTCCCTTTCTTGCCTGTCGGGCCGACGGTAGCGACGCCAGCGCGCATGGACAATCCCCGCCGCGCGGCCATATTGAAGGTCATGGACTTTGATACCGATATCGCCATCGTCGGCGGCGGCCTGAACGGGCCGACGCTGGCCCTTGCCCTGGCCCAGACAGGCCAGCGGGTGACCCTGATCGATGCGGCAGAGAGCGGGCCGCGCGCCGTTCCAGGATTTGACGGGCGGTCCTACGCGATGGCGCTCACCTCTGTGCGGCTGATGCAGGGCCTTGGCCTCTGGGAGGCGCTGGAAGAAAACGCCCAGCCGATGCTGGAGATCAAGGTCACCGACGGCCGCGCGGGCGAGGGCCCCTCGCCCTTTTTCATGCATTTCGACCACGCGGAGATCGAGGAAGGTCCAATGGGCTGGATGGTAGAAGACCGCCACTTGCGGCCCGCATTGCTGGCCGCAGTGGATGCCGAAAGCCGGATCATCCAACGCAATGGGGCAAGGGTGGTGGCGCAGGAACCGGATGGGGCGGGGATTACGTTGACCCTGGCGGATGGCGGCACGATCCGTGCGCGTCTGGCAGTCGGAGCCGATGGCCGGTCCAGCGGGACGGGACGGCGCGCGGGGATCAAGCGGGTGGAATGGGCCTATGGTCAAACCGCGCTGGTCTGCGCCATCAACCACGAATTGCCGCACCATGGTGTGGCGCACCAGTTTTTTATGCCGCCCGGCCCCCTTGCGATCCTGCCGCTGACCGGGAACCGTTCCTCCATCGTCTGGTCCGAGACGACGGAGAATGCAAAACGTATCAACGCGCTGCCCGACGAGGAATATCTTGAGGTGCTGCGCCCACGTTTTGGCAGTTTCCTGGGAGAGATATCTTTGGCGGGTGCGAGATATACCTATCC
>JABDKA010000189.1 GCA_013002405.1 Sulfitobacter sp. | reverse complement strand
CCCTTTCGCCGCAATTTGGGCAGGTTATGCGCATGTCATCGTTCCGAACATTGTGTCACGGAAATGTTTGCGAGGACTCTTCGATTAGTGGGCGACCCTGACTCTTTCAGCCAAAACCGAAACGCGACTGCGCCACCTGCCTGCACGAAAGCCAGCTTTGAACGAGTGTGGCAGGCGTCCCGATTCAAGTCCTTCTCGAGTTGTTCGCGAAAAGCCTTGAGTTGCTCGTTTGTCGCAGTGGTGTTATCTGCTGTTACTGTTCCGTAGATTGTGATCGTTGGACGACCATCAACCTGCGTCCCAATCCACATGCCGTTGCGTGTTCCGAAGTACATGTCAGTGAGGTAGTTCGGCGCGCGCTCGGGCGGTTCCACAAGCCCGAGCTGTTCCAACTTACGACGGACAACACTGGTTTCGCAATCGGCCACCGATCCGGTACAAACGTCGGCATTTGCAGTGGTCGCTAGCCAAATCCCCAGGAGCAGTGAGAAAAGGCGCACCTGCGAGGCGATCGGGAGGTCGCGCCTGTCGCTTGCGCGCCGGGTGCTCTGCGAGGGCGGTGAGTTTCTTTTCAGGCTAATGAAGGTTGTGCTGGGCACCGGTTCCCTCCTCGTCCATCAGGCCGTGGCCGGTGGCGAACCGGTCGAGGCGGAAGCGTTTCGCGGTGTCGTGCGGGCGGTCCTGGGCCATGAGGTGGGCGAAGGCGAAGCCTGAGGCGGGCACCGCCTTGAAGCCGCCGTAGCACCAGCCGCAGTCGATAAAGAGCCCTTCGGTATCAGTCTTGTCGATGATGGGGCTGCCGTCCGGCGTCATGTCCATGATCCCACCCCAGGAGCGCAGAACCTTGGCCTTGCCGATCATCGGCATGAGGGTCATGCCAGCCTCCATCACATGCTCCATCATCGGCATGTTGCCGCGTTGGGCATAGGAAGCATAGAAATCCAGGTCCCCGCCAAAGACGAGACCCCCCTTGTCCGACTGGCTGATGTAGAAGTGCCCCATTCCGAAGCTGACGACATGGTCGATCACGGGCTTGAGCCCTTCGGTCACGAAGGCCTGCAACACGTGGCTTTCGATCGGCAGGCGCATGCCCGCCATGGCCGCGACCTGGCCCGACCGGCCTGCAACGACGATGCCGACCTTCTTGGCGCGGATCGCCCCGCGCGTGGTCTGTACTCCGCGCACCTTGCCGTTCTCGATGTCGATGCCCGTCACTTCGCATTGCTGGATCAGGTCCACACCACGCTGGTCCGCGCCGCGGGCAAAGCCCCAGGCGACCGCATCGTGCCGCGCGGTCCCCCCGCGCCGGTGCAGAAGGCCGCCATAGATCGGAAAGCGGACATTGTCGAAATCGAGGTAGGGCAGCAGATGCCGCACGCCTTCCCGGTCCAACAGCTCCGCATCGTCGCCCTGGCTGAGCATCTGGTTGCCCCGGCGCGCAAAGGCATCACGCTGCCCGTCCGAATGAAACAGATTGATGACGCCCCGCTGTGACATCATCGCATTGTAGTTCAGGTCCTGCTCAAGCCCTTCCCACAACTTGAGCGAGTGGGAATAGAACTCTGAATTACCCTCCATCCCGTAGTTGGCGCGCACGATGGTGGTGTTCCGTCCGACGTTACCACCACCGAGGTAGCCCTTTTCCAGCACCGCGATGTTGGTAAGCCCATGGTTTTTGGCCAGGTAGTAGGCCGTCGAAAGCCCGTGCCCGCCGCCACCAATGATGACGATGTCGTACTCCGACTTGGGCTCCGGATCGCGCCAGTGTGGCGTCCAGCCTTTGTTGCCCGTCAAACCTTCGCGCAGAACGCGAAATCCGGTAAATTTCATCTAAGTCCCCTCAAAAGGAGCAAACCCCTTGGCGTTCTGGCTTCCGAGATATTAGCAATCTACGCATACCCGAGCACGTCCCAAATGCGCCATTTCTTGTCGCTTTGGATAGCTCAATTCAGGGATGGGGCAAAGCCGGATAACTGTTAAATGGGATAGCGGCCAGGCGGGGCGCTTGGCCCTGAGGGGGTCGCAGATCTATGGCACCCCAGACCGACACAGGCCCCCTGGCCGATCGGGCCATCCCCTCGATCAAGCCTCTCCGGCCTTTCGCAGGGTGCCGGGACGGGTCTCCGCCCCGGCGTTATTGCGTCAAAGCCCCTTGGCACGGTAGCTGGCGGCGACCTTTTCGATGGAAACAAGATAGGCAGCCGTACGCAGATCGTTCACGTCTTCCCGGTTGTGCCAGACATGCGCCATTGATTGATAGGCGGTCTGCATCGTGTCATCGAGCCCGGAACGCACCAGCTCAAGCTCCCCCGCGCCGCGCAGGTATTTCTCCTTGAAGTTCGGGCTGAGCTGCCAGCCGATGCCGCTATCGGCGCTGAGCCGCTCCAACTCATCCACAACCAGCTGGTGACGCATCTCCTCCTGACGTCGCTGCATCCGGCCAAACCGGATGTGGCTGAGGTTCTTGACCCATTCGAAGTAGGATACTGTCACACCGCCCGCGTTGGCATACATGTCGGGGATCATCACCTTCCCCTTGCGGCAAAGGATTTCATCCGCGCCAGCTGTCACCGGACCATTTGCGGCCTCTATGATCAGTGGCGCTTTCACCCGATCCGCGTTGCCAAGGTTGATCACCCCCTCCAAGGCCGCCGGGATCAGGATATCGCAGTCCGCCTCAAGCAGCTTTGCACCCTCTTCCTGCATCTGGGCGTCGGGAAAGCCCTTGATCGTGCCATGTTTGGTGATCCACTGATGGACCGCCTCAACGTCCAGGCCGTCTTCATTGTGAAGGGCTCCGTCGCGTTCAATGATGGCCGTGACCACACACCCATCTTCCTCACTCAGGAACTTGGCCGCGTGATAGCCCACATTCCCCAGGCCCTGGACCACGACCCGTTTCCCGTCGAGCGTACCTTCAAGACCTGCCTTCTTCATGCCCTCGGCATCCCGGAAAAAGGCGTGCAGCGCGTACTGCACGCCCCTGCCCGTTGCTTCGGTCCGGCCTTGGATGCCACCACCGTTCGTCGGCTTGCCTGTCACGCAGGCAACGCCGTTGATGTCGGTGGTGTTCATGCGCTTGTACTGGTCCGCGATCCAGGCCATCTCCCTTTCGCCCGTGCCCATGTCGGGCGCCGGCACGTTCTGTGCGGGGTTGATCATGTCGCGCTTGATCAGCTCATAGGCAAAGCGTCGGGTGATCTGTTCAAGCTCGTGCTCATCGTACTCCCGAGGGTCAATGCAGAGCCCGCCTTTGGAGCCGCCGAAAGGTGCCTCAACCAGCGCGCATTTGTAGGTCATCAGAGCCGCCAGCGCCTCCACCTCATCCTGGTTCACGCCGGTGGCATAACGGATGCCGCCCTTGACCGGCTCCATGTGTTCCGAATGAACCGACCGGTAGCCGGTGAAGGTCTGTATCTTGCCGCGCAACCGCACGCCGAAGCGGACGGTATAGGTGGCATTGCAGACGCGGATCTTCTCCTCCAACCCCGGCGGAAGGTCCATCAGCGCGACCGCCCTGTTGAACATGATATCGACGCTTTCGCGGAATGACGGTTCGTTCTCAGGGATCATGAATTCCTCCAACAGAATGATCAGACGCACCCGTACAGGTTTCGAAGTGTATCGAAGAGCGCGTCGCTGACTGCATACTAGACACCGATTTGGTAAACTGCGACTTTATTCAAGAGACAGTTCTTCTGGCGATCAGGCCCGGCTACCACAACAGTGTAGTGCGACCGTTTCCGGACAAGAAACAGAGGCCATCGTCTCGGCATATTTATTGCTACAAAGTAACTAAAACTCGAATTCTTGCCATTTCGGTGCCCCAATAAGGCCACGATCCGCAGACATACAATCGAAAACGGAGAGGTCCGTAGAATGATTCCCGGTGCACCCCATCGGGAATGAAAGGTTGTATAAAATGGCACACGAACGAGACGATTTGCACAGCAAGCCCGAGGGCCTGCCTGTCTGTTTGCCCAGTTCGGCAAAGGACGAAAGCGGCAGCATCAGCATCTTTGCCCTCTTCATGGTATTCATCATGCTCATGGTTGGCGGTATCGGCGCGGACCTGATGCGGCACGAAATGGAGCGTACCCGGATCCAGGCCATCGCAGACCGCGCAGTCCTGGCCGCGGCAGACCTTGATCAGACCCTTTCGCCCGAACAAGTGGCCCGCGACTATTTCGCAAAATCCGGCATGCCAAGTTTCGTTTCTTCCGTGACCGTGGATGAGGGCCTGAACTACCGCAGGGTGAGGCTCGACGCGACCTCAACGATGAAAACACAGTTCATGGACTATCTCGGCCAGGAGTCACTGACCGTTCCCGCCCTTGCCGAGGCGGAAGAAAAGGTCGCCAAGGTCGAGATCTCCATGGTGCTCGATATCTCGGGCTCAATGCGTCACAACAGCAAGATGGACCGCCTGCACGATGCGGCCGGTGAATTCATCGACACGGTTCTTGTGCCGGAAAACCAGGATCTGATCTCGATCTCCGTCATTCCCTACACCGCGCAGGTGAATGCCGGCCCCGAGATCTTTGATGAACTCAACATCAACCAGTTGCACACTTATTCGCACTGTGTGGACTTTGAGATCACTGATTTCGATGAGACAGCTCTCAGCCTTACGGAACCATACGAGCACATGCAGCACTTCGATACGGGCTATTCCTGGAATGGCTCACGCTCGATCGACTCGATATCGAATCCAGGCTGCCCCAAGCGCAGCTTTGAAGAGATTGCGGCCTTTTCGCAGAACGCCACCTGGCTGAAGAACCGCATCAATCAGTTCCGTCCCCGCGCCAATACGGCGATCCATCTGGGTATGAAGTGGGGTGTGGCAATGCTCGATCCCAGCTTCCAGTCGATCACGACCGAGCTGACGGGCATTGATGCCGCTTTCCAAAGCCGTCCTGCCTCCTACACGGACGTCGAAACACTCAAGACGATCATCCTGATGACGGATGGTGAAAACGTCACGACCTACCGGATCAACCCAGCGGTTTACGCGAACTACAACCACCGCCGCCACTGGAGCATCTATCCGCTGAACTGGTACCTGAACAACTACGTTCGCAGCAGAGATCGCGACTTGTGGAAGGACGTCCGCTACACGCCCAGCCAAGCGGACAGCATGTTGCAGAGCATCTGCGACGCGGCAAAGGCAAAGCACATCGTGATCTGGTCAATCGGCTTTGAAGTTGGCGACCACGGTGCCAATGTGATGCGCAACTGTGCTTCTTCGCCCAGCCACTTCTTCCGTGTGGAAGGGGTGGAAATCACAGATGCCTTCAATGCCATCGCGCGTCAGATCAACCAATTAAGGCTGACACTATGATGACCCGCATAGCACGCGCACTGCGCCGGTTCCGCCGCAAGGAGGAGGGATCGGCCATCGTGATCGAATTCGTCATATTCGTCCCGATCCTTTTCAGCGCTTTCCTGATGGCGACGGAGTTGGGGATCTATTCGATGCGGCAGATGTTTCTGGACCGGGGTCTGGACATCGCCGTGCGCCACATCCGCCTGAATACAGGCCTGTCCATCACGCACAGGCAGATCAAGGACATGATCTGCGACAACGCAGGTTTTCTGGAGGATTGTGACGACACGCTGAGGCTTGAGATGATCCCGATCGACCTGCGGGCCTTTGCAACCTTCGATATGACGCCAGACTGCGTTGACACCTCAGCAGCCGTTCAGCCCGTCCGGGGTTTCACACTGGGCCAGGCACAGCAGATGATGATGATGCGGGCCTGCGTTAAGTTCAATCCGGTGTTTCCCACGACGGGTATCGGCAAATATCTTGAAAAGGACGGAAGCGGCAAGGCACGCATGCTTGCCACCGCTGCATTCGTCCAGGAGCCATGAACATGCGTGACCTTTGCCGAAAGTGGGCACGGCTGAGCCGCCACAAGGATTTTGTCGAAGACGAGGAAGGCGCCATCGCGATTGAAGCTGCGATCATCCTTCCAATGATGTTCTGGTCCTATCTTACGGTCTTCGCCATCTTCGACAGCTTCCACATTTACAGTCTCAATCAAAAGGCCGCCTACACTATCGGCGACGCCATTTCGCGCGAGACCTTGCCGATCGATGACGCCTACCTGACCGGTGCCTGGCAGATGTTCGACTATCTGTCCCATGCCAATGGCGTAACCGGAATTCGGGTCACCAGCATTGTCTATGACGGCACTAGCGACCAGCACTATGTCGATTGGTCCGAAGGGCGCGGATATGGCTCCACTTCGTTGACCAACAGCGACATCGACGATTGGGAAACAAAACTACCTACAATGGTGGATGGTGAGCGCATCAACGTGGTGGAAACATGGAACCGTTTTGAACCTGCCTTCAAGACAGGGCTTGAGAGGGTTTGGATGCGCGAGTTTGTCTTTACCCGTCCGCGCTATGCGCCGCGCGTGTGCTGGGAAATCTGCAACTGACCGGAACCTGCCCGGTCAGTTCAGATCCCGCGTTGCCATCATCGTCGCGATGACCTCTGACATGAACTTGGTCTGACTGCCCGGCGTCATGCCACCGATGCCGATGCGCCGCCCGATCCGCCACCACAGACCCGGGCGCCATTGCCGGGTGTCCGCCTTGCGGGTCTTCAGCAGGAAGCCGTTTGAGGGTTTGAAGGCAAAAAAGCCGCGGTCCATGCTCTCGATATCCTCAACGAGCGCGATCACGGTACCGTCCCGGTCCCGCAGACAGAGCGGGGTCAGTTCGATCGCGCTGCCGGTTGCGCGCCGCATGGCGTCCGCCATCCAGACGGCCGCTGCCCCCAGAACGATCAGAAAGACCTGCCAAAGCAGGGTCGGCGGTTGCACGAACGCGATATAGATCAGCAGCAGGCCCAGCAGTCCCAACGAAACGATTCCCAGAAAACGCCGCCCGGCAGAGGCCTGTACGACCGCCAGCACTTCGTTTTCGTCTTCGAATTCCATCGCCTGCGCTCCTCGCCGGTTCATGCGCAGGCCTAGCGCGGGCGCGGTCCCGCCGCAAGCGCACTTAGTCCGACGGGGGCGGACCGGACCGGCGTGGCCCTCTGCGCAACAGCGCCTCCACCCGGTCGGCGTAGGCCGCCCTCTCAGCCGCTGTCATGGCGCTGATCCGCTCCAACCAGACCCTTTGGGCGCCGCGCTGGATGCCCTGCGCCATCTGCGCCTGCCGGTCGAGTGCGGCCTTGACCGCCACGGGATCGAAATCAGCCGCCCGCAGTGCCGATAGCACCGCCTCATATTGGGCGCGCCTTTCGACCCGGTTGACCAAAGGGCGTGCCTCACGTCTGAGCGCTCGGCGCAAGGCCCGCTGATCGGACCGCGGCAGGGCACGAACGTAGGCCGCCGCGTAAGCACCCGGATGGGGGGTCGCCCCCGGCCCCCCGTCCCGAAAACGAAAGGCCGCGCCAACGACGAAACCCACGAAGATCAGGTTGAGCGCCAGGGACAGGCCCAGCACCCAACGGACAAGCCGAGAGGCGCGAGGCGGTGGCGGCGGGGAAGGTGTCTCAACCATTTCAGCTTTCCTCCAGATCCCAACCGAAGCCAGTCAGCCCATCGGTTTGTCCGTCATAGACCTCGGTGCTCTCCACGCCCAGCACCAGACCCGCAAGATCGGGCAGGGCCGTGGGCGGGGCCAGACCTAGCCAGACGCCCACACAGCCAGCCGCGACCAGTCCGCCAAGCCCGGGTGCCCCACCCAGAAGCCGCAACCAACCCCGCCAGCCGCGCGAGTCCGCCGAAGGCTGGACCGTCAACGCATCCGCAAAAACCCGCTGCATCAACGCTTCGGGCACCACCGGTGGCGCGGCGCGTTCCGCCTCGAAAAGCGCCTCCAGCGCTCGGTCGTCCATGTCTTTCTTATCCATAATCCTCAAACCCCAAGGCTTCGCGTTCCCCGGCGAGAGCCCGCGCAAGCCCCCTCTTGCCCCGGGCGGTCAGGCTTTCCACCGCCTCGACCCCCACGTCCAGAATGGCGGCAATCTCCGGATTGGCCAATCCCTCGATATGGCGCAGCACCACCGCCTGTCTCTGACGCTCCGGCAGGGTGGCCAGCGCACGGGAAAGGGCATCCTGCCGCGCGCGCTGCTGCATCCCCTCCGCCGCACTGGGTGCACCATCCGCAGGCTCGGCCACATCATCCAGACCTACCGAAGCCCCTTTGCGCAGCCGATCGGTGCAGAGGTTGGCCACAACGCGGTAAAGCCAGGTGCTGACCTTTGCCTCCCCAATACGCCAGTCGGGTGCTATGCGCCAAAGCCGCACCATCGCTTCCTGCACCACATCCTCCGCCTCGGCGCTGTCCCCCAGAACCCGGCAGGCATGTGCGTAGATGCGCGGCGTCAAGCGCGCCGCCAACAGCCGGGCCGCGGCCGGATCGCCCTGCGCATAGCGCGCAAGCAGGGCCGCATCATCGTTCCCGGCCGGGGTGGGATCAGGCTCATGCATCACCTTAAGGGCTACTGGCGCCGGGCGCGCAAGACAAGCGCGCCCGACTCAAGGGTCAGTCTTTGTCGGCCCCGTGGCGATGGCGCATCGCGTGCCGTGCCTTGGCGAATTCCTCTTTGCTCAGGCTGCCGTTGCCGTCCGCATCCAGCCGGTCGAACATCTTTGCGGGGTCCCGCGCCGCCTGCATCTCGGCCAGGGTGATCTTGCCATCACCGTTGGTGTCCACCCGCTCCATCATGCGTCCGGCCCTGCGGTTCATACGGCCCTCACCGCCTTTGGAAAGCTCCTCGGCGTTCAGAACACCGTCCCCGTTGGCATCCAACCGCTCGATCATCCGTTGGGCCCGGCGGTCACCCCGCTCTGCCCGCGCCTGCTGCATCTCGGTCTTGTCGAGAAAGCCGTCGCCATTGGCATCCGCCTTGGCAAACCGCTCCGCCATGTGGGCGGACATCTCGGCCCGGGTGACTTCACCATTGCCGTCGGCATCCAGCCGCTCAAACATCTGACCGGCACCCTGAGGTTTGGCAGAGGCGGCCCCGCCAAAGGCGATCAGGGCCGCGAGGCTCACCATGTGAATTGTGCTGCGAAAGTTCATCTTGCTCTCCTATCCATTCTGTCACGCCCCTTTTCGGGCCGCTCACAATGTTGAACGGGGCAGCTCCGCAGTTCCGTCGCCCGAGGCGGAAAAAAGTTGCACCGTTTTGCGACATCGCGACGCAAGAGCGGCCGCAACCCTTCCAATCTGCCGACAGAATTGGCATCTAGTGTACAATCAAGGAACCCGCCATGACCCGCCACGTCCCTTCGTCAGAGCTTCAGCACGCGCACGAACCGCCCGCCGCGACGGACGAACGCGCGCGCCTGCCCGCCATGTTGCGCGGCTGGCGTGGCAAATGCCCCAACTGCGGGTCCGGCCCCCTGCTGAAGAGCTATCTAAAGGTGAACCATGACTGCACGGTCTGCCGGGAGGAGTTCCACCACCACCGTGCCGATGACGGTCCTGCCTACCTGACGATCCTGATCGTCGGACACCTGATGGCACCCCTGCTGCACTGGGTCTTCGTCACTTGGCGGCCGGAACCGCTGACGCTCTTCACTATTTTTGCGGTTGGATGTGTCGGCCTATCCCTCTACCTTCTGCCCAGACTGAAGGGGGCCATGATCGGCTTCCAGTGGGCGAAGGAAATGGGCGGCTTTGCGCGCGGCACCTGACCGGCGGCCCATGAAGTGAGGGCAGGCATGACCATCGACAAGAGCCAGATCAGAAACGCGGCCACCGTGATCCTGCTTCGGGACCGGTTCACCGAACCGCGGGTTCTGATGGGCCAGCGCGGATCGAAGGCGGCCTTCATGCCCAACAAGTTCGTTTTTCCCGGCGGTGCCGTGGATAAGGCCGATGCACATATCCCCCTGGCCGCCCCCCTGCCCGGGGTCTGCGCGGAGCGGCTTCTGGAAGATGCAAATCCCGCCCTTGCCCATGCCCTGCCCGTCGCAGCCATCCGCGAGGTTTGGGAAGAAACAGGCCTTGTGCTGGGAGAGCCGGGCAACTGGCCTTCCGAAGATATACCGAAAGACTGGCAGGACTTCGCCGCTACCGGCCATGTCCCCCGGGCCTCCAACATGCAGTTCGTCTTTCGCGCGCTCACACCGCCGGGCCGCCCCCGCCGCTTTGACGCGCGGTTTTTCCTGGTGGATGCAGATCACATCAATACCGATCCGGACGATTTCTCCGCCGCCTCCGATGAGCTTTCCCATCTGCAGTGGGTTCCACTGGCAGAAGCGCGCGGTTTCGACATGCCCTTCATCACCGAAGTTGTCATGGCTGAGGTTCAGGCCCGCACCCACGATCCAAGCCCGCCCACTTCCGTGCCCTACTTCAAGAACAACGATGAAGAAAGCCTGTTCCTGCGCCTGCACGGCCATCCCCAGCCCGGCTGACAGGGGCTTGGCCGGAGTGAAACCAGGTTCAAAGGCCCTTCACTGCAGCAAGGCAGTTTCCTATTATTGGCGTCGCAACGACACAATCTGCCCTGTCGCTCAGTTCGGGATGATCTTCTTTTGAAATACGATCGTGCGTATGGGATCCAGCTTGCGCTTGCCCCCGTCAAGCACCTCGGTCACGCGCCCCTCATCGCCCAATTCCGTGTTCAGCAGGTTGACCAGACCTTCTTCGGAGATACCGCAGGGGTCCAGGGTGCAGATCTGATCGGGCATGAAATCCCTTGCATGGTCAAGCAGCATCGCGCCGCCCGGCGCCAGGCAGGAAATCCAGGCGGTAAGAGCCTTAACCGGATCATAGGAGTGGTCCCAAGAGTTGGAATAGATGAAATCAGTCACACCGACCCACTCCGGCTTGACCTCGTGAAAATCCCACTGGATCGTATGGGGGAAAAACTTGGCGGTGTCTGAGATCTCGGTCCCGATGACCTCAGGCTGACCCGGCAGCAGATCGCGGAACCAGGATTGCTCGAACCCCTGCCGTGTGCCGTGGCACAGACCAAACTTCGGATTCAACCCAAGAGCCAGCAGGTGCCCGGACAACAGTCTGATGTGGTCCTCCGGCACCCATTGCCAATCCAGCTTGTATTTGTTCCCGAGAGTCTGAATCTCCCGGTACAATTCATAGTCGAGTTTCCCGTCAAGTTCGAAACTGATCATCCGAAGATCACCCCGTTCCTTCACAGGAAGGTCGGCGGCGTTCTGCTGAACAAATTGTTTGAATGCGCGGCGCTTCTCGCGACGTGTCTGTTCCATACTCTGCCTCAATGTTTTTCTTTTGACCCTAGCATGCGGAATTGTGGAAAAACAAAGGCAAAGAGACAAACCTTAATGCCAGCCATTTACTGTCGTCTCCAGGCAACACGGGCACCGGCCCATACCATTCCAATCGAAGGTCTGAATAGGGCGAGGACACCTGCAGCGCGCGGAAACACCGGGGGCGAAAGCGGCTGCTAGAGCATCGACATAGCCTTTCCAGGGGAGTGGCGCAGCTGGCTGGTTGAGCGCGATCTCACAGCGATTTTAGGCGTTAAGCTGCACGCACGCCTGTCGTCGATCAGTTGATAGCGTGGGTTCCGCGTCCATGAGCAGACTGTCTTGCTGTTTTGATTATCAAATGAAATAAGGCAAAGGTCACGTTCCGCGGAGCGGGTGCCGGAGTTTGGATTATCGGCTTGTTTCGAGATCCGTCGTAGCGATCGGCATGTACTCTTCCTTGGGGTCGTGTGCGTGATCCGGATTGGTGAGGGTGCACGCCGCTGTCGGCTTTCAATCAGTGCCCTTGCCGGCTGATAAAACAGACTGAGGAAGGCAGATATCTTGCGTCAACGTCTAAAAATAGTCCGCGCTTTGCAGAAACTCGTCCCGGATCTTTCACTCACATCCATCGTGGACGTTGGCGCCAATCCGACAGAAAAACCGCCATATCGAATGTTGATGCGGGCCGGACAGGCAAGAGTTTATGGTTTCGAGCCCGATCCGCGTGCCTTCGCCAAACTCGAGCAGTCACCGGAAGAAAACGTCACTTACCTGAACAAAGCCGTAGGGGATGGGGCAAGACACACGCTACACGTCTGCAAAGGCTCGTACATGAGCTCTCTTTTGCGGCCCGACCCACTGGCGATAGAGCTTTTCCCGCAGATGGGGCGGTCCCTGGAAGTTATCCAGACTCTTGAAATGGAAACAGCTGCGCTGGACCATATCGATGAGATCGAACGGATCGACCTATTGAAAATAGATATCCAAGGAGGTGAGCTGCAGGTTTTTCAGAATGCGCGAACGAAGTTGGACAAGGCTGTTTGTATTCAGTCCGAAGTGTCGTTCTTTCCGATATATGAGAACCAGCCTGGTTTTGGCGAAATCGACGTAGCACTGCGTGGACTAGGCCTGCTGCCACACTCCCTTCCGGTTATGCACCGAAACCCAGTAAGTCCTCTTCGTGCAAGACGTCGGTACGGCAACCAGCTGTGTGACGGCGATATCGTCTATCTGCGTGACATTCGGCACTTGGACAGGATGGATGTCCATCAACTCTGTCAGTTGGCTGTCATCGCTGTTGGATATTTGGATGCGCAAGACATCTGCGCCCGTGCATTGGAAGAACTCTGCAGGCGCGGCGTAGTCGCAGAAAAGGCGATGGGCCGGTTCTTCCAGGAATTTCCCGCCGAGAATGGTGAGTATGCCTTTGAGGCTGCCAATGACCCAGACTGAAAGAAGAACGGTCAAATATCCTTTCAAAGCAAAAGGCCGGACAATCGCCACCTGTGAATTCGACTGCAAATGCCTGCTGTAGTCGGCATGACCGACCGGATTGACCGTTACTCGCCCGTACCAAATCCATAGCGTTTGCGGCAATCCGACACTCCCGCTGTGGGTTCAAAGGCGGTTTTCGACCTCCCAAGCTAGATCACCAGCACCAGCATCAGGATCGACACCAGCAACACGGCCATCCCGGCCCATTCGCGTCCGCTGATCCGCTCGCGGAAAAAAAGCGTCGAGGCGGCCACACTCAGGATCAGTTCCACCTGTCCCAGCGCCTTGACATAGGCCGCATTCTGCAGCGTGAAGGCGATGAACCAGCAAAGCGAGCCCCCCATCGAGGTCAGCCCGATCCAGAGCGCCACGCGCCAGGCGCCCCAGACTGCGCTGATCTGCCCCGGCTCCCGCAGCCTCAGCCAGATCAGCATGATCGCTGTCTGCATGGTCACAACCGCCGCCAGGGTTACGATGGCGCGCAGCACGGGATCATCCGCCGCAATGGCAAGCGAGGCCCCCCGGTAGCTGACCGCCGAGAAAGCAAAGAGCACGCCGGATGCAATTCCCAACCCCGCCGCGCGGTTGCCCAGATCGCTCAAGCGGATCGCGGCACCTGCCTTGTCTCCGGAGAGAAGGAGCAGCCCGAATATCCCTAGCGCAATCGCGCCAAAGCCAGGGGCCGAGACCCCCTCGCCCAGAAGCAGCCACCCCACCAGAACGGTCTGGATGACTTCCGTCTTCTTGAAGGTGATCCCCACCGCGAAGTTGCGCTCATTGAAAAGAAGCACCACGCAGACCGTGGCAAGGATCTGTGAGGTCGCCCCCAGAAGGCCAAAACCCCAGAACCGCAAGCCTGTCGCGGGCAGCGCGACACCTGAAGCTGACAGATAAAGCGCAAGCAGAGCCAGAATGAAGGGCAGCGAATAGATGAACCGCGAAAAGGTCGCTCCTCCGGCCGACAGCGTGGCCGTCGCGAGGTATTTCTGCAGCATGAAACGGACGGTCTGAAAGGCCGCTGCCGCCAGTGTGACAAGTATCCAGAGTTCGGGAAGAAGGACTCTCATGCCCCCCTATAAGCTCAGCGCGGTTCCTTAGACCAGAGCGGATGGGCCACCGGATCCTTGGCGCGCAGAAAGTGGGCGCGAAAGATCTCACTGTAGGAGCGGTAACGATAGCCGTCGTTACGGCGCAGGTAGCGATCGCGCTGTGCCCGGTAGAGGCCCGGCAGTTGGTACCAGGCGGCACGCGGATGCATGTGATGGACCACGTGGTAATTATTGTTCAGGAATAGCAGCGCCAGCGGCCCCCGGTCCTCAATCACCACTGTCCGCCCCGAGGCGCGTTCGTGCGCGCGATGTTCCAGAAAGGTGCGTATCTTCAGGATCGACAGAGCCCCGTAACAGGCTAGCAGGTACAGCCCCAGGGGCAGAGCGGAAAGGCTGACCAACCACAGGGTCAGCACCACCCCCGGCAGATGCGCCAGCCAATGAAACGCGATGATCCGGTCACCCTTGCGGATGTTTCTTAGGTCACAGCTCACGAAGTGGTAGAGCCCAACAAACGGCCCCACCAGCATCCGCCCGCAAAGTGTGTTGTTGAAATTCAGCAGCGCCCGGGCCCAGCGCGGCATCCGCGCCCAGACAACGGGATCGAAGAAATTGCTTTCCGGATCGTCGTAGGGATCCGTCAGCCGCGAATCCTCGTGATGCGCCAGATGGAGCGCCCGAAACCGCAGATAGGGGACAAAAAGCCCCGGCTGCACGATCCCCAGGGCCGTCTGCGCCCAGCGCGCCCGAAAGGGATGCCCGTGCAGGATCTCGTGACTGAGAGAGGAATGTAGCGTCAGGGCCAGCACCAGCAGAACGAAGGCAACCGCGCCAAAGCCGGTGGGCAGGTACAGAGCCCATGCGATCATCGCAAGCGTGAGGGCGAAAAGTGCCAGCGTCAGCCATTCCTGAGCCGCCTCCCGCGGGGCCGTCAGGTTTTTCGTGGGCTCCGGTTCTGACGGGGTAAGGATCAGGCTTTCCATTAAGACGTTGCGGCTCCTTGAAGTTTCCCTGTTGATCGCCCGCCAGCGGCGTTCGGAATAGCGCGAAAATTGTTACGAAACCGTGCAAATGATGATAAATATCACAATATGCATAAGAACATCGACAAAACGACCCGCGCGCGCCAGTTCCGCACCCGTTTGACGCAGGCCATGCGCGATACGGGCACCAGCCAAAGCGCGCTGGCCCGCGCCACCAGATGTGACCGCTCAACCCTAAGCCAGGCGCTTGGCGATGAGGGGGCGCGGCTGCCAAGTGCCCATGTAATCGGGGCCTGCGCCGGGGTGCTTGGCGTCAGTGCGGACTGGCTGCTCGGCCTCTCGGACCGGCCCGAAACGGCGGCTGATCTGCTGTCCTACAGCTTCGCCATTTCAGAGGCCCCCCGCGCCCTCGTGGACGAACAGATCTTTGCCTGGCATCAGGAGGCGGCGGGCTACAAGGTCCGCCATGTACCGGCCACCTTGCCCGACATGCTCAAGACCGATGAGATGCTGAGTTGGGAGTACGGACCCCACCTGGGGCGTACAACCGAACAGGCCATAAACGCGTCGCGCGACCGCCTGAACTGGATGCGGGAAGCGGGTTCGGAATATGAGATCGCGCTGCCTCTGTACGAGATCGAAAGCTTCATCCGAGGCACTGGCTACTACCGGGGTCTGCCCGCCACACTCCGGCTTTCCCAGACGGACCAGTTCATCGCACTGTCCCGCCAGCTTTACCCGCGCCTGCGCCTTTACCAGTTCGACGCGCGCCGCCTCTATTCGGCCCCCGTCACGATTTTCGGCCCCCTGCTGGCGGTCTTCTACGCAGGGGGCCACTACATGGCCTTCCGCGACAAACAGCGCATCGAGATCTTCACCCAGGATTTCGATCGACTGGTTCGTGAGGCCCGCCACACCGCCCGCGATTTCCCCGATATCCTGGAGGAGATGCGCCCTCTGATCCGGTGAGGTCACTTGGAGCGGCACAGAAACGTGACGCGTCCACTGACGCGGGTCAGAGGCGAGGATTACTGGGGCGCGCAAAAAGGGTGCTGTTCCGAAAGGCACTCTCGGAAAGGTGAGCCTGCAGCGCCGCTGGCGTCACAGTTTGGGATCGGGGTTCTCCGTGTGCCCGTCCACCGCGATTACCTGCCCTGACACCATGCGCGCCCGGTCAGACCCCAGGAAAACAGCCATATCCGCAATATCCCGCGCCTCGACAAAGGAGCGCAGTGAAGTGCCCGCCGCATAGCCCGCATAAACCGCGTCGCGTGTCATCCCCTTGGCCGCCGCTTCCCGCGCCAGGACGCCCTCCATCCGAGGCCCCTCCACCGCGCCGGGGCAGATGGCGTTGGCGCGCACGCCGAAGGGGCCAAGTTCCATCGCCAGTGTCTTCATCAGCCCGATTACCGCCCATTTCGCCGCCGCGTAGGGCGCGCGGTTGGGATAACCGAAGAGACCGGCAGTTGACGACGTCAGAACGATGGATCCGCTCCCTGCGGCCTTCATCAACGGGGCAGCATACTTTGCCGCCAGAAAGGCTCCCTCAAGGTTGACGCTCACGCAGGCCCGCCAGTCGGCGAGCGACACATCCTCGACCTGCGCCGTTGGCCCCGCGACACCTGCATTGGCGCAAAGGACGTCCAGCCCCTCCAACTGACCGAATACCGACTGCATCGCAGCTTCATCCGCCGCGCTCGCCTCAAGACAGGTCCAGTCCGCCGAGCAGCTGGCCAGGGCCTCCCGGTCCACATCCGTCACCCAGACCTCGTAACCTTCGGCGGCAAAGGCTTCTCCCATCGCCCTACCAATGCCCCCGGCTCCGGCGGTGATGAGGACGCGCTTCACCTCGGTGCCCCTATGGCCCGGCCCAGGCCTTCGGGCCGCGGCAGGCCGGCGTGACCCTTTGCGAAGCGCACCAGCGCTTCCTCGACATGGGGCGCGGGAATAGAAGGCTTACGGGTTTCGAGCGACACGTGCAGCAGGAAATGCTCCCCCGTCGCCAGAAGCCGACCGCCCTCGCGCATCTCGTGCCAGAGGTGCATCTTCTTGCCCTCACCCAAAATCACCTGCGTCCTGATCTGGATCACCGCCCCGGCGTTCACCTCGTCGATGTGTCTAATGTGCGTTTCAGCCGTGAAGTAGCTGCCCCCCGAGGCGATGTACTCGGCATCGCAGCCGATGATCTCCATGAAGCGGTCCGTCGCATCGGCGAAGGCGTGCAAGTAGCGGCTTTCCGTCATGTGTCCGTTGTAGTCCGTCCAGTCGAGCGGCACAGTCCGCTCTGCGGTCAGGACCGGCGCATCGGCGGGCAGATCGGCGGCCCGCGCGCCCATCGGGGTGCCCGCGCGCATCACCTTCTCCTGCGCATTCAGCAGCGCGCCCGCCCCCCAATTCTGCGCCTTCAGACCGCGCATCATGGTGACGAGGTTATTGTCGCGGATCCGCTCCAGTTCGCGGATCGAATGGGCGCCCGACTGCGCGTCGGACTGATCGGCGATCAGATCTACCAGTTCCTCGGTGAAATCCGGCACATTAATCAACTTGGTCCAGGGCCACTTCAGCGCCGGACCAAACTGAGCCATGAAGTGCTTCATCCCGGCCTCGCCGCCCGCCACGCGGTAGGTCTCGAACAGCCCCATCTGCGCCCAGCGGATACCGAAACCGTAGCGGATGGCGTTGTCGATTTCCTCGGTCGTGGCGATGCCGTCCTTTACCAGCCAGAGCGCCTCACGCCAGACGGCCTCCAGAAAACGGTCGGCCACGTGGGCGTCGATCTCTTTCTTGAGGTGCAGCGCATGCATCCCCAGCGAAGAGAGCGTGGCCTTGGCACGCTCGATGAGGGTCGCCTCGCCAGCTTCGCCCGGCACCAGTTCCACCAGCGGTAACAGATAGACGGGGTTGAATGGATGGGCCACCATGATCTGACCGGCCCGCTTTGCACCCTGCTGCAACTCGCTCGGTTTGAAGCCTGAGGTGGAGGAGCCGATCACCGCCTCGGGATCACAAGCCGCCTGAACCTCGGCAAAGGTGGCGTGCTTGATCTCCAGCCGCTCGGGCACGCTTTCCTGGATCCACTCGGCCCCCGCCACCGCTTCGGCAATCGCGCCGTGGAAGCTGACCGTCGCCTCTGCGGGCAGGGCCACGTCCGTCAAACCCGGCAAGGAACGGCGCGCGTTCTCCATCACCTCCCCGATCTTGCGCTCGGCTTCCGGATCGGGGTCATAGACCCGCACGTTCCAGCCATTGAGCGCAAAGCGCGCGGCCCATCCGCCGCCGATCACGCCGCCGCCGATGATTGCTGCCGTTCTTGTCATTCCTTGATCTTTCTCAGCTTGGCCGCATCCCAGCCGTTGAAATCCAATATTTCCTCCGCCGCCCGTGTCCGATCCGCCGATTGCTGACCTGCGCGGTCAATCACAGCCGCCCAGCGCCCGTCAGCATCGCCCACGGCGGCAGTGCGAAAGCCCTCATCCACCCACATCACCACAAGGATTTGATCACCGCCAAGGGTACGCAGGATGCCGGGCGCGGTTACCTCATAAACCCTGTCCAGTCCCTCGGCCTGCCGCAGCACCTTCCGCCCCCCGAGCCAGGCGTAAGACACCTGTGCGGCGCATTCACCGATGCAAGCGGAAGTCGTCCAGTCCCCGGCAAAACGCCTGACATCAAACCGGCTGGTGCCCCCGAAGGGCACAGTCGGATTGCGCAGAAGCGGGGGATCGGGGGCCAGACCGTCCTCCGCGCAGCCGAAGAGCAGCGCCGCCATTATGAACGCACACATCCAACGCCCCATGCCCCCCATGCGCTTGGCCACCCTAGCGGGGGCTGCGTTTCTGAAGACCCAGCTTCTCCCGCACCTCGGCCGGACCGATGACCCTTGCGCCCATGTTCTCGATGATGGTGCCCGCCCGTTCGACCAGCTGCCAGTTCTCCGCCAGCACGCCCTTTTCCAGCCATAGGTTATCCTCCAGCCCCACGCGCACATTGCCTCCCGCCAGTACGGCGGCGGCGACATAAGCCATCTGGTTGCGCCCCAGCCCGAAGGCCGAGAAATGCCAGTCATCAGGGACGTTGTTGACCATGGCCATGAAGGTGTTGAGGTCATCCGGCGCGCCCCAGGGGACGCCCATGCAAAGCTGCACCAATGCAGGCGCTTCCAGCACGCCATCGCTCACCAGTTGCTTGGCGTACCACAGGTGGCCCGTGTCGAAGGCTTCGATCTCGGGCTTCACACCCAGTTCGGTCATCATGCCGCCCATGGCGGTCAGCATCCCGGGGGTGTTGGTCATGACATAGTCGGCCTCGGCGAAGTTCATCGTGCCGCAGTCAAGCGTGCAGATCTCAGGCAGACACTCCGCCACCTGTGCCACCCGGGCGGAGGCGCCGATCATGTCGGTGCCCTCACGCGTCGGCAAGGGGCTTTCCACGTCGCCGAAAATGATATCACCGCCCATGCCGGCGGTTAGGTTCAGCACGACATCCGTGTCACTGTCGCGAATACGCTCGGTCACCTCACGGTAGAGCGCAAGGTCCCGGCTGGGCACGCCCGTCTCGGGGTCACGCACGTGGCAATGGACAACCGCCGCCCCCGCCTTGGCCGCCGCGATGGCGCTTTCGGCGATCTGCTGGGGCGAACGGGGCACTTTGGGGCTGCGGTCCTGCGAACTGCCCGAACCGGTGACAGCGCAGGTGATGAAAACGTCGCGGTTCATGGAGAGTGGCATGGCGGCCCCCGTTGACATGAGAATCGTGGGGAGAGTGCGACAGGATCGGGCCGGACGCCATGCTCAAAAGCGACCACAGAGGAACGTTTTCTATCGAAGAAATCGGTCGGGAACTTTCAAGATCTCCGCAACCGCTTCACCAAAGGCACCTCTGTCCAGGATGTTCCGCGCGATCAGTAGGGCAAGGGATGCGCCTTGTGCACCTCATCCAACGCCCGCATCACCTCGTCACTCAGGGTGACCTCTCCCGCCCCCATGGCCAGCTCAAGCTGCTCCATCGTCGTCGCCCCGAAAATGGCCGACCCCATGAAGGGGCGCGCCCGGCACCAGGCCAGCGCCATATGCACGGGATGCAGATCGTGGTCCTGTGCCACCTGAAGATAGGCATCAACCGCCGCGAAGGCCCGCGCCGTCTTGCGCCCGCCCAGGTTCTCGTTCAGCGACATGCGGGAGCCCTCGGGGCACTTCCCACCCTGGTACTTGCCCGTCAGGAGCCCTGTTGCCAGAGGGGAAAAGGCAAACATATCAATTTGTTCGTTAATGCAGGCTTCGGCCACGTCGGTATCGGCCATCCGACACATGAGCGAGTATTCGTTCTGTATCGACACAGGCCGCGGGCCGCCCACCCGGTCTGCCGCGGCAGCCCATTGGGCCATGCCCCAGGCGCTTTCGTTGCTGAGACCGAAGGCGCGCATCGTGCCCCGCTCCACCTCGCGCTGCAGCGCGCCAATGGCATCTTCCATGTGGGCCACCGTCGCGGCCCGGTCCTGTCCGGAGGGATCGTAGGTCCAGTGCTGGCGGAACATGTAGCTGCCGCGATTGGGCCAGTGGAACTGGTAGAGGTCGATATAGTCCGTCTTGAGCCGCTTGAGCGAACCTTCGATGGTCTGGGGAATGGTCTTCGACGAAATCGGCGCGCCGTCCCGCACGTGCGCCAAACCCGCACCGGAATGCTTGGTCGCCAGGATCACGTCGCTGCGCCGCCCGCTCCGGGCGAACCACTCGCCGATGATTTCCTCGGTCCGGCCCGTCGTCTCCGCACTCACGGGATTTACCGGATACATTTCGGCCGTGTCGATGAAGTTGATGCCCGCCGCAAGTGCCCTGTCGATCTGCGCGTGCCCCTCCTCAAGGGTGTTCTGGGTACCCCAGGTCATCGAGCCAAGGCAGAGGTCGGAGACCACCAGATCGCTGCTGCCGAGTGTCTTGTGCTTCATCGCTTGTTCCTTCTTGCGGGTCGCGGGTCACCCTAGCCCCCGCCGCCCCGGTGTAAAGCAGCCCATGGGTCATATTCGACGCGGCCCTGTCGCGATTGTGCTTGGGGCATGGCTGAAAGAGAGGTAACGGCACCCCCATGCGTATGCTCATCTCCTTCGCTGCACTCTTCCTGTCGGTCATTCTGTTGCAGCTGGCCTCGGGCGGTGTGGGTCCCATTGACGTCCTCTCGGGAACCGCACTCGGCTTCACCCGACAGGAGATCGGGCTGTTGGGCTCCGCTCACTTCCTGGGCTTTTTCATCGGCTGCTGGTGGGCACCGCGCCTGATGGGATCGGTCGGGCACAGCCGCGCCTTTGCTGCCTTCACCGCAGCAGGTGCCATCGGTCTGCTGGCGCATATGCTGGTTCTGGATCCCAAGGCCTGGGCAGTCATGCGCATCGCATCCGGGTTTTGCGTTGCGGGCTGTTTTACTGTGATCGAGGCCTGGCTGCAGGCCAAGGTGACCAATGCCACACGCGGGCGGATGATGGGTAGCTACCGGCTGATGGACATGCTCGGCTCACTCGGCGCCCAGATGATCGTCGGCGTGCTGGAGCCGGCAAGTTACGTTTCCTACAACATCCTTGCCATCCTCTGCTGTGCGGCGCTCCTGCCCATCACCCTGACCACCGTGCAGCAGCCCGACACTCCCGCCTCACCCCGCCTGCGACCCCGACTTGCGGTGGACCGCTCGCCCCTGGCGGCAGCGGGCGTGGTCGTGGCCGCCCTTTCCAGCGCCTCCTTTCGGATGGTCGGCCCGATCTACGGGCAGGAGGTGGGCCTGACGGCGGCCCAGATCGCCTGGTTCCTCGGCGCCTTCGTTCTGGGCGGGGCGCTGGCACAGTTCCCGGTGGGTTGGCTCGCGGACAAATACGACCGACGCTCGGTGCTCATCTGGCTCTCGGTTGCGGCCATCGGCAGTTCGCTGCTCACCGTCTTTGTGACCGGTTTCGGGACCACCGGTATCCTTCTCAATGCGCTGGTCTTCGGCCTGACCACCTACCCGATATACTCCGTCGCCGCCGCCCACGCCCATGACTTCGCCAGCGACGACGAAAGGGTCGAGCTGTCGGCCGCGCTCATGTTCTGGTTCGCCATTGGAGCCATCTTCGCCCCCTACATCGCCTCGGCGCTTATCGACCTCTACGGTCCCCCCGCACTCTTCATCCTTATTGCCCTGGGCCACGTGGTACTGGTCATCTTCGGGATCATTCGGATGCGGATCGGCAGGAAAAGGGCGAAACGCACGCGCTATGTCTATGTGCCGCGCACCAGCTTTGTCGTAGGACGGCTCTTTAAGAAAGCGCGGGAGGGGGGAAATGGGCCCAACTGACGGGCTGGTGCCCTCGCGGCTTGGCTGTTAAAGCAGCGCAAAAGGCAACAGCGAACCCCCATGGCCCGACATCTCATCACTTCTGCGATTCCCTACATCAACGGTGTCAAGCATCTGGGCAACCTCATCGGCAGCCAGTTGCCAGCCGACCTCTACGCCCGCTACCTGCGCGCGCGGGGGCACGAGGTGCTCTTTCTCTGCGCCACGGATGAACACGGCACACCCGCCGAACTGGCCGCCGCAAAGGCGGGCAAGCCGATAGACGAGTACTGTGCCGAAATGCACGATGTCCAGGCCGAGATTGCCCAGGGATTTCGCCTGTCTTTCGACCATTTCGGTCGCTCTTCCTCGCCACAGAACCACCGCCTGACCCAGCATTTTGCGGGGGTCCTCGCGGACAATGGCCTTATCGAGGAGGTCACCGAAGAGCAGGTCTATTCCAAGGTCGACGGGCGTTTTCTGCCGGACCGCTATATTGAAGGCACTTGCCCAAACTGCGGGTTCGAAAGCGCCCGGGGAGATCAGTGCGACAACTGCACCAAGCAGCTTGATCCGGCAGACCTGATCGAGCCACGCAGCGTGATTTCCGGTTCAACCGATCTGGAGAAGCGCGAGACCAAGCACCTCTTTCTCCGTCAGAGCCAGATGAAAGACAAGCTCGACGCCTGGATCGAATCCAAGACCAACTGGCCTGTGCTGACCACCTCAATCGCCAAGAAGTGGCTGCACGACGGTGACGGCCTGCAGGACCGCGGCATCACCCGCGATCTCAACTGGGGCGTTCCCGTCAAGCGCGGCGATCAGGACTGGCCCGGGATGGAGGGCAAGGTCTTCTACGTCTGGTTCGACGCGCCCATCGAATACATCGCCTGCGCGCAGGAATGGGTTGACGCAGGCAAGGGGCAGGATTGGGAACGCTGGTGGCGCACCGACAAGGGGGCCGATGATGTCACCTACACCCAGTTTATGGGCAAGGATAACGTGCCCTTCCACACCCTCAGCTTCCCTGCAACGATCATGGGTTCGGGGGAGCCCTGGAAGCTGGTCGACTACATCAAGTCTTTCAACTACCTCAACTACGACGGCGGGCAGTTCTCCACCTCGCGCGGTCGCGGTGTGTTCATGGACCAGGCACTCGAGATCTTGCCCGCGGATTACTGGCGCTGGTGGCTGCTGAGCCACACGCCAGAGACCCAGGATGCGGAGTTCACCTGGGAGAACTTCCAGGCTTCGGTCAACAAAGACCTGGCAGACGTGCTGGGCAATTTCGTCAGCCGGATCACCAAGTTCTGCCGTTCCAAGTTCGGAGAAGCAGTGCCGGAGGCGGGTGAATATGGACCTGCCGAACGGGCGCTGATTGACGACCTGACGCATCGTGTAGCGCGCTATGCCGCACAGATGGAGGCGATGGAAGTGCGCAAATCGGCCGCGGAACTGCGCGCCATCTGGGCCGCCGGGAACGAGTACCTGCAGGCCGAGGCCCCCTGGACCACCTTCAAGACGAACCCGGACAGGGCCGCAGCGCAGGTGCGGCTCGCTCTGAACCTGATCCCACTTTACGCGGTGCTCTCAGCGCCCTTCATCCCCGATGCGTCGACAAAGATACTTGAGGCGATGCGGGTAGATGACACCAGTTGGCCGGACGATGTGTCCGCGGCCCTGGCGCGGATGGCACCCGGTCATGCTTTCGAGGTGCCGGAGGTCCTTTTCGCCAAGATCAGCGATGAGGATCGGGAAGCCTGGGCGGAGCGTTTTGCGGGCGCGCGGGACTGACCACAGTTGCCAATCGCAGGAAGAGAGGACGCTTCGCGCGCCTGCCTCGACGGTGACATCACCGCACGCGTTCGCGCGTCAGAAGTCTTCCCACCCGTCGGCCTCCGGGACGCTTTCCATCTGCAGTGCCGCGTTGCCCTGCGTGAATCGTGCGGCAGTTGGCCTGGGCTGCGTCTGACCTGAGGGCCGTGTGTGTTGGGCCGTGTCAAGCTGCATGCCGCCCAGCTTGAAACGGGTGACGGCACTGACCAGCGCATCGGCTTCTGAAGTAAGCGCGTGACTGGCGGCGGTGGTCTCTTCGAACATGGCCGCGTTCTGCTGGGTCACGTGATCCAGTTCATTCATGGCGCTGTTGATCTCTGCCAGACCGCTGGACTGTTCCCGCGCGGAGGCCGCGATGTTGGAGACACGTTTGGAAATCTCCGAGACGGAAGTCACGATGGAGGCCAGTGCCGTACCGGTACGATCTACAAGATGTACACCCTGGTTCACCTGATCGCCGCTTGAGGTGATCAGCGTGTTGATCTCGCGTGCCGCGTCGGACGAACGCTGCGCGAGCGCCCGCACCTCGGTCGCGACCACGGCAAACCCACGCCCCGCTTCGCCCGCTCGGGCGGCCTCAACCCCGGCATTCAGCGCCAAGAGGTTGGTCTGGAAGGCGATGTCGTCGATAACGCTGGTGATCTTGGAGATCTCCTGGCTCGAATTCTTGATGCCATCCATCGCCTCGACCGCTTGGCGGGCCACGTCGCCGCCCTGTTCCGCATTTCGCTGGGCGTCGGCGGACATCTTGCTTGCGTCATCGGCACCTTCGGCTGCGGATTTGACCGACACGGTCAGCTCATCCAGGGCGGCGGCGGTTTCCTCAAGGGTGGCCGCCTGCTTTTCCGTGCGGCGCGACAGATCGTCGGCGGCCGAGGTGATCTCGGAGGTTTCGTTACGGATCGAATCGGAGTTGTGAATCACAGCAGAAATCGTGCCCCGCAGGGATCCGACCGTATCGTTGAAGTCATTGCGCAACTTTTCGTAGGCGGGGGGCATCGGTTCATTGATGTCGCAATCCAGATCGCCTTCGGCAAGGGTGTTGAGCGCCTGACCCAGAAGGGTGACGACGTGCGCCTGCTCCTCTGCGTTTCTTTTCCGCACGGCCTCGGCCTCGTGCATCTCTGCATCCTGGACGCTCACATCCCGGCCAAGAAAGATCACCCGGTCCGCCCGTCCCTTTTCATCGTTGACGACCGCAAAACTGCCTTCCAGGACGAATGTCTGGTCCGCATGTCCGCTGTTGGCGGAAAAACGTCCGCTTTTGAGTTCAAGCGCGTAGACTTGGCGGGCGAACTGACTGCCGTCGGTGTCACCCGGCAAGTTGTTCGCAAACATCCCGGTCAGGCTGCAGGTGCGGGTGTCTTCCTCCGTGCCATGGATCAGGGAAAGGAAGTTGTCGTTGGTGTCGAAGACTGTCCCATTTCGGTTGAACTCGATCCGCAGCTGGCTTGTGTCGATCGCGTCAATGAGCGCCGCGTTGCGGTAGGCTTTGGTCCTGTCGCTCCATTCAAGGACGAAACCCACCTGCGTTCCCCCTGCGCCCCCCGCCGGATTGACCTTGATGCGCAAATTTCGGTCCGCGAGGGTAAACATGATGTCGGTCGTCGTATGACCCGCCCCTCCGGGCCCGCTCGGCAAGTCATTGCGAAGCATTTTCATGTCCCTCAGATCAGCGCCTAAAAGGCTGTCGGGCCGCAAACCGGGCCAGACCTCTCCCAGTTCCGGCATGAGATCTGAGATAAGAGCAAAGCAGGCGGGGTTCGCGAACTGAACCAAGAATTCCTGATCAACGGTCATCAGGGCAGCGGCCGATCCTTCAAAGGCGGCCCCCTTGAAGGCCATCTCGTGCTGGGCCTCCTTCGCGCGGCTCAGGTCACGGCGGAAAGCATCGAGCCGGTTGGCCATAAGTCCCACCTCATCGCTCCGGGCGGTATGGGAGATATCGACATCGAAATTTTCGCGCGCCACCTCTTCCATTGCTTCGGCGAGATCATTCAGAGGCCGCGACATCAAGGCACGCAGAAACAGGGCCACGGCCGCGAGGGCGATGGCAAAGACGCCAAGACCGATAAGCAGGGTCTTGCTTTGCTCTGCTGCGAGGGCCGCCAGTTCGTATTCCGCCGTCCATTCAAGCACGACCGATCCGGCCAGACTGTCGCCCGCGCCGAATGTCATCGGCATGGCTACAGTTGCGCCCGTTTCCGAGCGGACAATCTGCTGCGATGCCATCGACTGTTCGGCGAAGGGCATCAGGGCGGAAACATCCGCACCTTTTGTCGCGAAGAGCACCGCGCTGGCACCATCTAACACCAGGGCATTCTCAAGGTCCTGCCCTGCCGTTTTCCGCACCCCAGCCACGATCTCAGCGATGGCATCAACATTTCCGAACTTGGCGGAACCGGCAAGCTGATGTGCCAAAAGCTCCGTCACTTCGGTGGCGCGCATGGCCACGTTGCGTTCCACCTTTTCGACCAATTGCGCATGGTTTCGGTACTCAATCACTGCAACGACGGCGAAGACGCACAGGGCAACCATCAGCGTGCACTTGAGGAAGATGCTTTTCAAGAGCGGGACCCGCCCCCGAGGCTCGGTCGCGGTTTCAGTCTTCTCGTCGGCTGCCGGTGCATCGGGCATCAGGCGCTCCTTTGATATCTGGAACCCGTGGCTGGTTCGGGCCGCGATATTTAGTCAGCGAGGTCTTTCAACCCGATTAACGCCAATTCATCCGGCCACAGACAAGCTGGATTGATGCGAAAAATGCAATTGAACTGGACCGCCCGATGCGGGTTTTGGCGCCAGACAGATTATCCCGCCAATGCTTGGAAATTGACGGTCGCCTCCACTTTCGTTCAGATGGCCGGGTCACACCGCGTAAAGGCCGCTCATGTCCAAAGATCCGCTCCTCCAGCCCTACCAGCTCAAGCATCTCACCCTGCGCAACCGGATCATGACCACGGCCCATGAACCGGCCTATCCGGAGGACGGGATGCCCAAGGATCGCTATGCCGCCTACCACGCCGAACGGGCCAAGGCCGGCGTGGCGCTGGCGATGACCGCCGGGTCCGCCTCTGTCAGCCGTGACAGCCCGCCGGTCTTCAACAACATCCTGGCCTACGACGACGCGGTGGTTTCCTGGACCAAACGCCTGACAGACGCCATTCACGAACATGGCTGCGCCGCCATGATCCAGCTCACCCACCTGGGTCGCCGCACCACCTGGAACAAGGGTGACTGGCTGCCTTCCCTCTCGTCTTCCCGGCACCGCGAACCGGCGCATAGGGCCTTTCCAAAGCTGATGGAGGACTGGGACATCGCGCGGGTGATCGAGGACTTTGCCGATGCCGCCGAGCGCATGAAAGAGGGCGGCATGGACGGGATCGAGTTGCAGGTCTACGGCCACCTGCTGGATCAGTTCTGGTCCCCCCTGACCAATGATCTCACCGGTCCTTACGGCGCCGATACGCTGGAGAACCGCATGCGCTTTCCGCTGGAGGTGCTGGAGGCCATCCGCGAGAGGGTCGGGCCGGAGTTCATCGTTGGCTTTCGCTACACGGCGGATGAGGCACAGAAGGGCGGGATTACGGCCGAAGAGGGCCTGGAGATCTCCAAAAAGCTCGCCGCCACCGGACAACTCGATTTCCTGAACGTGATCCGGGGGCGCATCCACACGGATCCCGCCATGACCGACATCATTCCGGTGCAGGGCATGAAGAGCGCGCCCCATCTCGACTTCGCGGGCAGCGTCAGGGCGGCCACTGGAATGCCCACCTTCCACGCCTCCCGGATCCCGGACGTTGCCACGGCGCGGCACGCGGTGGCGGCGGGGCTGCTCGACATGGTGGGCATGACCCGGGCTCACATGGCCGATCCCCATATCGTTCAGAAGATCCGCGAGGGGCGGGAGGAAGATATCCGGCCCTGCGTGGGCGCCACCTACTGTCTGGACCGGATCTACGAAGGCGGAGAGGCACTCTGCATCCACAACCCCGCCACGGGCCGGGAACTGACGATGCCGCATGTCATCGTCCCGGCCGAAAAACGGCGGCGGGTAGTCATTGTTGGTGCAGGCCCGGCAGGGTTGGAAGCGGCGCGGGTGGCCGCAGAGCGCGGGCACCTGGTTACCGTCTTCGAGGCCGCCGATGCGCCCGGGGGCCAGATCCGGTTGACCGCCCAAAGCCCCCGCAGGAGGGAGATGATCGGGATCATCGACTGGCGTATGGCCCAATGCGCCGCCCGCGACGTGACCTTCCTCTTCAACACCTGGGCCGAGGTGGCCGAAGTGACCGCCCTCTCTCCCGACCTGGTGATCGTGGCGACCGGGGGCCTGCCCAACCTGGAATTGTTCGAAACGCGCGGCGAGGCCGATCATGTGGTCAGCACTTGGGACATCCTGTCGGGCGACATCAAACCGGCCGAGCATGTACTGATCTACGACGAAAGCGGTGATCACCCGGCCCTGCAGGCGGCCGAGATTGCCGCGACAGCGGGATCACGGGTTGAAATCATGACCCCCGACCGCACCTTCGCGCCCGAGGTGATGGGCATGAACCTGGTGCCCTACATGCGCAGCCTGCAGGACAAGGATGTGACCTTTACCGTGGCCCGGCGCCTGCTGGGCGTGGCGCGGGATGGCAATGCGCTGACGGCGCGGATCGGAACGGACTATTCGGATCATGTCACCGATGGGCGGTACGATCAGGTGGTGGTGAACTACGGCACGCGGCCCCTGGAAGATCTCTACTTTGACCTCAGACCGCTCTCTTTGAATGGCGGGGCAGTAGATCAGGAGGCGGTGATCAAGGGTGCCCCCCAGACCATCAACCGCAATCCCGACGGGTCGTTTCAGCTTTTCCGGATCGGCGATGCGGTATCTGCCCGCAACACCCATGCAGCCATCTACGATGCACTGCGATTAGTGAAGGATCTTTGATGGGCTGTCTGAGACGAAGAGAGCACGCGCCCACCCCTCATGCCGACCGCCTCAATCCGGTATCCGCATCAAAGACGTGCGCCTTGCCCGGTTCCGCCGCAAATCGCATCACCTGACCGCCGTCACGGTGCGGATGAACACCGGGCAGGCTTGCGGTGATCATGATCCCCTCACCCTTCAGGCGACCGTGAACAAGGGTGTTCGCGCCCAGCGGCTCTGTCATCTGCACATCCATCTCGAAGGGGCCGCTCTCATCCGGCACCAGATGCTCCGGCCGGATGCCCAGCTTGACGGGACCGTCGGAACCGGGTGCCTTTGCAACCTCCCTGCCACCGACATGAACTGTTCCACCCAACACCTC
>JABDKA010000185.1 GCA_013002405.1 Sulfitobacter sp. | reverse complement strand
TTCAACGTTTTCCTGATGATTCGTCGCGACAGCGGCATGTGTGATCAGCGTTTCCCGGTCAGGCGCCATCATCGCGGTCGCATAGTTCCGCTTTTTGTCGAGCACGGTCACATTGTAGCTCATGTGCGTTGGTACGCGTTCCAGCACCTTCACCGCTTCATCTGTCGTCTCGCAAGTCTGCAGGACGTAGCGCAGGATCAGCGGCACGCCAAAACCTTCGCCCACGATGCGGCGACCGCCGAAGGTCAGGGAAATCGCCAGCCCCTTGTCATTGACCCCATCGACCAGACCCCAAAGCCCGTCCGAGGTACCCAGCACCCGCCGCCCCTGCCAATCGGTGCGCAGCACCAGCTGGTCAAAAGCGTTGGGGTTGTAGTCATAGTTGCGCACCATGACCGGTTCCTTGCCAGCCCAGATGGCCTGGCTGCAGCCCGACAGATAGGGCGGCGGGTTGTAGAAGCTCAGGAACCGGGCGGCCAGATCGCCCCCGCCTGCCTGTGCGCAAAGATCGTCATAGAGCGGAATCAGCTCTGGCATGTGGTTTTTCAGGGCGCGGCGGCATTCCGCAAAGGTCGGGCGCGCGGTCTCCCCCTCGCGCAACCACCAGGCGCGATAGTCCGGCCAGTATTCGGCGAAAAGCCCGGACCATTTTGGTCCGGGCGTTTCGATGTCCATTGCGCGCCAAAACATGGCAACCTTTCGTCAAAGTATCTTGAACGCCGGGTCCGCCAGTTCGGGTCCGGCGGTGGCGGCAGGCAAGGGTTTGCCCGCCACCCCGTTCTTGATCCCGTGGATCCACTTTTTCGCGCGCTCATTCAACTGGAAAGACTTCGTCATGGAACGACCTCGCGTCACCAGGATGCCGATATCGGCACCCTCGTAGCGGTAATCGCCCGGCTGCAGGATACGCAGGAAGAAAGCTTCGTTCTCGCTCTCCACCGCACGGCGGTGATAATCGAAGCGGTCGAACACGACGCGCCCGTCTTCCAGCATCTTGTAAATGCCGGTTTCGGGGGCATGGGTACAGATGTCTACGCTGTCCTCGGTGTGCTTAATGACCATCTGGCTCCAGCCGTCGATCATGTCGGGATCGGCCCAGCGGCTGTTCAGTTCATCGACGTCCAGATCAAACTTCTTCTTTGAGAATTCAAGAAGGTGGAACAGGAACAGTGGTGCGTCGGCATGGGCAAAGGCCGCGTGGTTGGTCATTGACGATGCCCCGGTGATGCGCGGGTTCAGTTCGCCCAGCCAAAGATCGCCAGTCTTCTTGTCAATCAGGAAATCGAGCTCGAAGTAGCCGCGATAGCCTTCTTTGCGCAGCTGTTCACCGAACTTGAAGGTCAGGTCACGGGCTTTTTCACGGACCTTGGGAGGGAAAGCCGTGGCAAGGATTTCGTTGCCACACCAGCCGCCACGATAGGGCGTCAACTCCTTGAAGCCGACCAGCTCGGTCATCAGGGGCCCGACGATCGTGCCTTCTTTCGTGGCACAGGCTTCGATCGCGGAACCGCGGCAGTCGATCCGCTTCATGATCTTGATCTCACCCTCACCGACGATCTCGCTTTCGTGGCGGCGGAAATCGGCCTCATTCTTGATGAAGAAGGTCGTGTGACCGGAATCACCAAAAGCAGATTGCAGCACCAGGTCGTGGCCCAGGTTGTTCTTCTCGCAGACCTCGCGCAGGTGGTCGTAATCCTTGACCTCCGACAGGGCGTTGGGAACCGAAGGCACACCGGCCTTGTTGCCGATGCGGACCGTTTCGATCTTGTTGTCCATCGCCGTGCGCAGTTTGGCTTTGGGGAACCAGACGCTCGCCCCCAGCTCCTTGGACAGCCGCTCGGTTTCCTCATCGAACATCAGGAAGACGAATTTGGGCTTGCCGCCGCGCCGCTTGATAAAGTCGATGACCTCCTTGTGCTGCAGCAGATAGTTGTTGATATCCTCGATGGACTGGAACTCCGCGTGGGGCTGTTCGGAAGGGCAGAAGACGTTCGGGTGCTTGCCGCCATAACAGTCGATGTAGCAGATGTATTTGAAGTTCTTCACCCACTCATCGAGGCCCAGCAAATTGAAGTTGGTTGCCGAGATGAAGTAGATCGGTTCCTCGTTCCGGTGAAAGAACCTGCGGATTTCAGAGATGTTTTTCAGAACTGTAGCCATTGGGTAGGTCCTTTCGTTAATTCGGTGACTTCTGCAGATGTTTGGGGCGCACACTGTCAAGCGCTGCTTGTGTGAACACGCGCAGGCCCAGATCGGGGCGGTATCCGTGGATTTCGCTGACATCGAGGGCGCGCATGAAATGAATGATTTCCTGGCTGACGACCTGACCCGGCACCAGAATGGGGAAGCCGGGCGGATAGGGAATGATGAAGCTGGCTGAGACCACCGTCTCGCCCGCGTCCATCGCATCCTTGAGCGACCCGTTCAGTTCCAGGTAATCGCAGTTCTCGTCGTCGTAGCTCAGGTAATAGGCCGTGCGGATGTCACCTTCGATGGTCGATAGATCGTCGCAGCGAAAGGCATCGTGGAAGCGGCTGAAATCGGGCAGCGGTGGGTAATGCTCCATCAGGTTGGCGACCCGCTTGTCAAAGCCCATCCGCTCCATCCGGCTGGCGTCGTCCAGACGCTCATCCAGTGACTTGGCGATTTCAACCAGCACCTCGATCAGGTAGGCAACGGAGGACCGCGTGGTGCCGATGTTGGTCATGAAGAGGACCGTATTGCGCGAGGTCTTATTTATCTGGATGCCATAGCGGTCCATCAGAATCTGGGTTTTGAAGGTGTCCCCGTCCCAGCCCGTTCCGCCGACCGACAGGGTCACGCGGGTGGCGTCGAGGACGAATTCGTCCCGCTCCCAGCAGTCCCACATGTCTGTCCAGCCCTGTTCGGTGTCGTAGTAACTGGTTACCCCGCTTTCGCGATGTTCCTCGGGGATCATGTCACCTGCGGTCAGCACCTTGAAATACTTGCGCAGCAGGGGGTGGTCGGTGATCGCCCGTCGCATGGACATGGCCGCCTCCACCTGGCGCTGGACGAACTCGTAGCCCTCCAGTTCCACCTGTCGCCGACCAACATCGAGCGATGCGATGATCTGATAGTTGGGAGAGGTCGAGGTGTGGGTCATGTAGGCTTCGTGGAAGGACTGCTCGACCTCGCCTTTGAAATCCTGATCGTTCACGTGGATCATGGAGCCCTGCCGGAGCGAGGTCAGGGTCTTGTGCGTCGACTGGGTGGTATAGACCCGCACCCGCGCATGGGGCGGCGCAATGAGCCGGGTCGAGAGGATCACCTCATCGTCCCCATCTTCCAGCAGATCTTGCTGGGCTTCGTACATGCGCCGGTGCTCGTCCGTCTTGAGGCTTTGCCGGAGGCGGTTGGCCGCCTCCATCCCGGTCCGCTGGCGGTAGGTCGGGCTGAAGCGGGCAAAGGCGAACCAAGCCTCGTCCCAGAGGAAGATCAGATCAGGCTTGATCGCAAGACACTCTTCCATCACCCGTTCGACATTGTAGACAAGCCCGTCGAAGGTACAGTTTGTCAGCAAAAGCATCCGCACCTTGTCAAGCTTGCCCGCTTTCTTGAGCGCCAGAAGCTGATGCTTGATCTCACGCAGCGGGACGGCGCCGTACATGGAGTATTCATTCAGCGGGTAGCTATCGAGATAGCAGACCTGCGCCCCGGCCAGCACCATGCCGTAGTGGTGCGACTTGTGACAATCGCGGTCCACCAGCACGATGTCCCCCGGCTTGATCAGGGCCTGCACGACGATCTTGTTACAGGTCGATGTCCCGTTCGTCGCGAAAAAGGTCTGTTTGGACCCGAAAGCCCGGGCAGCCAGCTCCTGCGCCTCCTTTATGGGGCCGTGCGGCTCCAGGAGGCTGTCGAGCCCGCCAGAGGTGGCCGAGGTTTCGGCAAGGAAGATGTTTGGCCCGTAGAAGGCGCCCATGTCCTGGATCCAGTGGGACCGGCTGATCGACTTGCCACGGCTGATCGGCATGGCGTGAAAGACGCCGGTCGGCTGCTTGGAATATTCAACCAGGGCCGTGAAGAAGGGCGATTTGTTGCGCGCCTGGATACCCCTCAGGATATTGAGGTGTAGCTCCATGAAGTCTTCCTGATTGTAGAAGACCCGGCGGCAAATGCCGAGGTCAAGACCGGCGATCTCCTCAACCGACCGTTCTGTCACCAGATAGGCGTCCAGTTCGGGGCGCACTCTGGCCACCATGCGGCACAGTTCGGGTCCGTAGGTGCCGGGGGCCAGGGCATCAATCTCCTCGCGTCCGCCTGCACGGGCGAGGTAGCGGGCCAGGATTTCCTTCTCTTCCAGCTTGGATTTCAGGACCAGACCGGGGCGCACCACGATGGCCTGAATATTGTGGTTGAAGAGTACGGCAATCAGCGCATCCTCAAGGCTGGGCACCACCACTGCCTCGTAAACGAATGGGTCTTCGGGGCGGCGCATGCGGGCGACATTGTGCTTGAGCCAGCGTTCCTGCTGTTCGTTCACGCTGTCGACGATCAGCACCTCGAAATAGGGGCGGGCCAGGGCGCGCGCCTCGGGCGGCAGCATGGCCTCATCGTCCTGTTCTTCGGTGTCCACGCTGTCCCGTTCCAACGGGATCGACCGGCGGCGATAGGCCCCCGTGGTCAGGGCGCGTGTCACGCGGTTCACAGCGAAGGCCAGATCGTCGTAATTTCCGTGCTCGAACTGCCGCCGCATGTGATCGAAAGCGGATGTGCCCGGGAAGGCCCAGTATCGTTCGATTGTGGCGAGGGACGAGAAGAGCTCGTCAATGCGGCTCAGAAGCTGCTTTTCTTCGCGCGCCTTCGGCTGTCGGCCGAGAGCCGCGCTTGCCTCGCGCAGCGCGCTCCAGCGATCCGACCGCAGCTGAATGGCGGAAGAATACTCTTTCATCGATTGCATCATCTGTCTCCGCTTGCGCGGACCAGGCAGCTGCAATCTGGCGCACCCGGACGCGGAACGCGCCGGGGTGCGGGATTGGGCGACCTAGCCGCTTGATGTTTCCTCTGTCCCGGTAAGGACACCGGGACGTACGGGTGGATTGGGCATGGCCGCGGCGGGGGCGCCGCTGGCCTCGGTTTCTTCTGGCTCCGTCGCGGCGCCAGCGGTTGGATTAGGCAGAGGTTCGGGCGCAAATCCCATGGGGGCGTCGTGGCCCTTGTAGGCCAACGCCTCGGGCACGCGCTGTGCAGGCACATCGACATGCAGACCCGCGCGGCTGCCCTTGTGGGGTATCTCCAGCGGGCCGAGTGTCTGGAGGTAGGCATCGGTGCCGCTGGAGCGGTCATAGACGCTGAAATCTGTAGAACGGTCGCGGAAGGACTTGAGCACCTGGCCCAGCCCTTTCATGCCCGTTTCCCGTTGGCGGCGGACCATGTCGAGATCGATCTCGATCGGGAACATATCCTCCTGCCCTGCCGACTGGTGCAGGATCATTGAGGTGGGATCAACGACGCAGGATTTGCCCACGCCACCTGCACCCAGGCCGTTCACATCGAAGATGTAGCACTGGAACTGCGCGGCCGTGGCGCGTGCGATGGCCAGCTCTGCATCGCGGTCCGTCGTCCCTGTCAGGACGGGGTGCAGCAGCACCTCGACACCCTGGCTGGTCAACTGGCGCGTGGTTTCAGGGAACCAGATGTCATAGCAAATCGACAGACCGAAGCGGCCCACGTCCGGTACGTCGAAAACGCAGAAATCCGTCCCCGCCGCGATGCCGGCCTCATATGGCCGGAATGGGAACATCTTGGCGTAGCGGCGGATGACCTCCCCTTCTGGGTTGATCACCAGAGAGGTGTTGTAGACCCGGCCATCCTCGGGATCCTTGAGGAACATGGAACCCGGCACCAGCCAGACGTGGTGCTTGCGCGCGGCCTCCTGAAAACGCTCAATCGTCTCATTTTCAGGCGGCAGGGCAAAGCGGTCAAGCGGGCCGAAGGGGGCCAGCTCCGAAAAAAGGACCATCTGGGTCCAGGGAAAGCGCGCCATCAGGATGTCGAGGCGGTGGATCATGCCATCGACGTTGGATTGCAGCGCGTTGACGTACATCTGCACGCCTGCGATTGCGAAAGGTGTCATATCTGCTCACTCCGTGAAAGGCGGTGCAGCGGGTCATTCTGACTCGTTTCGACTGCGCCGGTTCCCACGCTCCTTACGCCCATGCGAAAGAAAGGTGAACAGGTGACGTAGTGCCTGTACGCTGGTCCGGTGACGGACGGATATGACAGTTGCAGCAATATGACAGTTACGCCGCTGCCTCGCGACCGGACAGTTTCTGCTGCCGCCCGCGCTGGAGGAAAATGATTAGCGCAAGCAGGGCAAGGGCGGGAATGAACATCAGGTACTTGCTGGGTTGCGGCACGGGTTTCAACACGCGCAGAACCTCCTGATCCCAATCCAGACCCGCATTTTGCGCGGGGCTGCCAAAGCTCACATCGTCGATCAGCATCTTCTCCCCTTCGGTGCGGAACAAGAGACCTGCATTCTCAAGCTTTTCCTCTCCTGTTGCACCTTCAGCAATGGGCAGGATCGCCACGAACTCGATCGGATCGCCAAGATCGTTGAGGCCAGCAATGCGCAGCCGCAAATCCTCTCCCGTCGGCGTATCGGCAGCCGCCTGCTGAATCTCGGTCGGGGGCACCTCGTCGTAGGGGGGTGCAACCATGTCCATCCAGAATCCGGGCCGGAAAAGCGTGAAGGCAATGAGCAGCAGCGCAATGGTCTCGTAGATCCGGTTCTTGGCAAAGAACCAGCCCTGCGTCGCCGCCGCGAAAAGAAGCATCGCGATGGTGGCGACAACGAAGACGAAAATCCCCTGCCCCCATCCCACGCCGATAAGCAGAAGCTCGGTATTGAAAATGAAGAGGAAGGGCAGCGCCGCCGTCCTGAGCGAGTAAAAGAAGGCCACCACCCCGGTCCTGATCGGATCACCGCCCGACACAGCCGCCGCCGCGAAGGAGGCAAGGCCCACGGGCGGCGTCACGTCGGCCATGATGCCGAAATAGAAGACAAAGAGGTGCACGGCGATCAGCGGCACGATCAGTCCGTTCTGCTGGCCCAGCGTCACGATGACAGGCGCCAGAAGGGCCGAGACGACGATATAGTTCGCCGTGGTCGGCAGACCCATCCCAAGGATCAGCGACAGAACCGCCGTTAGCGCAAGGATCGCAAGGATGTTGCCGCCCGAAAGCACTTCAACCACGTCGGCGAGGGCGGACCCCACACCCGTCTGGCTGACCGCGCCCACGATGATACCGGCCGTCGCCGTTGCGATACCGATGCCGATCATATTGCGGGCGCCGGTGACCAACCCGTCGATCAGGTCAAGAAAGCCGTCTTTGATGTCCGTGGCCAGCTTGCTTTCGCCCCGGAAGATGGCCATCAGCGGTCGCTGGGTCAGCAGGATGAAAATCATGTAAGCGGAGGCCCAGAAGGCCGAGAGACCCGGTGACAGGCGGTCGACCATCAGGGCCCAGACCAGAACCACAACAGGCAGGATGAAATGCAGACCGGAGCGGATTGTCGGGCCCGGCAGGGGCAGCTTGGTCACGGGGCTGTTGGGATCGTCCAGCTTCAGCGGTGCCTCCTTGGAGGCCACGAAAAGCAGCGACATGTAGACCGCTGTGAGGAAGACGAAGACAATATACCCGGCGGTTTCAGGGAAGGCCGGGCGGATCCAGCCCATCAGGTAATAGACCCCGAAGCTGAGCGCGCAGATGGCGGCGATGGTGAAGGCAACGGAAATGAGCCAGGCCACCCATGGCTTGGGCTCAACCGGGCGGGGCAAACCCTCCATCCCGGCCTTAAGGGCCTCAAGGTGCACGATGTATACCAGCGCAATGTAGGAGATAACCGCCGGAAGGAAGGCGTGCTTGACCACGTCGAAATAGGGAATGCCGACATATTCCACCATGAGAAAGGCTGCGGCCCCCATCACGGGCGGCATGATCTGGCCATTCACTGAGGAGGCCACCTCGACCGCGCCCGCCTTTTCGGAACTGAACCCCACCTTTTTCATCAGCGGGATGGTAAATGTACCTGTCGTCACCACATTGGCGATGGAAGAGCCCGAGATGAGGCCCGTCATGGCCGAGGAGACGACAGCCGCCTTGGCGGGGCCGCCCTTCATGTGGCCCATTAGACTGAATGCCACCTGAATGAAGTAGTTGCCCGCACCGGCCCGGTCCAGCAATGAGCCGAAGAGGACGAAGAGGAAGACGAAGGAGGTCGAAACACCCAGGGCGATGCCAAAGACACCTTCCGTCGTGATCCATTGGTGGTTCACGATTTCTGACAGGCTGTTGCCCTTGTGGGCGATGATACTGGGCATGTTGGGGCCCAGCACGGTGTAAAGCAGAAAGACTGAAGCCACGATCATCAGCGCAGGCCCCAGCGCGCGGCGTGTTGCTTCAAGCAGGATCATGATGCCAATGACGGCCACCACATAGTCCTGCAGGATCGGCGCGCCGACCCGGTCCGCGATATCGCGGTAGAACATGAAGAGATACAGCGCGGCACCCGCGCCTACGATGGCCAGCGCCCATTCCCAGATCGGAACATGGTCCTTGGGCGAGCCGAGGATCACCGTGGCTGCCACCGCGATGGCGGGAATGGGGATCCACCAGGTGCTGACCCCCTCCTTGGCCGCGATCATGAATAGAGCGGCGAGCGCGAGGGGTACGATGCAGCCCAGCGCCAGCTGAAATCTCGTCCGTGCCGCCGGGAAAGCAAGAATGCCGAGGAACACCGCAAAGCCAAGGTGAATGGACCGGGCCAGCGTGTCATTGAAAAGCCCGAAGGGCGAGGCAATGTAGAGTTGGAAGAGCGACCAGGCCAATGCCACGAGCATGAGCAAGATGCCGACGGGACCGCCAACGGCGCGTCCGCCCGTATCGGAGGAGGCGACAAGTTCGTCGAGTTCCGACTGACTTAATCCGCCCCGGTCGCCAGTCGCGGCGTTTTCGACGGCGGCAGCTTGCTGCTGATCTTTGTTTGTCATGATCTGTCCCCCTTTTGGCCCCGCTTTGGCGCGGGTGTCCAAGAATCGCCCCGGAAAGGGGCGGCGTGGCGGCGGCATCAGGGGCAGCCGCCACGCGAAGCGTCAGGTCAGAGCCTGTGGATTACATCCAGCCACGCTCTTTGTAGTACTTTGCGGCACCGGGGTGCAGAGGTGCGGAAAGACCGCCGGAAATCATCTCTTCCTCGGTCAGGTTCTCGAAGGCGGGGTGCAGACGCTTGAAGCGGTCGAAGTTGTCAAAGACCGCCTTCACCACCTGATAAACCACGTCATCTTCCACGTTGGCGGAGGTCACAAAGGTCGCCTTCACACCGAAGGTTTTCACGTCGCTGTCGGTGCCCTTGTACATACCGCCGGGCACAGTGGCCGCAGCGTAGTAAGGATTGTTGTCGATCAGGCCCTGAATGGCATCGCCTTCAACCGGCACCAGCTTGGCGTCGATGGTTGAGACAGCTTCCTGGATCGAACCGTTGGGATGGCCAACGGTGTAGATGATCGCATCCACCTTGTTGTCGCCCAGTGCAGCGGCCTGTTCGGCTGGCTTCAGTTCGGAGGCGAGCGCGAAATCGTCCAGGGTCCAGCCCTTGGCGTCCATCACCACTTCCATTGTGGCGCGCTGACCGGAACCGGGGTTGCCGATGTTGACCCGCTTGCCCTTCAGATCATCGAAGGTGTTGATGCCGCTGTCCATGCGCGCAATCACGTTGAAGGGTTCGCCGTGCACGGAGAAGACCGCGCGCAGCTTTTCGAACTGCTCACCCTCGAATTTCGAAGTGCCATTGTAGGCGTGGAATTGCCAGTCGGACTGAGCCACGCCCATGTCCATGTCACCAGCCTTGATGGCGTTGATGTTGGCGATGGAACCACCGGTCGATGGCGCGGTGCACTTGAGGCCGTGGTCGGCGGAATCGCGGTTCACCAGGCGGCAAATTGACTGTCCGACCACGAAGTAGACGCCTGTCTGGCCACCCGTACCGATGGTGATAAAGCGTTCCTGCGCTGTCGCTGCGGTACCCGCAACAACGGCCCCCGCCAGTGCAAGCATTCTGAACATATTCATATCGTTTCTCCCTTATTGTTTTCTCTGTCTGCCAAGCATTGGCAGCCAGGACGTCACAGATGCGAACATAGTCGCAAACGGCCCGCAATGGGTCGTTTGCATCACATCTCTCAGGCTTTCCTCGACGGGAAAAGGTACCTTCGCACCCCCCGCCAAAGGAATCTGCATATCAGCGTAGGCAGCTTTCTCAGCTACTTCAAGCAACCATTTGACCCCCGGGAAACCCAAGGATAAGCAATTGTTTTTATTTGATTATCTCGGTCCAAATTTGCCTGCATTATCCGTCACTTGCGAAGCATTTATCCACAAGCGACGCGGGTTCTGCAGTTGCCGGGAGAAAGCCAGCCCTTGCGATAAGTCACAAACCGTTCAAACCTGAGGGGCAAGCCCGCGCAGAAGGAAGGAAATCCCGATGGCCAATTCCGGCGACATGACCAGATTCACGACCCTCGGAACGGCTTTGGTGCTGAGTTTCGTGTCCTTTGTCCTGATGCTTGCCTGGTCTTGGTGGTTCGCAATCGCGCTGGCGATATTCGCATTTCTTTCCGCCGTGGGCCTTTACGATGTTACGCAAACCCGGCATTCGATCCTGCGCAATTATCCCATCCTGGGGCACATGCGGTTCATCTTTGAGGGGATCCGGCCGGAGATCCGGCAGTACCTGATCGAATCTGACCAGGATGAAGAACCCTTCAGCCGGGACGACCGGTCACTCGTCTACCAGCGCGCCAAGGGTCAGGAGGATGCACGGCCCTTCGGAACACGGCAAAGGGTCTATGATGCGGGATATTCCTGGGTTACCCATTCCGTCCGACCGGTGGAGATCGAGGATTTCGATTTCCGCACGACCATCGGCGGATCCCAGTGCCGCAAGCCTTACTCTGCCTCCCTCTACAACATCTCGGCGATGAGCTTCGGCTCACTCTCGGCCAATGCCATCGAGGCGCTGAACACCGGCGCACGTCTGGGCGGTTTTGCCCATGACACCGGCGAAGGATCGGTGAGCCGCTATCACAAGGCCGGGGGCGGCGATCTGATCTACCAACTGGCTTCGGGCTATTTCGGAAGCCGGGCCGAGGATGGCTCCTTCGACCCGAAGAAGTTTGAGGAGACCGCCTCCCTCGACCAGGTGAAGATGATCGAACTCAAGCTCAGCCAGGGGGCCAAGCCAGGGCACGGCGGAATGCTGCCCGCCTCCAAGATCTCACCCGAGATCGCCGAGGCGCGGGGCGTGCCGATGGGCAAGGACTGCGTCTCTCCCGCCGCTCATTCGGCCTTTTCCACGCCGATCGAGATGATGGAGTTTCTGGGCCAGCTGCGCGCGCTTTCTGGTGGCAAGCCCGTGGGCTTCAAGTTGTGTATCGGGCACCGTCGGGAATTCATGTGCATGGTCAAGGCCATGCTGGAGACCGGGATAACCCCGGACTTCATCGTGGTGGATGGGACCGAAGGTGGGACAGGCGCGGCACCCGTGGAATTCACCAACCACGTCGGCATGCCCATGATCGAAGGGCTTACCTTCGTGCACAATACCCTGCGGGGCGCGGGCCTGCGGGAAGAAATCAAGGTCGGCGCAGCGGGCAAGGTGGTCTCGGCCTTCGACATCACCCAGGCCCTGGCCATCGGGGCGGACTGGTGCAATGCGGCGCGCGGCTTCATGTTCGCCATCGGGTGCATCCAGGCCCAGGCCTGCCACACCAACCACTGCCCCGTCGGCGTCGCGACACAGGACAAGACCCGGATGCGCGCGCTCGATGTTGACCACAAGAGCCAGCGGGTCGCGCGGTTCCATCACAACACATTGGAAGCACTGGGCGAGATTACCGGGGCCGCTGGGCTCGACCATCCCAGCAAGTTCATGCCGCACCACCTGATGCTGCGCCGTGGCGATAGGCGGATGACAGAGGCGCAGGATGTCTATGCCTATCTGCGCGAGGGCTTCCTGCTGGACGACGGGAAAGACAATCCCGACTACCGCCAGCGCTGGGCGCGTGCGCGGGCAGATGACTTCGCAAGGGTCGACTAAGGCGGCGACGCTCAAAAGAAAAAGGCGCGCCCAAAGGGACGCGCCTTTCTGTCTGTCGTTGATCGGGAAGCTTACGCTTCTTCGGCGACGGCCTCCGCAACCGCTGCTTCGAAGATCGCCAGGCCTTCCTCGACAATCGCATCCGATGCAGTCAGCGGCACCATCACGCGGATAGCGTTGCCGTACATGCCGCAAGAAAGCAGCAGCAGACCGCGCTTCATGGCGTGGGCGATCACCCGCTTGGTAAAGTCCGCATCCGGTGCCGCGCTCGCGAAATCCTGAACGAACTCCACGGCGACCATCGCGCCCAGGCCACGAATGTCCCAGAAACGGTAGGGGGCAGAGCGGGCGCCAATCTCGGCAAATCGCGCCTTGAGCGTTTCACCCATCGCAGTGGAACGGGCGAGCAGGCCCTCCTGCTCAATCGCGTCGATGGCGGCAATGGCCGCGGCACAGGCCACGGGGTTACCGCCGTACGTCCCGCCCAGACCGCCGGGGTCCATCGCATCCATCACGTCGGCGCGGCCGATCACACCGGCCAGCGGATAGCCGCCGGCCATGGACTTCGCCACGGTGATCAGGTCTGGCACGACGCCGGAATGTTCAACCGCGAACCAGGTCCCGGTCCGGCCAAAGCCTGCCTGCACCTCGTCCGAGATCAGCAAGATGCCGTGTTCGTCACAGATGGTGCGCAGTTCCTGCATCATCTCGAAGGGCACGGGCACATAGCCGCCTTCACCCAGAACGGGTTCGATGATGATGGCGGCGATCCGGTCTGGCTGCGCGTCGGTCAGGAAGAGGTTCTTCAGGCCAGTGATCGCGTCATCCACGGTGATCCCGTCCCGCAGCGACGGGAAAGGCGCGCGGTAAACATCCGCCGGGAAGGGGCCCACGTTCTTCTTGTAGGGGCTGATCTTGCCGGTCATGCCCAGCGTCAGCAGCGTGCGACCGTGGTAACCGCCGGTGAAGGCGATCACACCGGGGCGGCCGGTGGCGGCGCGGGCGATCTTGACGGCGTTCTCGACAGCTTCGGCACCGGTGGTGACCAGCAGCGTTTTCTTTGGCGCATCACCCGGAGCCAGGGCGTTCAGCTTCTCCGCCAGTTCGATATAGGGGCCGTAGGGGACAACCTGGAAGGAAGTGTGGGTGTAGTGATCTTCCTGCGCCTTGGCCGCCTCGATCACCTTGGGGTGACGGTGGCCGGTGTTCAGCACGCCGATACCACCACAGAAGTCGACGTAACGGTTGCCCTCAACGTCCCACAACTCGGCGTTTTCGGCATACTTGGCATAGATTGGCGCGGCAGAGGCAACACCACGGGGCACGGCGGCATCACGGCGGGCCATCAGCTGGGCGTTGGTCAGCCCGGCGGCGGCGACGGCCTCGGACTTGATGCTTTCGACAACGGCCTGTGTCTCAACAGCCGCAGCGGGCTTTTTCTTGGGGGCTGCCTTGCGGCGGGGTTTCTTCACAGTGTTGGACATTTTGCGAATCCTTTGATCAAATCGCACTCATACGTTTAAAAAATCCTATCGTCCTGTTTAATATAATTGTCAATCGTGATCTACGCGGCTAAGTCCTTTTTCGCCGGAGCCATGTCGATTGCGCCTGACAAAGGCCGTTGCCAGCGCTACGAAAATGCGAGGTCAGGTAGGGAACGCCGCTGTGGACATCGGAGAAAAGCTCAAATCGATCCGCAAACAGCGCGGACTGTCCCAGCGCGAGCTTGCGGCGCGGGCAGGCCTGACCAACGGCACGATATCCCTAATCGAGCAGAATCGCACCAGTCCGTCCGTCGCATCATTGAAAAGTCTTCTGGATGCCATCCCGATCAGTATGGCGGAGTTCTTTTCCACGCTGGAAGAGGCGGACGGCCCAAAGGTTTTCTACAAGTCCAGTGAGCTGATCGAGATCGCGCCGACCAGCGATGGCAAGGTATCGCTCCGCCAGCTTGGCAATGCGGAGCATCACGCCCTGCAGGTCCTGCACGAAACCTACCCCCCAGGGGCCGACACCGGACCAGAGTGGCTGGTTCACGACGGGGAAGAGGCGGGAATCATCGTGAAAGGCAGCATCGAAGTGACAGTCGATGGCAATGCCGCAATCCTGAAAGAAGGTGACGGGTATCTCTTCGACAGTCGTCTGCCGCACCGTTTCCGGAATACGGGCGATATGGTCTGCGAGATCGTCAGCGCCTGCACCCCGCCGACCTTCTGAAAAGGCACAGAATCAAACGACCCCGCGCAGGGCGGGGTCGCTTGGGATCTTTTCGGAATGGCTTAGCGGCTCGATCTTCCCCCACGCCCACCCTTTTGTGAGTTTGCACTGTCATCTGCTCGGAAGATTCGCTCTCCCTTGTTGGTCGTAAGGGCAACAATAACGACTGCTGCCAGTATCAAACTTGCTAAACCACCGAGAAATAAGTCGGTAGTCATGACATTTCCTTTCCAGGTCGTCTTCGCAGGACTAACACGATCTCAGGGGTTGTGGTTCCAATGCACCTGCAGAAACCTTGATATGCATTGATCAAGCATCTGAAATAAATGGAGGAAATGTCTCCGGCCTAGTAGTCGTAGACCTCTTTCTGGGTCTGCGGCAGCGGGAAGCTTATGACTAGGCGGTATTCTTCAGCCGTTTCCTCAACCTCGATTTCGCCGTTCAACTGGCGGGCAAAAGCCTCGATCAGACGCGAGCCCAGGCCGGTCCCGTCAGGGCCGGGCTTGCCTCCTACAGTGTTTGCCACGCTCAGACAGGCGCGGTCCTTCGCTTGTCGGGTCAGCCTGATCGCAATCCGGCCTGAGCCCAGTGGTTCGCGCTGCACATTTTTGACGGCATTGGTGACGGCTTCTGACACCAGCAGCGTCAGTGGTGCGGCATCGTCGGCGTCCAGCTTCATGTCATCGTATTCTTGTTCAACCTTGACGTTCGATCCGCTCTCAAGCCCCACGGCAAGAAGCTGGTTCACCACTTCGGACATGAGTGCCTTGGCGTCGACCTGCACAAGGTTGTCGTTCTGGTAAAGGCTCTTGTGCACAGTGGCCAAACTCAGGATCCGCTCTTGCAGTCGCCGCAGGACACGGCGGGCATCTTCGGACTTGGCCTGACGGATCTGCATGTTCATGATGGAAGAGATCAGCTGCAGGTTGTTCTTGACCCGGTGGTGGACCTCCTTCAGCAGGATATTCTTTTCCCGCAGGGAATCCTCCAGCTGCGCCTCATCCCGCAGGATCGATTCGCCCATGCTGATAAAGGCGGCCTCCATCTCTCTCAGTTCCGAGGGCACGCTGGAACCCAACGCCATACGCGGTAGGTTGCGGTTCAGAGCGAAGCGACGCATCTGACGGCCCAGCTTGCGAATATGCCGGAGGGCAAGCCGGTTCAACGCCCAGAAGGCCACAATCAGGCTGGCCGCCCACATCAGAACGGGCAGAAAGCTGCTGAGCCGGGTCGTGATCCCCGGTGTCACGATTGGTGCGTCGGTCGGCCAAACCGTCATCGCGTAGGCGGCATTACCTACGATGGTCTGCAGGGCATAAACCCGCTCGACCCCTTCCTGGTTCAGCGCCTTGAACACCGTGCTTTCGCGCCCGATCAGCAGCGCAAGTTCCACGTTCGACGGCATTTCCTTTTTTGCGAGCGCCTCATCCGTGTCCGATGACAGCAGTTCGGAGTCCGGATTGAAGGTGAAAAGCGTGATCGGTTTGAAGGGGAGTTCAGGTTCCCTAATCTTCTGAAATGAGGTTTTCGGGATCGAAAGCGACACAAACCCTTCCAGCGTATCCCCCGAAAAAACAGGCGAAGATACGATTGCGACCAGTTGATTGCTGACCCGCCCAAGCCGTTGCGGGGCAGCGACACGCTCGGGATTTTTAAGGATCGCTTGAAAGGCCGCGTCGCCGGAGAAATCATAGGGCTTGTCGGCAGATGAACAGTTCATCATCCCGTCTGCCTGAATGAACCCCACAACCCCGTAAATGTCCGTCGCATCAAGGTACGTTCGCATGAACTCGGAGCATTCCTGAGGATCGTCCCTCTGCAGCAGCACGATTGATGCCAGGGCCTCGGCAGCGCCGAATGCCTCCTGAAAGATCTGCCGTTCAGCCGTCGAGGCCCGTTCGGTAAGCGCGATTAGCGACAGTTCGGTACTTGCTTCATTCTGGAGCGCAATTTCACGGGTCTGGGCGATGGCAATCAGCCCAATCGGCAACAGGGCGAGCGACAGGAAAAACAGCACGCGTGCTGCCAACCCCCTCAGGATGTCACCTGTAAAAAATCCGTAAGTCATTGCTAGAAGCTGGACATTTTCGAGGCCGAAATGACCGACATGGTCGCATCGTCCGTCATCTCCAAGCTCTCGCTTTCGTTGTAGCCAAGGATTTCAGCAAGGTGAGTTCGCGCCCGGTTGGTCCGGCTCTTGATCGTGCCAACGGCGACGCCGCACATCTCAGCGGCTTCTTCGTAGGAAAAACCGGATGCACCGATCAGCAACAACGCCTCTCGCTGTTCATCGTTGAGCTGCAGAAGCGCCTTGCGAAAGTCGTTCATCTGCATGTGACCGTCGTGGGCCGGCTTCTCAGCCAGACTCTCGGTAAAGACACCATCAACGTCGGCCACTTCCCGCTTGGTCTTGCGGCGCGACGAATAGTAGGTATTGCGCAAAATCGTGAAGAGCCAGGCACGCATGTTGGTTCCAGCCTGAAATTTGTCGATGTTGGTCCAGGCCTTGATCAGCGTGTCCTGCACCATGTCGTCGGCGGTTGCACCGTTACGTGTCAGGCTGATGGCGAAGGCCCGCATTGCCGGTAGATGTTCTACCAGCTCTTCCCGTGGATCTTGGTCGCTCATTTTGGGCCATCCCGATCCGCATCCTGCTGCTTCAGTTGATCAAGCAGGTTTTTGAACCGATCGGGTATACCTGCCTCAAGCGTTTCGTTATAGACTCGCTTCAGGTTTTCGTCGATCACGCTCTCGGTGTCTTTTTTCTTTTCCGTGCTCACGCGCTCGCCCTTTTGCTTCAAGATCGATGAAGAAATTTTCACTTTATTCGGAACCAAACACCTGACCATGACGTTTGGTTCCAAGAAATTTCAAAAAAAAAGGACACCCCGGAATGAATGATGCACACCACGGCCAAAGCATCAGCGACGAACTGGGCGCGAACATCCCCTTTCTGCGCCGTTTCTCACGGGCCATGACAGGCAGCCAGGAAAGCGGTGACAGATTTGCCGCCGCGGCACTTGAGGCAATCCTTGCAGACCGCTCCATATTGGATGGATCTAGCGTCAAGGTCGGGCTTTTCAAAGTGCTTTACGGTATCTGGGCAAGTGCGGGTGCCCCGGTTGATGAAGGCGAAGAGGGCGCACGCGCAAAGGCGCAGCGCCGCCTAGCCAGTCTGACCAACAACAGCCGCGAGGCATTGCTGCTACACACCATCGAAGGGTTTTCCTTCGGCGATATCGCCGAGATTATCGGTGTCGATCAAAGCGAAGCAGAAAGTTTGGTCAACATCGCCCGCCAGGAGATGGCTGACAGCACTTCCGGCTCTGTCATGATCATTGAGGATGAGGCGATCATCGCGATGGACATTGAATCCATCGTCGCGGAGATGGGCCACCGGGTCACCGGTATCGCCCGCACCCGCGATGAGGCGGTTCAATTGGGCAAGGATGACGTGCCTGACCTGATCTTGGCCGATATCCAACTGGCCGACAACTCCTCGGGCATTGATGCGGTCAACGATCTGCTGACCGAACTCGGCACAAGGCCCGTGATCTTCATCACCGCCTTCCCCGAACGCCTGCTGACCGGGGACAAGCCTGAACCGGCCTTCCTGATCTCCAAGCCATACTCCGTCGATCAGGTCGTCTCAGCCGTATCCCAGGCGATGTTCTTTTCGTCGACGGAAACACTGATCGGCTGAGACACGACAAAGAGAAAAGAAAAAAGGCCTCGCACATGCGGGGCCTTTTAAGTTTGGTCGGAACTTTCCTTCGGTTTTGGCGTTTCGTCCTCAACAACTCTCAATCATTCTAAAGGAGACAGCGACATGGCAACTCAGACAAGCAAGGTGTCGACCAACGGCAAGACTGGATCCAAAGAGGTATCTGTCAACGATCTTTCGGCACAGATCGAACTGCTGAAGAAAGACATCGCAGATCTGACAAGTTCCGTCGGTGAATTTGGCAAGGCAAAGACGGCCGAGGCAAAGTCCAAGGCCAAGAAGACGGTCGAGGACATCGCCGAGACAGGCAAAGAGAAGGCACTGGAAACGCAGCTTCAGGCTGAGGAGTTCGTCCGGACGCAACCCGCTACAGCGCTGGGCATCGCCGCCGGGATCGGCTTCCTCATCGGCCTTGTGACCGCACGGCGCTAAGATGCTTGCGGCACTGGTAGCGACAGCACACGACGCGGCTTCGAGAACGGCACGAAATGCGGTGCTTGGGCTCGGAGCCGTTCTTTGCCTGGCCGTCGGGCTTGGCTTCATGACCCTGGCGGCCTGGCTTTTCCTGATCAGCGTTATGCCACCGCTCAATGCCGCCCTGATCCTGGGATGTGCTTACTTCGGCATTAGCCTGACTATCCTCGCCATTTTATCAATTAAAAAGCGCGCCTATCGTCGAGCACGGGCGCGCGCCGCCCTTGCGCGGACCAACCCAACATCCGCGCAATCGCTGACGGAAATGATAGCTGCCTTCATGACCGGAGTGAACGCCGGCCGGAAGGCACGCTTTTGACGAGGGCAAAAAACTCCCTGCTGCTAAAGGGTTTAGATAGATGATGGAGCGGCAAGGCCCGTTCTGTGTCCTTTGGTGGATGGATGACGGCGCTGCCGTCCGACCTCTCACCGAAAAGTTGTTCGGTGAGTGGCGCAACGTCAGTATGGATCGCCAAAACGGCGATAACCGGCCTTCCAATTTCATTGCGTTTCTCGACAAGCTCTTCTTCCCTGTCGGCAACAGCAAGGTCGCCGCCGGGGAAATCGGCGACCAGCATCGCCGAACATCCGGTAACGGATCATTCGATGGCGGGCATGCAGCTATGACGCACCACAGAGGAAGAATGTGATGACCACCAAGTGTGTCAATTGTCCCCTGCATCGCAAAGATCTGTTCAAGACGATGACCCGGGAAGAACTGGGGTACATGCAGAAATTCAAGGTGGGCGAACTGACGGTCGAGCCCGGCACACCGATCCTGATGGAAGGATCAAGTGCACCGCAGCTTTATACCGCGCTGTCGGGCATGGGCATTCGGGATATGACCCTGGAAAATGGGGATCGGCAGGTTCTTTCCTTTGTTTTTCCCGGTGATTTTATCGGGCTGCAAGTCGGCGTTTTGGGTGAAATGGGGCATTCAGTTGAGGCGCGGACGCACATGCGGTTGTGTGTTTTCGACCGGTCCGAATTCTGGAACTTCTTTCGCAGTCACCCCTCGCGCGGGTTTGATATCACCTGGCTCGCGGCGGTAGAGGAGCATTTCCTGGGGGAAACGCTCGCCACCATTGGGCAGCGCAACGCCACCGAGGCGATTGCCTGGGCGATGGTCCGCATTTTCCTGCGGGGACAGGCGCTTGGTCTGGTGAACAATCAGACGATGGAATTCCCCTTCACGCAGAAGGATCTGGCCGATGCGCTGGGACTGTCACTGGTCCATACCAACAAGACCCTGGCGCGACTGAAAAAGAAACAGCTGCTATCCTGGAGCGAGGGCGTGCTGCACATCTTCGATCTGGACGCCTTGGCCAAGGTCGGGGTCACATCAACTGACACACCCCGAAAAAGACCCCTCATGTAGAACGATGCTTACAGGGGTGCCCGATGCCTTCTGTTACAGCGGCCTTCAGCCGGTGCGGTCTGCGTTGATGAACGTGTCAGCGGCGTAAGCGCCCCTTTCGCCCGCCGGCTTTGGCGAACCAACAGTGCTGTCGATCTTGGTCCTCAATTCGATCTGAGCATTCAAGGCTGCGCCAAAAAGTACCAGAAAGCTGCTGAGCCAAAGCCATACCAGCATCGCAATCACCGCACCGATCGAGCCGTAGACCTGATTGTAGTTACCGAAATTGGACACGTAGTACGAAAATCCGATCGACAGAAGTAGCCAGGTCATTGTCGCCAGAACGGCTCCGACCGACAACCACGGTACCCGTGCCGCCACCCTGTTCGGGCCAAAGCGGTAGAGCACTCCAACGCCGATCAGAATGACGCCCACGGCGACGACCCAGCGGATCACTTCGACCAGAAAGGTGCCAATGCCACCCAAGGGAAAGAAGGCCAGCAGAACGGGGACCACCACCAGGCTGAGCAGGGCAACGATACCGACAACAACCAGAATAAGCGTCAGCCAAAGAGCCTTGAAGTAATGGTGCGCCAGATTGCGGTTAGGCTCTTTGTAAACGCTGTTCAGCCCAATGATCATTGCGCCGACGCCCGCCCTTGCTGACCAGAGTGCTAACAAAAGCGATACAATGCCGGCCCATCCGAGCTGATCGGAGGAGGTGGACACGAGCGAAACGACCTGCTGGTGGATAATGTCGTAGACATCTGTAGGCAGAAGGCCACGCATCTCCTCCATCTGGGCGATAACAACCACCGGATCCGAGATGAACCCAAGCAGCGCGATCAAGGCCGCAACCGCCGGAAAGAGGCACAGCAGCACCAAAACCCCAATCCCGCCCGACACCAGGGCAAGCT
>JABDKA010000170.1 GCA_013002405.1 Sulfitobacter sp. | reverse complement strand
GAATTCATGAGTGTCGATGATCCGCTCGGCGCAGCCACAGCCCTCCCCGGTGGCGACCTTGTCGAATTAGAACTTCCGGAAATCGTGCTCTCGTGTCGGGCGTCCACGCATTGATCTGCCCCTATTCATCCACATCGTCCATGTCCGACTGCCCCGAGAGGGCACGGCGCACGTGACTCCAACTCAGTCCGATGCCCAAGACGAAGCTGAGCGCGATCAGGCTGAGCCAAAGGTTACTGTCGCTGTTATCCAGCCGTAAAATACCAAAGTCGTAAAGCACCCAAAGCCCCGCGCCGACCACTGCAAGCACCAGCATCATCCCGAACCCGCCGATCGAACGCAGGGTGGCGCGCAGGTAAATCAAGTAGCCGATGAACAAGAGTAATCCCAGGAGCACCGCGACCGACAGGTGCGCCGCGCCCTGGTCCCTTGCCCAATTGACGTAATTGAACTCCGTCGGGTTGAAGGTCGCCGCCAAGAGCACAAAGGCACAGACCCAGCGCAGGATGAACCCCATGTAGACCTCATAACAGTTTCGCTCAGACTAGGACGCACCCGCCCATCCCAGCAAGCAGAACCTCAGTGGGATTTTCCAGTTTCACCGCCCCGCCCATGTCGCTATGAGGGGCGCGGACTACTGAAAGGAAAGATCATCATGGCCAACGTGGTTGTTGTCGGCGCCCAGTGGGGTGACGAGGGAAAAGGCAAGATCGTCGATTGGCTGTCCGAGCGGGCTGACGTGATCGCGCGTTTTCAGGGCGGGCACAACGCGGGCCATACGCTGGTGATCGACGGTGAGGTCTTCAAGTTGAGCCTGCTTCCCTCTGGCATCGTGCGCGGCGGCAAGTTGAGTGTCATCGGCAACGGCGTGGTGCTGGACCCCTGGCATCTGGTCAAGGAGATCGACCAGCTGCGCGGGCAGGGCGTGACGATCAGCCCCGAGACCCTGATGATAGCTGAGAATACCCCGCTTATCCTGCCCATCCACGGCGAACTGGACCGTGCGCGCGAGGCGCAGAATTCCGTCGCCAAGATCGGCACCACGGGTCGCGGAATTGGCCCGGCCTACGAGGACAAGGTTGGCCGACGCTCCGTCCGGGTCGCCGATCTGGCTGACGAAGCGACGCTGGAGCTACGCGTAGACCGGGCGCTGGTGCATCACGATGCGTTGCGCCGGGGTCTGGGGCTGGAGCCCGTGGACCGTGACGCGCTGTTGAAGGAACTCCGGGATATCGCGCCGGAGGTGCTGGAATATGCCGCCCCCGTCTGGAAGGTGCTGAATGAGAAGCGCAAGGCGGGAAAACGGATCCTCTTCGAAGGGGCGCAAGGCGCGCTGCTCGATATTGACTTCGGCACCTATCCTTTCGTCACCTCCTCCAACGTCATCGCGGGACAGGCGGCGACGGGGACCGGGATCGGCCCAGGCTCCATCGATTTTGTGCTGGGTATCGTCAAGGCCTACACCACCCGCGTGGGTGAGGGGCCTTTCCCGGCGGAATTGCACGACGCCGACGGTCAAAGGTTGGGGGAGCGGGGCCATGAATTTGGCACTGTCACGGGCCGCAAGCGTCGCTGCGGCTGGTTCGATGCGGTGCTGGTACGCCAGACCTGCGCAACGAGTGGCGTCAAGGGAATTGCGCTCACCAAGCTCGACGTGCTCGACGGGTTTGAGACGTTGAAGATCTGCGTTGGCTACGAGCTGGACGGGGAGCGGTTGGAATACCTGCCCATCGCCGCCGATCAGCAGGCCCGCTGCACGCCGATTTACGAGGAAATGCCGGGTTGGTCCCAATCCACGGAGGGGGCCCGTTCCTGGGCCGAACTTCCTGCGGAGGCCATCAAGTACGTGCGGCGGGTCGAGGAGTTGATCGAATGCCCGGTTGCCCTACTTTCTACCTCACCCGAGCGGGAGGACACGATCCTTGTGACCGATCCCTTCTCGGACTGAGAAAGGATCAGACATGAGCCTGAGCTACAAGGCACGCAAACGCTGGGCCCTGGTGATATTGCTGGTGGGACTGCCGCTTTACGTGGTGGTCGCCGTGAACGTGGTCGCCCTGTTTGACCGGCCTCCCTTCTGGCTGGAGCTTGTGATCTACATCGGGCTTGGCGTCCTTTGGGCAATCCCCTTCAAATCTGTCTTCAAAGGCATCGGCCAGGCTGACCCCGACGCCGATAATTGAGGAAATCTCAACGCGACGCGGAAGAGCGAAAGGGCGGCGCCACTGGCACCGCCCTTCGATTTTTCTGTGAAGGCTGACTTCAGCCCGCCGCGCGTTGATCCGGGCGGAACCCGATGTCCTCGGATACCGTGAAGCGACCACCCTTGATCTTCGAGATCTTGCCGGCCCGCAGCAGTTGACCGAAGGAGCGCAGGCCATCCTCGCGGCTGAACTCCGTCTCCTGACCGGCCTGACGGACCTTGGTCATCAGTTGCGGGCGAGAGAACTGGTCCCGGCCCTCGACAAAGGACATGTAGGAGGCGGCGGCCTCAAGCAGCTGGGGCAGGGTCGTCGCTCCCATGTCCTGGGCATAGTCGGCAAAGCTGTCGTCACCCTGCACCGGTGCTTCCTGCTCTGCCACGGCGGCAACGCGGCGCGGACGGACCGGGCCTGCGGGCGAGGGGCGGTCCACGTCGATACGCTGTTCGGCTACCAGTTTCAGCGGTGCCGGACGGCCCTCATCGGGGCGGCGGGTCCGCGGCGCGGTTCCTTCGGGGCGACGGGGGCGCACCACCTGGGCCAGGTCGCTGCGGTAGGCATCGTCGTTGAGATCGTCCTTCTCCGGCTTGCCCATTGCGACATCTGCCTTCTTGGCAGCAACGGCCGCGCGCAAATGGGTAAAGGCGTTCCGGCGCCCGGCACTTTCGGGCTCATCCATCTTGTGATCGGCCTCGGCCAGCAGACGGTCCATGTCGTTGTCGGCGTCTTCGTCCAGATCGGGCAGGCGGTGGCGGGTCGCCTCAGCCGCAAGCTCCTCGTGATCGTCTTCTAGATCCTCATCGAGGTCGAATTCGTCAACCTCCTGCGCCTCCGCCTCGGCCGCGTCCTGATCCGTTTCCTCTTCGTCGAAATCATCGTCTTCGGCTTCCTCAGCGGCTTCTGCTTCGGCCACTTCCTCGGTGTCGTCCTCGTCGATGTCGGCTTCGATGTCGGCTTCAATGTCCGCTTGCAGCGCGGCGAGTTCGCGGGCGAGGTCTTCTTCCTCTTCGCGGCTCAGTGAGGTTTCATTGGTCTTCGAGGGCGCAATCCCGTCCAGGTCGGGCGCGTCAGCCTCCGCCACCTCGTCAAGATCCTCATCATCGTCGTATTCCTCAAGATCACCGCGGGCAATCGCAGCGTCGAGTTCGGCGCGCTTGACCTTGAAGACGCGGGCACGGGGCTGCAGCGCATCTGAGGTCGCCAGGGCGGCTTCCGATACGATCTGGGGTGCGTCATCGGTATCGACATCGGCGGCCCGGGCGACGGCATCGGCCATGGCGCGGTCCTCGGCGGCGTCCTCCTCTTCCGCGTCCACCGCATCCAGAAGGGCGCTCAGATCCGGCTCTTCGGCGATCTCTTCCAGCGTCTCTTCTTCGGCCTCTGCGGCTTCGCTGACCGCTTCGGTTTCCTGGTCCAGCCGTGCAAGGATGGCGTCGATGTCGTCATCTTCATCCTCGGCCGCCTCATCCGTGGTGGCCTCCTCAACCGTCTGGCGCAGGCTCTCGGCCGCGTCGTCGGCCTCCATCGCCTCTTCGATATCCTCAACCGCCTCACGCATCACATCCGTGGCGGCGGGCGGCTCATCGAAATTGGCATGCTCATCTTCCAGGAAATCGGCGTCTTCGTCGTCGGCATCGTCCTGCTGGGTCTTGGCCACGACCGCGCGAATGCGCTGAAGTTTTTCCGCGATGGACTGACCGACGGCGGGCGCAGTTGCCACGTCCTCGACCGGCTCGGCTTCGACTTCGATGGTCTCGTCTTCGTACTCGTCGGTGATCTGTTTGTCATGCTCCGCACTACCGGCGAAGAAGGCTTCCACCTCCTCGTCCGGCTGATCGGGCACGATAACGGCTTCGTCTTCTTCCCCGGTGTCAGCGGCAACCGGCTCGACGGCCTCGGCAGAGACTTGGGGTGTGAAATCCGCCGCTTCTTCTGCAACTGCTTCTTCTGGTTCTTCCCGGACCTCTAAGGACTGGGTGGCAAGCGTGGGAGTAACGGTGCCAGCGGCATCCGGCCGGACAAGCGAGCTGAGATCGATATCGGCAGCCCCCACGTCGGGTTCCGGCGCGGCGGCGGGCTCTTCCGTTTCGGCAGCGACCTCTTCCTCGATCTCGGGCTCTTCCGCAGCCTCGGGCGCTTCAGCCTCCGCTTCAGCAACGGCCGCCAACCCGGGCTCGGCTTCGGATTCCGCAACAGGAGCAGGTGCCGCGGGTGCTTCGGTCACGACCTCGGCAACCTCTTCGCGCTGGTGTTCGAGCGCGCTGAGAACAATCTTGCCCTCATGCTCGCGCGCTTCCACCTTGCGGGAAATTTCCTTCTGGGCGATGCGTGCCAGCATTTCCGCGTCGGGCTGGGGCGGTTCGGCACCGAAATAACGGTCATCCGCGGCAAGGTCGCGGAAATACTCCGCGATGGCCTTCATGGTGCCGAATGAATCGTCGAATCCTTCCAGCGTGCAAGAAAAGGTGCCGTAGGAGACTGTCAGAATTTTGTTATTATTCATCATCGGATGCTCGTCCTCTGCGTATTTGCAGCATATCGTTTACCACGATGTCCAAGACCAAAGCCGCCCGAATCTGTGCCAAGTCGGGTATCATTTCAAGGCGAAGTTGTGGTCTGTTGCCGAAACAGGCAGTAATTGTCCATGAATGAGTTGATTGTTGAGAGCGCGCGCCCCGTCACGTTGGTCGGTGGAGGACAGGCTACGCCGCAGTGCCTTCACGAAGCGTTAATTTTAGCCCCTCTTTGTGTCGCTGTCGACAGTGGCGCGCGGCTGGTCCTGTCAGAGCGGATCGAGCTTGCCGCGCTTATCGGCGATTTCGACTCTGTCGATGGCGCGGATCTGGCCCGGATACCGGAAGACAGGCAGCACTGCATTGCGGAGCAGGAGACGACCGATTTTGAAAAGGCGCTGATGCGGATCGCGGCGCCGGTGGTCCTGGGCGTGGGGTTCCTTGGGGGGCGATTGGATCACCAGTTGGCGGCGCTGAACGGTCTGCTTACCTTTCCGCACCGGCCCTGCATCCTGGTGGGCCTGAATGAGATCGTCTTTCTGCTGCCCCCCGCCATCGATCTGCCGACGCAGGCGGGCGACACGGTATCGCTTTTCCCTCTTGCCCGTGCCAGGGGGCGGGGCACCGGCCTGACCTGGCCGATTGATGATCTGACCCTGCGGCCCGGTGGGCGCGTTGGTACCTCAAACGCCGCGACGGGGCCTGTGCGGCTTGAGATGGAGTCTCCATCACTGCTGGCGATCCTGCCAAGGCGCCTCATGCAGCCTGTGGTGGATCTGTTTGCAGCACCAGACGCCGCGCGTTGGCCCGCTCCCCCTGGATGACATAGAGCCCCGCAAGGATGGTCAGCAGGATGCCGAAGCTGGCAAGCTGGTTGGGCAGGTCCTGGAAGATGAAAAAGCCCAGGACCGTGGCAAAGGGGATCTCCAGGTATTGCATCGGGGCCAGCGTCGCCGAAGGTGCGTACCGCAAGGACCAGGTCATCAGCAGGTGCGCCAGTGTGCCCAGAAGCCCGATGGAGATCAGCAGACCCCAGTAATAGGCATCCGTCTGGAGCAGGACGAGCGCGGCGATGTCACCTCCGGCGTCAATAAAGATCAGTGGGACCATCAGGAGCACCGCGATTACACCGCTGACCGCCTGAAGGCCGATGGGATCGGTCTGCTTGGCGATCTGGCGGGTCACCAGCATGAAGAGGGAGAAACTGGCCGCCACGAGGACGGGGAGCAGCGCGGGCCAGCCGACACTGGCAAAGCTGGGTTGAACCACGAGAAGCGTGCCGGCAAAGCCCACCGAACAGGCAACCAGGCGGCGGGGGCCGACGACCTCATTCAGAAAATAGCGCCCAAGCAACAGCATGAAAAAGGGCATGACAAAGGCGATGGCAACGGCATCGGCGAGGGGCAGGTACCGCAGGGCGGTAAACATCGCGCCGATACCGACGATGTGCAGCAGGGTGCGCAGGAAAGTGAGGGTCAGCACTCTGGGTCCCATACGCCAGGACCGACCGGTCCACCAGATCAGCGGGATCAGGACAAGTGCCTGCAGGCCGAAACGGACAAGGACGACTTCCGCAATCGGAACGGAGTTGCCGATAAGCTTCGCAATCGCATCCGCGAGGGGCGCGATAAGGCAAAAGCCCAGCATCAGGAGGATGCCCAGGACGGGACGATCGGCGGTCATCACGCCAAGCTAAAGAGTAGACGCTGGATTTGCAACTGAGAGTTGCAGATCATTTTAGCCAGAAATTCAGCAAGGTGCGTATTCATGGCGGTTTACCGCGCATTCTGCACGGTAAGCGGGCATTCCATTGCGGTTTCAGGCTGCGGGTCGGCCCAGTGTGACCTGGTTCCGGCCTCTTCCCTTGGCCGCATATAGAGCCCGGTCCGCGCTTGCCAGCACACGCTCCACGCAGGAGCTGCCCTTGACGCGGTTCCTGGGAGGTTCCGCTCCGTCACTGATCGCCATCCCGATGCTGATTGTGATTTCGACGGGCAGGGGGCTTCCCGGAACATCCACCGGGGCTCGGGAAATGGCCTCGCAAATCCGCAGGGCGGCAGCCTGCGCCTTGACCTGGGTGGTGCCGGGCATGACGATGAGAAACTCTTCCCCTCCGATCCTGGCGGCCATGTCGCTGGACCGCAGGCAACTGCGCAGCCTCTGGGCCACTTCCACCAGGACGGCATCGCCGGCGGCGTGGCCGTAGCGGTCATTCACGCTTTTGAAGTGGTCAAGGTCCGCAGCGAGTACGGCAAAGGGGCACCCCGACTTTCGCGCGTGATCGGCGATGCGCCCGAGATGGGGCATGGCGTAGCGGCGGTTGTGCAACCCTGTCAGGGGGTCGAAGACGGCAGCCTGCAACCCGCTGCGCACGGTGGTCCGCAACCGCTCTGCCATCCGGCCGCGCCGGACCAGCGCCCTGAGCCGCAGACAAAGCTCCGCCGCGTCGAAGCCGTCGGTCATCAGGTCATCGGCACCCATATCGAGGGCCGTGGCCGACAGGGCGCTGTCCGGACTGGATTGCAGCACCAGAATGCCCGCATTCCGCGTCGCCCCGTTGGCCCGCAGGGCCGAGACCATGCGCAACGCCTCAGCCGCCTGACCACTTTCCCGGGGCAGGACCAGTACGAAAACGTCCGGCAGGGGCCCTGTGGGCATGAAGCGCATCATCTCGGCCGATCCAGTAAGGGTCAGCTTCATCCGGAGGAGGGGCCGCAGCTGTGCGGCATAGTTCTGCAGGCCCGCCTTGTCCGCGCTGACCAGCATGCAGTGACCCTGCGTGGCAAAGCCGCCTTCGGGTTCGGCAAGTCCCAGCGCCCGGGTGGTATCGTCCCGCATCTGCCATTCCGACGTGACCAGGTGTGCCCGTATCAGGTTGCGCACACGCCCCAGCAGAAGGGTCTCGTCCAGTGGATAGTGCAGGATGTCGCGCACCCCGGCGCGCAGGGTCGTCATTCGCTCTTGCGCGCTGCAATTCCCGCTGACAGCCATGACCGGTACGTGATCCGCCCCTTGCGACCGGTGCAGGTCCAGGCAAAGCTTGCCCGCGCCGCCGTCCGGCAGGGAAAGGGCCGAGATGACCAGATCGGGCACCTCCTTTTCGATCACCTCCAGCGCCTCGGTCTGGGTGCTGGCCTGCAGTACCTCGTAAAAGGCGCTTTTCAACTTTACCTTGAGCACGATGCGGTTTGTCGCAATCGCATCCACGATGAGGATCTTACCCTGCACGCTGCAAACCCGCCATTTTTGAAGAAACGGTTTTCATACCGCATCCTTTGATCCTATTGGTTAATAAAGCGTTGCCGAATTGCCTAAAACCGAAGGGGCACGATGACCTACACGCAAGAAACCGCCGAAACGCTGGCCCTGCAGGCATTGGGTTGGCTGGCCACGCACGATGACCTTCTGCCCGTCTTTCTTTCCAGTACGGGGGCGAGCGAGGAGGATCTGCGTGAAAGGGCCGCCGATCCTGTCTTTCTGGCCTCTGTGCTTGATTTTCTGATGATGGATGATGCCTGGGTCATGGCCTTATGTGACAGCCTGGCCCTGCCTTACGAACGGATCCTGCTGGCCCGCGCGGCCCTGCCGGGTGGGGAACAGGTGAATTGGACGTGACGCCGCTTTCGGGACTGCTTTTCGATAAGGATGGAACGCTTTTCGATTTCGCGGAAACGTGGGAGGCTTGGGCGGAGGCCTTTCTGCTGCGCGCCTGCCGACAGGACAGGACGCGCGCCCGGCGGATCGGCGCGCAGGTTGGCTTTGACCTCGATCAGCGCCAGTTCGACCGATCAAGCATCGTGATTGCTGGCACGCCGGGTGAGGTGACCGAGGCGCTGCTGCCCCATCTGCCAGAATACGATTTTCCCACTCTTTGCAGGATGTTGGACGATGAAGCGGCGGTTGCCCCACAGCGGGAAGCCGTGCCTCTTGCACCGCTCCTTGGGCACCTGCGCGGGCTTGGTCTGCGCCTGGGCGTGGCGACTAATGACGCCGAACGCCCCGCACGCGCACATCTGGAACAGGCGGGTGTCACACATTTCTTCGATTTCATCGCGGGATACGACAGCGGCCACGGCGGCAAGCCCGCGCCAGGGCAGATGCTTGCCTTTGCGGACGCCCTCGCTCTCGCGCCCGAATGCATCGCCATGATCGGTGACAGCACGCACGATCTGCGGGCTGGAAGGGCGGCGGGGATGACCTGTGTCGGTGTTTTGACCGGCCCGGCCGAGGCGGAGATGCTCGCGCCCTTCGCGGACGTTATCCTGCCCGACATTGGACACCTGCCTGCCTGGCTCGACAGCCGCTGAGCCACCTTGACTGAAGCGAAAAATACGACAGAATCCGTCGCGAACGGGAAGGTACCACACTCTCCGCTGGGGCCTTCTGAGGAAAGCAGCGGAGGGGACGGTATGGCAGTGGCAAGTAAACGCCGGACACGAGGCGGTGGCCGGGCAGGGGCCCGCGATCGTCGTGGCAGCGCCGTGATCGAGCAGATGCCCTGGAACCCCCCTGTCAACATCGATGCCCCGACAGAACCCCTGGGCCCTGAAGGGATCGAAGCCATTCACGATGGCGCCATGCGCATCCTCGAAGAGATCGGGATCGAATTCCTGAACCCCGAAGCCTGCCAGATCCTGGCCAAGGCGGGTTGCAAGGTTCAGGGAGAGAACGTCCGCATGGGGCGTGATTTCGTGATGGAGTGGATCGGCAAGGCTCCTTCCGAGTTTACTCTGACCCCGCGCAACCCTGAGCGAAAGATTACCATAGGCGGGCGCAACCTGCTTTTCGGCAACGTCTCCTCCCCGCCAAACTATTGGGATATGACAATCGGCCGGAAGGTCCCCGGAACGCGGGAGATGTGCGCAAACCTTCTCAAACTGACCCAGTATTTTAACTGCATCCACTTTGCGGGCGGTTATCCGGTGGAGCCGGTCGATGTGCATGCCTCCGTCCGCCACCTCGACGTGCTCTATGACAAGCTCACTCTGACCGACAAGGTGATGCACGCCTATTCGCTGGGCAAGGAGCGGGTGGAGGATGTCATGGAGATGGTGCGCATCTCCCAAGGTGTTAGCCACGAAGAGTTCGACGCGACCCCGCGTATGTACACCAACATCAACTCCACCTCGCCGCTCAAGCACGACTATCCGATGATGGACGGCTGGATGCGACTGGCGCGGCGGGGTCAGGGCCTGGTGGTCACACCCTTCACGCTGGCGGGCGCGATGGCGCCCGTGACCATGGCGGGCGCCGTGGCGCAAAGCCTGGCCGAGGCGCTTTGCGCGGTGGTTCTGGCGCAAATCATCCGCCCGGGTTGTCCGGTGGCCATCGGCACCTTCACCTCGAACGTGGACATGAAATCGGGTGCGCCTGCCTTTGGTACGCCGGAGTACATGCGTGCCACCCAGATGACCGGACAGATGGCGCGCTACTACGACCTGCCCATGCGATCTTCGGGCGTCTGTGCCGCCAACGTGCCGGACGGGCAGGCCATGTGGGAGACCTCCAATTCGCTCTGGGCGGCCGTCCAGTCGGGCTCGAACATGGTCTACCATGCGGCGGGCTGGCTCGAAGGGGGGCTGATCGCCAGTCCCGAGAAATTCATCATGGATTGCGAAATCCTGCAGCAGATCCAGCGCTACATGGACCCCGCCATTTGCGCCACCGGGCCGGACGAGATTGCGCTTGATGCCATCAAGTCGGTGGGCAATGCGGGCCACTTCTTTGGCATCCAGCACACGCAGGACCGATATGCGACGGCCTTCTACCAGCCCTTCCTGTCGGACTGGAAGAACTATGAAGGCTGGGAGGCAGCGGGCGGCATCTGGACGCCGGAACGGGCGCACCAGATGTTCAAGGAAATCATCACCTCCTTCGAGCCGCCCCCATTGGACGCGGCCATCCAGGAAGAACTCGCTGATTTCGTCGCCCGGCGAAAAGCGGAAGGCGGAGCGCCGACCGATTTCTAATAATCCGTAAAATACCACCTGTTGGTTCGATCTTAAGAGTTACCGACCATATTCTCCGGTTGGAACCTTTTGGGAGAGTGGGCTCATGCACGGACTGGTGAACCGCAGCATCCAACACTTTGTGTGCGATACCTACGGCTTTGAAATCTGGGAAGATATCTGCGCCGAGGCGGGTCTCGAATTTACCGAATTCGAGGCGATGATGCGGTATGATCGGCAATATACTCCCGACCTGGTTGCCGCAATGAGCCGTCTGTTGGGCCGTACCGTCGCTGGCATGATGGAGGACCTGGGCACCTATCTGATCATGAACCCTTCCTTTCCCGCCGTCCGGCGTCTTCTGCGTTTCAGTGGGGTGACGTTCCTGGATTTTCTGCACTCGCTTGACGATCTGCCGGACCGGGTGCGCCTGGCCGTGCCGGACCTCGTCCTGCCACCCATGACGCTCTATGCCTCCGCTTCGGACCGGTTCCATCTGAAATGCAAATCGACCCTGCCGGGGTTCGGACACGTAATGCTGGGCGTGCTGCGGGCCATGGCCGACGATTACGGCGCGCTGGCGGTACTGGATCACGTCGGCGGTGCAAATGACGAGGAAACCATCACCATCACACTTATTGAGACAGATTTCGCACGGGGCCGCGAATTCGAACTTGGCGTAGGTACCTGATGTCGGGCTTGCCGTCGGATGAGGTTCTCGACCTGCTCTGCCCGATGCACCTGCGGGTGAGTGCGACGGGCCACATCCTGCACGCGGGTCCGACGGCGCGAAAGCTTTTCCGGGACAGCGCCGTCACCGGCGCCCGCTTTCTTGAGCTCTTCTGCGTCAAGCGCCCCCGGGCGGTCATCTGCATGGGCGATCTGATCGGGGCCGAGGATCCCAAACTCCACCTTGAGATGCGCAACCCCGTCCGGACCTCGCTCAAGGGTGTCCTTGTCAGGGCACCGAACGAGAGCGATGTGATCGTGAATCTTGGCTTTGGGATTTCCATCATCG